>CADCPZ010000022.1 GCA_902803475.1 uncultured Prevotellaceae bacterium
TCTGAAGTCCACAGCTTCTTGCGGAAGTTAAGGTCAACAGAAACCTTTACTCCGTGACGCTTAGCAGCCTCACAAGCGAGTTTTGTCAACTCGGCAGCTTTGTCGGAAATAGCAGGAGTAATACCAGACCAGTGGAACCAAGCTGCACCTTCCATAATTTTATCAAAATCAAAGTCTGTAACATCAGCCTCTGCAATAGAAGAATGAGCACGGTCATAAATAACTTTTGAAGGACGCATAGAAGCACCTGTTTCTGCATAATAAAGACCCACACGGTCACCACCACGGACAACAAAGTCTGTATTAACACCATAACGACGGAGTGCATTCACTGCAATTTGTCCGATTTCATGTTTTGGCAACTTAGATACGAAATAGGCATCGTGACCATAGTTTGCCACGCTGACAGCTACGTTAGCTTCACCACCACCGGGGATAATACGGAATGATTCACTCTGGATGAAACGGTCGTTTCCTTGCGGAGAAAGGCGAAGCATAATCTCGCCTAATGTTACAATTTTAGCCATTTTAGTTACTTTAAATATAGTTTGTTATTAAATAAAAAAAATAATTCCAATTGTTGACAAATGCTTTTCTGCACATTTTCGTCACAAAATTAGCGATTTTTTTCGGATAAGCGAAATAAAAATGGATTTTTTTCTCTTTTTTTTCAAAATATCACGCTGTGCGTTCGCACAATTCAAGTTTTATTGTTAACTTTGCAGCGAAGAAGACGGTGAATCGTCAAATAATCAAATCACCAAATCGTCTAATCGACAATTATCAGAATGGCTGCTAAAATCAGAATCAAAGATATTGCTGAACGGGCCGGGGTTTCAGTTGGAACTGTTGATCGTGTATTGCACAACAGACCGAATGTATCGAAACCTGCCTTACAAAAAGTAAAACAAGCATTGAGCGATATGAACTATCAGCCCAATGTTTATGCAAGTGCACTTGCGTATAACCGTTCATACACTTTTATCTGTTTGATGCCCAGTCACGCATCCGAAGCTTATTGGGAAGAAATAGAAACTGGTGCAGGAAAGGCATGTGAAGCACGTCGAGATTTCCATATTGAGTTGAAATTTGCTTTTTACAAGCGTTTTGACTCCGATTCTTTTCGTGAGGAGAGCCAACATTGTCTAAGCTTAAACCCAGATGGTGTCATCGTTGTGCCTGCTGACTTAGAAACAACCCGTCAGTTTACCGATCAGCTACACGATAAAAACATTCCGTTTATTCTTCTCGACTCCTACATGCCCGATTTGAAACCGCTATCATTTTTTGGACAAGATTCTTTTCAGAGTGGTTATTTTGCTGCGCGTATGCTCATGCTTATCGCACATAACGAAAAAGAAATCATGCTCATGAAACAGATGCGAAACGGAATGGTCCCCAGCAAACAGCAAGATAATCGTGAAGTGGGATTTCGCCACTATATGCGCGATCACTTTCCCAATGTGATTATTCATGATGTCAACCTGCCGCTTGATGAAGAAAGGAAGAACTATACGCGTATCTTGGAGAATTTCTTCAGCAGCCATCCGAAAGTTCATCATTGCATCACCATGAGTTCAAAAGCTCACCTTGTTGGAGACTTCTTGTTGAAAACTAATCGCCGAAACATACAGATAATGGGCTATGATGTCGTAGAGAAAAACGCTAAATGTCTGCGTCAAGGCTCAATTTCATTTTTGATTGCACAACATGCCTTTATGCAGGGCTATCATTGTGTCGATACGCTCTTCCACGCCATCGTACTAAAGAAAAAAGTGCGTCCGGTGAACTATATGCCTATCGAACTACTTACCAGAGAAAATATCGATTTCTATCAACGTGATATGGTTTAGATGGAAAACGAATGATGAATTGTTTATAATTAAATCGAATCATTTAAAATTGAGAAAATAACTATGGAACTATCAGCATTTTTGAAAATCAACCCAGCCGACTCTGTGGTTGTATGTTTACGTCCTATGAAAAAGGGCGAAGTGATTGACATTGATGGCAAGCAGATTGTACTCTTGCAAGATACGCCAGCAGGACATAAAGTTCTCATTCATGACACTCCAGAAGGTACAGATATTATAAAATATGGTTATCCTATCGGTCATGCCAAGAAAGATCTGAAAGCTGGTGAATGGGTCAATGAAAACAATCTGAAGACTAATTTGTCAGGAACGCTTGAATATGAATACAAGCCCGTCAACGAAAAGTTGACCATTAAAAACGATCATCGAACCTTTAAAGGATATGTACGCAAGAATGGTGATGTAGGTGTACGTAACGAAATATGGGTAGTTCCTACAGTAGGATGCGTAAACGGCATTGCAGAAGAATTGGTGAAACGACTCATTGAGGAAACCGGCCTCAAAGGTATTGATGCTATCCATGCTTGGCATCACAATTATGGTTGTTCACAACTTTCTGAAGACCACGAAAATACTCGTAAGGTATTGCGTGACATCGTTCTTCACCCTAACGCAGGTGCCGTTTTGGTACTATCATTAGGTTGCGAAAACAACCAACCAGAAGACTTCATGGAGATGTTGGGTGATTATGATAAAGACCGCATCAAACTGCTTGTTACCCAGCGTATTGAAGGCGACGAAGTAGAGGAAGGCTTGAAGATAATGCGTGAGCTTTATGCAATAGCAAAAGAAGACAAACGTGAAGATGTTCCCGTGAGCAAATTACGTATTGGATTGAAGTGTGGTGGTTCAGACGGATTTAGTGGAATTACAGCCAATCCACTCGTTGGTGAGTTTAGTGATTGGCTTGTTGCACAAGGAGGAACTAGTGTGCTGACAGAGGTTCCTGAAATGTTTGGTGCAGAGACTATTCTGATGAACCGTTGTGAAACGCCGGAACTGTTCAACCAAACCGTCAGCTTGATCAACAACTTTAAGAATTATTTCCTCTCACACGGTGAGCCTGTGGGCGAAAACCCTAGTCCTGGAAATAAAGCAGGAGGAATTTCAACCCTTGAAGACAAAGCATTGGGTTGTACACAGAAATGTGGACGCGCTCCAGTTAGTGGTGTGATGGAATACGGAGACCGTATCCAGCATCATGGCCTCAACCTGTTGTCTGCTCCTGGAAACGACCTCGTTGCTTCTACGGCGCTGGCATCCTGTGGTTGTCATATCGTACTCTTCACCACAGGTCGCGGTACACCTTTCGGCACGTTCGTTCCGACAATGAAGATTGCCACAAACCCCACCCTCGCCAAGAACAAGCCAAACTGGGTGGACTTCTCTGCAGGACAGTTGGTTGAAGGTCGTACGATGCAGGAGATTGTTCCTGAATTTATTGACAAGGTCTTATCTGTTGCCAGTGGCGAACCAGCTCGCAATGAAGTTAACGGCTATCGCGAAATATCCATCTTCAAAAATGGTGTAACCCTCTAATTCTTTTCTTATCAATTGCTTTTGGGGCGTCAAAGTTTTTTATTACTTTTGCACGCTGAAAAAAAGAACAACTTAAAATAATATGGCAAAAGAATTAAAAGAAATGACAAAAAGAGCCGAGAACTACAGCCAGTGGTTCAACGACTTGGTCGTAAAGGCTGATTTGGCAGAGCAGAGTGCTGTACGCGGCTGTATGGTAATTAAACCCTACGGATATGCTATTTGGGAAAAGATGCAGCAACAGTTGGATAAGATGTTCAAAGAAACAGGCGCTCAGAACGCCTATTTTCCCTTGCTAATTCCAAAATCATTCTTAAGTCGCGAGGCTGAACATGTTGAAGGTTTTGCAAAAGAATGTGCTGTCGTCACCCACTACCGACTCCGTGCTAAAGAAGATAAGAGCGGCGTTGAAGTGGATCCTGCCGCCAAACTTGAAGAAGAACTTATCGTGCGTCCCACATCGGAGACGATAATATGGAATACGTATAAAAACTGGATTCAGTCATATCGCGATCTGCCGCTGATGTGTAACCAATGGTGCAATGTGATGCGGTGGGAAATGCGTACCCGTCCGTTCTTGCGCACATCTGAATTCCTTTGGCAAGAAGGACATACAGCCCATGCTACCCGCGAAGAAGCCGAGGAAGAAGCAAAGAAGATGCTGCATGTCTATGCGAAGTTTGCAGAAGAATGGATGGCCGTTCCTGTTGTTCAGGGAGTAAAGAGTGAAACCGAACGTTTTGCAGGTGCACTCGATACATATACGATTGAGGCTATGATGCAAGATGGTAAGGCACTACAGAGTGGCACCAGCCATTTCTTGGGTCAGAACTTTGCAAAAGCTTTCGAGGTCACGTTCCTCAATAAGGAAAACAAACCAGAATATGTGTGGGCTACTTCTTGGGGAGTGAGCACCCGACTGATTGGTGCGCTCATCATGACTCACAGCGATGACAACGGTCTTGTATTGCCTCCTCGTCTGGCTCCAATCCAGGTGGTTATCGTGCCGATTACAAAAGGTGCCGACCAGTTGGCAGCTATCACTGAGAAACTGACTCCGATTATCAATGAGTTACGTACTGCCGGCATTAGTGTAAAATATGATGATGCCGACAACAAACGTCCAGGCTTTAAGTTTGCAGACTACGAATTGAAGGGCGTACCCGTTCGTTTGGTAATGGGTGGTCGTGATCTTGAGAACGGCACCATTGAGGTAATGCGCCGCGATACCTTAGAGAAGGAAACGGTCAATATTGATGGTATCGTTGACTACGTAAAGAATCTGTTAGAAGATATCCAAAAGAATATCTTCGAGAAAGCCCGCAAATATCGTGACGAGCACATCTACGAGTGTGAAAACTATGAGGAATTCAAAGAGAAGGTTAAAGATGGTGGTTTCTTCCTTTGTCATTGGGATGGTACAGCTGAGACTGAGGCAAAGATTAAAGAAGAAACGCAAGCCACGATCCGCTGTGTACCTTTTATGTTTGAACAGACTCCTGGTATCGATATGGTAAGCGGCAAACCGGCAAAATACCGTGTAATAATTGCAAGATCATATTAATATTATCAGACAATTTACGATACCAGTATATTTCTAAACAGATAAGATTGCTTACAAAACCCTCGCAACGCGAATACCGATCAGGTATTGCCGACGAGCTAAATAGTCGTAGAGGAGCATAGGTTCTTCTACGACTTTTTTATGTATCGATGATGCATTGAGTAAATGCAAACCGTTGCTTTTCCAAACAGCAATACCCAAATGGGTGGTATCTAAGTTCTTTTTATTCGTCACTAAAGCCAGAATATCACCATCATGAATAGTTTCCCGAAGCAATTGCGTATTTTTGACAAGCTCCTTGGGGATATAACGAACGGCAGTACCATTCGTGGCATCTTCTATCGTCTTTAATGCAGCAACTCGTTCGGGATGATGACGGAGCATATCATAAAGATTCGGGTTGCTGCTCATATAATTAATCTTCAGTTTCTGAACAGCCGTAAATGGAGGATTCGGATGGTCTATTTCTTTGACATACCCCATTTGTGCATTGTCAGTCACCCACCATTGATAATAATGCAAACGATTCTCGTATGCCAATTGTCCATTACGATAACGGATATCCTGCAAGTGCTTTTTAAATGATGCAAAGTCTGTCTCACCAGCTTTTACACACACCGTCAGAGCCAGTGCATTCTCCAGAAAGGTGGTACAGTCAATCTCATACAGGTTGACAACTAATTGCTCATCATCTGTACGGTCAAGTGTATGTCCCACATACGGGAACCCTTTGAAGCATCTGGCAATCTGCAGGAACAGTTCAGCCCCACTCTTCTTTGTCTGCAGTCCTTTCATTTCCGTGAGTGTCTTCACTACCAGCGTCGAATCTTTCTGCTGAGCAATAGTCGCAGACGAAACCATCAGCGCTATTATTATAAATAAGGTGCTCCTTTTGAATTGTAACTTACGCATGTTCATTAAGCATTTAGCATTAAGAATTAAGCATTATCATTTCTTTTTCCCCATCCAACGGTACGCCTTCTTTCTGCCAACGTTAACACCGAAGTAGATGTTTACACTTCCAAAGATATTATTGGTAGAGAATGTATTCTTGCGATAGTTATAGACATGCAGAATGCCGCTTATGCCGGCAAACCAACGTGTATTATTATATACGATTCCCATACGACCGATACCATCAATGTTGAGATTGTTGAATGAGAAATTACGGAATGAGAACCCGCGTTCTTTCAAGTCTCCCGATGATCGTTTATAGCCCAATCCCACTGACAAGGAGGTGGAAAGTAACCAGTTCTTGGCGAACACCCAGTTGTAGGCATATCCGCCCGTCATCGCAACATCAATGTATTTGATGGTTCCAAATCGAAGCGCAGAATCAATGGGCACATCTATATCAGGGAGATGTTTTTTGAGAAATTGATCCAGACGTTCAAAATCAACAGATAGTTTATGGCGGGTATATGAAATACCGGCAATGGGTGTTCCTGCACTTCGCCGCTGAACAGTCGATTGTGCGAAAGCAGCTGGATAAGAGAATTTCCGATGATTAAACACATAGTACATGTTGATACCCTTAACCGTTGACTTCACTCCCTTGAATTCAAGTCCTTTCAATCGTGACGCATCGATACCTGGTCCTAAATCTATATCACGGAATTTAAAGTCGTCACCCACATCACGATAATAGAAGTCGAAGCCCAACATAGAGGTATAAAGACTCAT
This sequence comes from uncultured Prevotellaceae bacterium, assembly GCA_902803475.1. Classification (GTDB taxonomy): domain Bacteria; phylum Bacteroidota; class Bacteroidia; order Bacteroidales; family Bacteroidaceae; genus Prevotella. The sequence continues at coordinate 6,661 of CADCPZ010000022.1, forward strand.
GTCGTACTGTTTGTTCGTTGTCTTATCATGTGACACATGAATATGTTTAACGTCAAGTGTGTAACCAAAGAAGGCCCATCGCCAACCAAAATAAGGACCAATGCGCATGCTGGGTTCAGGAGCAAACGTGTATCTTTGCCCTGACTCAGTATTTACACGATATACTTCATAACTATTGGTGTTCTGTAGCATTATCGTATAGTCGAAACGTTGCGGTTCGATATATGTGGTATCAATAGCCGTAAATTCTTTGAAGAATTTTCCAATGGTCCTACCGACCTTTTTTAAAAAGGAGGGTTTCTTGATACTATCGGGATGTTGCCATTGTGGTTGAGCAAACGTAAGAGTTGGTAAAAACGAATCGACAACAAGCGTATCTTTGTCTTCTTGTATGGGGACACCCATAGCCGTCATCATCAGCAATGACAAACAGATGCTAAGACAAATACGATATATTCTATTCGCTTTCACGCTCATTACGCATTATTCAAAACTTTCCCAACGTTCTGTCGAGAACCCAGTTTACTGGCGTTGCACTGACACTAGTACATGTACAGACGCCAAATCCTTGCAAGGCCTCCGTTACTGCACGAATCAGCGGCAGTTGCACATACGCAGGATTGGGAATTTCTATCGTTGTAGTACCCTCGGTGTTATGCAGTTGAATCGGTTTGAAGTCGAATACAGAGAAACATAACACACCCTTGTCGCCAATCACTTCAATACAATCTTCCTGAGCACTCTCATGACCAACGAAGCACCAGGAACCACAGCCGTGAATGCCACTTTCAAAACTAAACACAGCACTCACAGTGTCTTCGGCCTCATACAAGCCTGCGCGATTGGCAATATAGCCGTGAGAACGGATGATGATACCAAAGAGTTCCTGAAGAAGGTCTATCTGGTGAGGAGCCATATCATAGAAATAACCTCCACCTGCAAGCTGGGGTTGAACGCGCCAAGGTAATCGACCGTCTTTGGCATAATCTTCCTCACGCGGCGGACAGGAATAACGCACCTGTACAGTCATCACTTTCCCTATCGAACCGTTATCAATCAGTTCCTTCACCTTTTGGAAATATGGCAAATATCGCCTGTAATAAGCCACATAACAAGGTACACCTGTTTGTTCACTGATGCGATTGATACGCAAACAGTCGTCATACGTTGATGCCAAAGGCTTTTCCACATACACAGGTTTTCCTGCCTGCATTGCCATAATGGCATAGGTGGCATGCGAAGAAGGAGGTGTGGCAATATAGATGGCATTGACCTCTGAATCGTTGATCAGTTCTTGTGCATCTGTGTACCAGCGTCTGATACCATGTCGCTCAGCATACGAACGGGCACGCTGTTCACTACGACTCATCACAGCTTCTATATGGGATCCTTCCACCTCGTTGAAAGCTGGTCCTGACTTTCTTTCTGTGACATCGCCACAGCCGATAAATCCCCAACTGATTTCTTTCATGACATAATTTTATTTATGATTATGCAAAGATATAGAAAAAAAACGGTTGAAGAACAAAAATACCCATTTATTTTTATTAACTTTGCAAAATAAAACCACTTTCTTATGATTATCAAGAAGTCAGAATTTGTTATATCGGCACCACGCGAGTCCATGTGTCCCAAGGACGGAAAAGCTGAATACGCATTCATCGGACGCTCCAATGTGGGGAAATCAAGTCTGATCAATATGCTTTGCAACCACAAAGGATTGGCAAAGACGAGTGCTACACCAGGAAAAACACTCCTGATCAACCATTTCATCATCAACAACGAATGGTACTTGGTTGATTTACCTGGATATGGATTTGCCAAACGGTCCAAAAGTGTACAACAGCAACTCGACCAAATGATTCGTGGTTACATCCTTCAACGCCAGCAATTGGTGAATGTATTTGTACTCATCGACATCCGTCACGAACAACAGAAAATCGACCGTGAATTTATTGACTGGTTGGGTATGAGTGGCATTCCCTTCTCAATCGTTTTCACCAAAGCAGACAAGTTGTCTCCATCGAAAGCCAAATCAAATGCTTTGTTATGGATGAACACCCTAAAAGATGCGTGGGAGGAGTTACCTCCATTTTTTATCACAAGTTCTGAAAAGAAGACTGGTCGCGATGAGATTCTCGATTATATAGACCAGATCAACACATCGCTTGATAAACAATAAAGCATCTAATTATGCCAACTCCTTATCTTGACGTCCAGAAACTTACCAAATCATTTGGTGCATTAGTACTCTTTGACCAGATATCGTTTTCTATTTCCGAAGGACAACGAGTGGGGCTTATTGCACAAAACGGAACAGGCAAGTCAACACTTCTTTCCGTACTCACAGGTAAGGACGGATACGACAACGGAAATATCATCTATCGAAATGATTTGCGTATCGGCTATCTGGAACAGGCACCAGCATTCGACCCTGAAGAGAGCGTGTTAGACGCCTGTTTTAACCACCAAGGAAATCCGGAAAAGGTACTGAAAGCGAAGCAGATTCTTACGCAATTAAAAATCAAAGACCTGAATCAGCCGATGGGACAATTGTCGGGAGGACAACAGAAACGCGTTGCCCTTGCCAATGTGCTGATTACAGAACCCGACTTTCTTATTCTTGATGAACCTACCAATCACCTCGATCTTGAGATGATTGAATGGTTGGAAGGATTCCTGTCTCGTGGCAACAAAACATTACTGATGGTTACGCACGACCGCTTTTTTCTCGATCGTGTCTGTAATCTCATCTTGGAACTCGACAATCGAACCATCTATACTTATCGTGGTAACTATTCCTATTTCCTGGAAAAACGACAGGAGCGCATTGACAATACAAGAGCAGAGATTGCACGTGCCAATAACCTATACCGGACGGAATTAGAATGGATGCGCCGCATGCCACAAGCTCGCGGTCATAAGGCCCGCTATCGCGAAGAGGCATTCTACGAACTGGAAAAGATTGCAAAAAAACGCATTGAAGAACGACAGATTCGTCTGAAAGCCAGCAACGTGTATATCGGCTCCAAGATTTTCGAATGTCAGTATGTGTCGAAACGATTCGGAGATTCCATTACCATCCTTAAAGACTTCTATTATAACTTCGCCCGCTTCGAGAAAATGGGTATCGTCGGTAATAATGGTACTGGGAAATCTACTTTTATCAAAATGCTGCTGGGTGAAGTTGCTCCCGATAGCGGACGCTTTGATATTGGCGAAACTGTTCGGTTCGGCTATTTCTCACAAGAAGGATTGCAATTTCGCGACGACCAGAAGGTCATTGATGTGGTCAGGGCAATTGCCGACTATATAGATATAGGTGGCGGGCGACATCTTTCAGCTTCACAGTTCTTACAGCATTTCCTCTTTTCGCCGGAACAGCAGTACAATTATGTCAGTACCCTCAGCGGTGGTGAAAAAAGGAAACTGTATCTCTGCACCGTGCTCATGCGTAATCCTAACTTCCTTGTGCTTGATGAGCCTACCAACGACCTCGATATTCAAACCCTCCAGGTGCTGGAAGAATACCTACAAGACTTCCCTGGCTGCGTCATCATCGTCAGCCACGACCGTTACTTTATGGATAAAGTGGTCGATCATCTGCTTATCTTCAAAGGTGATGGCATCATTCAGGATTTTCCTGGTAACTATACGCAATACAGGGAGTGGACAAAAGCACTACCTCGTCCTTCACAACCCAAAGAAAATCGAGGCACAACTCAATCTCCTACTAAGGAGAAATCCCAAGGAGGCATTCCTTCCAAGCGCAAGTTGTCTTACAAGGAAAAACGCGAAATGGAACAGTTGGAGAAAGATATAGAATCCCTCGAAGCTGAAAAGAAACAATTAGAAGAAGCCCTTTGCAGCGGTACACTTTCCATTGACGAACTGACAGAGAAAAGCAAACGGTTACCCAAACTGCAAGAAGAACTCGATGAGAAATCCATGCGCTGGCTGGAATTGTCAGAAATCTAAGAATTGCTTATGGCCATCATTCAAATCACCACTCTCGAACATCCAGGTATCGACATCTTCTGCCGACTAACGGAAGCACAACTGCGCAACAAAAAAGAACCCTCGGTAGGCATCTTCATTGCAGAGAGTCCGAAAGTTATCCATGTAGCATTGAACGCTGGCTATATACCCATAGCATTACTTTGCGAAGAACGTCATATCACAGGCGATGCGGCAGCCATCATCGAGCGCTGTGGTGATATACCTATTTATACAGGCAACAGACAATTATTAGCACAACTCACAGGTTATACATTAACACGAGGAGTGCTCTGTGCGATGCGGCGCCCTCAGCTCCCCACCCTTGAGGAGATCTGTACCGATGCGCATCGTTTGGCAGTTATTAAAGGTGTTGTTGACACCACGAATATCGGAGCAATTTTCCGTTCTGCTGCAGCCTTAGGGATAGATGGAATCCTGATTACACCTGACAGTTGCGACCCTCTCAATCGTCGTGCTGTACGTGTATCGATGGGATCTGTATTCTTGGTCCCTTGGACATGGTTGGATGAACCCATTGAAATACTATCCACACAACACGACTTTCGAACGGTAGCGATGGCGCTCACCGACGACTCCTTACCCATCGACCATCCCGTCTTTGCCCAAGAGCCACGATTGGCAATCATCTTAGGAACCGAAGGTGACGGACTTCCCACCGATGTCATTACCCATGCCGACTATGTAGCACGCATCCCGATGTCGCATCAAGTTGATTCGTTGAATGTTGCTGCCGCTTCTGCTGTCGCATTCTGGCAACTGAAGTTTGCTAAACAATGTTAATAATAGGATAATTCTCAATTCTCAATTTTCAATTTTCAATTAAAATTTGTACTTTTGCACCCGTTATCTAACACGCGGAAGGTGTTTACATTCTGAAAACGCCTTTATTCAATCACTTATTTTTATACTATTTTAGATGTTAAGCAAAGAAGAATTATTAGCAAAGGATATTCCTGAGCTTGAGAGTATTGCACAGGAATTAGAAGCCGAATACAAACCGTCTGATGACAAAGAAACGATTATATATGCCATTCTTGACAAGCAGGCTATTGCTGCTGTTTCATCACCGAAACGAAAGAGAACCCGTATTGCCAAGAAAGACACCGATCGTGTATATAGCGTAAATGGCAAAGAAGGTGAAAACTTCGATGTAAAGAAGAATAAACCTTCCGTAGAAGCGATGCCATTATTCAAGGACGAGGTTCCTGCTGAACCAGAAAAGAAAAAGACCAAGAAGACAGCTGCAAAGAAAACAGAAAATGCTGAAGAAGTCGTCGAAGCGCCTGTTGCTGTTGAACCAGCTGATGTTTCTGAAGAAAAGCCGGCACCCAAGAAGAGAGGTCGCAAATCGAAAGCTGAATTAGCTGCTATTGCTGCTGCAGAAGAGGCACGCAAGGCTGCTGAGGCAGCAGCCGAGAACGAGGAACCGGTTGTTGAGGAAACTCCTGCAGAAGAACCGTTTGTTCCTGAAGCAGCCTTTGGCACCAGTGACGGTGATGAAAAAGACGATACGAATCTTTTGGAACAGTTACAGGCAAAAGTGAATGCCCACAATGAAGCTGAGGCAGAAAGCCGTACAGCTATCGCTAACGGCATCTGGGAAGGTGATCCTGGCGACGGTACTGATTTTATCACCGTCATTGATTTACCTATCGAAGACCAAGGGGCATTACCTTCGTATGATATCTTTGACAATCCTACAACACCTGTATCCTCGATGGCAAACGATTATCTGGCTACCACAAAGGCACAGAAAGCACCTGCTTATAACTTTGAGGACCTGATTGCAGCGAATGGTGTATTGGAGGTCATGCCTGATGGTTATGGTTTCTTGCGTTCAAGCGACTATAACTACCTGTCGTCACCCGATGATGTATATGTATCTACAAATCAGATCAAACGATACAACCTGAAGACTGGCGATGTGGTAGAGTGTCATGTTCGTCCCCCACACGATGGTGAGAAGTATTTCCCGCTGACCAGCATCGACAAGATTAACGGACGTATCACATCGGAAGTTCGCGACCGTATCCCCTTCGAGCACCTCACTCCCCTATTCCCTAATGAGAAGTTCACCCTCTGCGGTGATGCAAAGACCACGAATATGAGTACACGAATCGTCGATCTCTTCTCACCGATTGGTAAAGGACAGCGTGCCTTGATTGTGGCTCAGCCGAAAACAGGTAAGACCATCTTGATGAAGGATATTGCCAATGCCATCGCTGCCAACCATCCAGAAGCCTATATCATGATGCTGCTCATCGACGAGCGTCCTGAAGAGGTAACAGATATGGCCCGCACCGTTAATGCTGAGGTTATCGCATCAACCTTCGATGAACCTGCTGAGCGTCACGTAAAGATTGCCGGCATCGTTTTGGAGAAGGCAAAGCGCATGGTTGAATGTGGTCATGATGTGGTCATCTTCCTCGACTCCATCACCCGTCTGGCTCGTGCTTACAACACCGTAGCCCCCGCCAGTGGTAAAGTGCTCACCGGTGGTGTCGATGCCAACGCCCTGCAAAAGCCAAAGCGCTTCTTTGGTGCTGCCCGTAACATAGAAGGCGGTGGTTCGCTCACCATCATCGCAACAGCCCTTGTCGATACAGGTTCCAAGATGGACGAAGTCATCTTCGAGGAATTCAAGGGAACAGGTAACTCCGAGATTCAGCTCGACCGTTCACTGTCCAACAAGCGTATCTTCCCAGCCGTCAACCTTGTACAGTCAAGTACACGTCGCGACGACCTGTTGCAGGATAAGACCACGCTCGACCGTATGTGGATTCTTCGCAAGTATATTTCCGATATGAATCCGATAGAGGCCATGAATACGATTCACGACCGAATGGAAAAGACCAAGGACAACGACGAGTTCCTGCTTTCCATGAACTCATAACACAACAAAAGACCACGAACTTCGTGGTCTTTTTTGTTTTCCCTTTTGTTTTTTATTATCGTTTTGTTCGGTTTAGTTAGTACTCATTGTACGACACGTTATCCGGATTCCATTTGTCTTTCGGCTTTGCAGGTTCCTGTGGATGTCCGATAACAATCGTACAGAGCGGCACAATATTTTCTGGAGCCTTCAGCAACATACGAACAGTCTTCGCACGATCTTCATTCGGATAAAGACCTGTCCATACAGCGCCATTAGGATTTGTTTTTAGCTCTACTGCTTTTTTACACCTGTCTGCTTCGTCAGCGTCTGGATAGCTTTTTGCTGCTCAAGGCTGAGGGCTGGGATATTGTGAGCACGCTCATATTCTGCCAGCTCATTGAGGCTCATATCACCTGAACGACCTTTGTTCAGTTCCTTGCTACGCGCCTTGAATTCTTCTTCGTCCCAATAAGCCTTGTTGGTGGCATAGAGGTATAGTATCGTGATTTTCTTACCCTTCTTCGTGTCGTACTCCCAGTGGTCAACAGCCATTACGAAACCATCGTGTTGCACTTTGCCCTCCTCGTCCAGTTTGTATATCTCCGTATATTGATAGGTGTAGTTTTTTTCCTCCCTGGTCTTAGCCATTTTTTTCTCCCCATTCACTTTGTTGGCATAGATCTGCATCTTGCTACCGTCAATGGTGGTCAGGGAGTGGCCGTCATCATGGACGATATGCCCCACCACCCCTTCAGGGTTTTTGAGCAGCCATTTGTTCTCACCTTCCGGCTCAATATTTACCTTATAGTAATTCTTAAATTTCTGCCCATTACGAGCCGCATTCTCTACAGGCGAAGCCGATTGCTTGACACCCTTCTGCGCCATAATAACCAAGTCTTGCGTGTTCCATATAAGAGCCTTGTTTGCAGCACCTCCATGCGACCATACGTTGCGGATTTTTCCTTTGTAGTTATTTTGAATCTCGTGAGCCACCGGTATGATGCCGGCTGTATAGACGCGCAGCGAGTCATCGATGTAGCTGAAGGCACGGTAGTAGTATTCCACGAAAAGATAGGGTTTCGGTTTCACAACCACCTCATCCAGTCCGAAATCGACACTCTCCAGTACGATGCGTCCATTCTGCAGAGAACCGACGGTAACCAGTTTCGGCTTATAAGCCACATGGCTGACAGCTACCTTCGCTGCACCTTTCACATCAGCCAGCACACCATTCAGATCAGTCGTACCGATAAGGACACCATCCTCTGTCTGTACACTTACCAGCGGAATGCCGTAACCATCGTCATCCACCACTTCAATTTTCTGTGCCTGAGTGTTGATAGCAGTCATCAAGCCCACAGCAATCATCAATAAAAACTTTCTCATCGTTATTTATATTACCATTTCGATTGTTTAATTTTTGCATTTCAAACCTATTCTGCTGCAAAGATAATATTATCTTATGAATGTAGTATCAAAAAACGTTTTTTTGAAATACGTTGAACCCTTCAACCGAAGCATTCCATGTATTATAATCCCCATCTCCGACCCCGGGATCAATACATCTTCTTCATATTCCTTTGACACTAATAGTAGGATTTATTTCTCACGATATCCGTATTTTGCCGCCATTCTCTTGCAATAATCCTCGCAGCTATCACTACAATAGCGTGGGTCATAGAATTGATACCAATAACCAGGATTGCTACGGTCTGGTTTTTCTTGTTGAAAAGATGTTTTGTATAGACGGTTTTTCTTTTCTGTTGTGTCACTTGTGCTATTAATTGGCTCAACACTTACAAGATTACCGTCCTCATCTTGGTAAAGTCCACTCATGCCCAATGGAGTGAGTCTATCTTCAATTTGCTTGAAGTAATCTTCGTCTATTGTATACATTTTTTTAAGTTTCTTGCGGGTAAAGATAATAAAAATTGTACTGTTTTTAGGGTACGGCACGTTTCCTCAATGCCTTATAGTAAGTGTCTGTCACGTCCTTATACTTCTGCACCCATTCATCTAAACTGTTGCTCAACACAATTTCGTTTGCTATGTCTTTTACAACCACATCAGGTGTATAAGAACTGCGGGCTATAATCAGCGTGGAATAAGGAAAAAGCCCCTCTAGCGTTATGTGCATTTTGCCACGTTCAAACCATTGATATTTCTTCACATAAGTTTCTCGCTTAGCCATACCACGTTTATAACGGTAATTTACCCATTCTTTATCAGGAACATTGTATTTCGGAGCCTCCGTTGTACTTTTTTCGCCAATATCTATGCTGTACGGTTCGAAACGCTTGCACTCAAGTTCCCGACCGTCGTCCTTGCCGTAAAGCACCTCATAGCTTACCATCGTGAATGGAGTCTCATTGGCAAGATATTGCTCGCCTGCCTGAAGATAATGACACGTTGCAGAACCATCAGGACTGGTTATGTCATACCTCATCAGGTAAATTGTTTCGTTGCGATAATTGATGACATCATTAGTCCACATCACTCTCTGCACTTTCGCGGGGAGAAAGTAATACATCACAAAAACATAACCGGCAAACACTAACGGGGTCCATCTGAACACACAATCAGCAATGCTGCTATTTTCGTCTGTATTATTTATCAACTCTGATAAGGGTTTCCCATTTCGTGCATAACCCCACGCAAACAAAGCCATTACGCCCGACAATGGCAGGAACCACAACAGCGTATTGCTCACTCTCCCTGTCAGCATAATGTTTATGACGCCGTAACCAATGCCATAGAGTAGCGACAAGCCAAATATGGACACGATTATCCAATGGGAGACACCCAAAGAAGAAGTATCTTGTATATTTTCAGTTTTCATAATGTACCATAGTGTATCTTTGTTATACTTTTTAACTACGTTCTTGCGTCCCGATGGTAGCAAGCGGCAGAGCCGAGCCAAAATATAAACATAGTTTCTCCTTCTCCACAGCAATCATCAATAAAAACTTTCTCATCGTTATTTATATTACCATTTCGATTGTATAATTTTTGCATTTCAAACCTATTCTGCTGCAAAGATAATCTTTTCTTATGAATGTAGTATGCAAAAAACCGTTTTTTTGAAACACGTTGAACCCTTCAGCCGAAGCATTCCATGTATTATATAAAGTGTAAAATACGAGAGAGGGTCAGGAGAACCTGCAGGGTCGAAGCCGCGCATGTTATCGCTGCTGTTCTTCCATCTCCCCTCCTTTTGGGGAAGGCTCCTTTTATTCAATTTACGATGCAAAACCTCTGCCCTCATTTAGCCAACGACCAATGAGAATCTCAGGCCTAATGCATTTGCAATAAGCATGAAGGTCGAAAGCTGCATATCAGTCTGACCCTGTTCAAGCGAAGATATATACTCGCGTTTCTTGCCGATGCGCTCACCTAACTGTTGCTGAGTCAGTTTCTGACGCTTGCGCTCGTCACGTAGCAACTCGGCATAGTACCAAGCCTTGGCCTTTGCCTCAAACTCCTCACGGCTGGGTGTACCCTTTTCACCATACGTCTCTGCCAAATGTTGTGAACCGGTTTTCAACCCGGCCAGTTTCTTTTCGTCAAGCTTAATCATTTTCTTGTCCTCCCTGAATATATTTGTTCAAAATTCCTCGGGCGATTTCTATCTCACCCTTATACTGTTTAGTGCCTTTTTTCAAGAACGAATTCAAGAACAGCACTCGTTTGCTCTCCATGAACGAAAGAGAATCTATGGCGAAGACTATCGTTCTGTGCTCATTAGTACCCACAGATATTCGTGCCTCATAGAACTCTGTTCCTTCGAGATTCTTCACGAATTTCTTGTTGACCACATATTGGGTCTTTAAGATTGTCTCCACATAGTCGTACTTCGCCTTTGTCTTAGTGTCAAGGCTGGCGTAGTATTCATCGTACTCCGCAGAATGGAAGGTTTCTCTAATATCTTCGTTCATGCCGCAAAAGTAATATATTTATTCCAAATACCAAATATTTTGGAAGAAAAATGTTCAGTTTATTTAATTTTACTTTTCTTTCTACATCACCCTAAACACCCAATAGCCTTAGACCTTCGACTTTCATCTGTGCCTGTCCCTTGACAATCTTTGTTTGTTGATACAAACATTATACCACCGAATATCTCTGTTAAATGGATCAGCAGAACCGCTGATTCCCAGGGAGCAACTGTCCCCCTGTCCTGTGTGTCAGATATTCCGTTCATACGCTCGTGATTCTTATGAGTGTTGCGGGGCAAGTGTTGCCCCATGCCCCTCGCGTTGCTGTGAAGGGAACTCACAGGGGACTCTTCCCGCTGTGAGCTAAAAAACAAATGCCCCCCACTGTCATCGGTGTCATCGTCAGCGGGGGGCGGATATTGTTAGGAGAAGGGTAAACTATTTCACCATCACTTTTTTAGTCTTTCCATTACTCACCTTGATGATGTTCAGGCCCTTCTGAGGCCGACTAATGAGATTACCCCTTATATCAAATATCTGGCAATCTGATTCACCTGCTATGATAGAGTCAATACCAGTATATTCACCCATACCAAGAATCTGACCAAAGCCTTTCCAAGGTGCTGACGTCTCATACAACGACTTAGAAGCATCGAGAACAATCAGCACACCTGTCTCTATTGGAGAGTTCTCGAATGCATCAGAAGCTGTATTGGGAACACCTACTGGCTCACAGAACACCTTTAGAATATTTTCATCCCCAGCATGTCTTGCAGTTGCAGAACCTGTATTGATGTTTGCAAAGGCCTTATGGCCGATATTCTGTACACCATTCTTGATATGAATTTCTCTAAGGTATAAGCATCCATTGAACGCATCATCACCTATCGAAACGATACTACCAGGTATGGTAACAGAGGTAATGTTATTACAATTTTTGAAAGCGCCATCTTCGATAGCTACTACTTGATAGTTGGTTCCTTCAATAGTTACAGAAGATGCTATCTCCAGACTTCCTGAAGCATCCTTACCTTCTTTAATAGTAACGCTCTCGCCCGTTACTTCATATTTGATGTCATCAATCACAAAATCAATCTGCTTAAAGCTACCATTCACTATCACATCCTTTGCTGGCATCGTCTCAGGTATTTCGCTCCAGCCAGAGAAGACATAACCATCCTTCGTTGGCTCTGTCTCTGGAGTAATTGTTGCACCATACTCTATCTCCGAAGTTTTATATTCAACGCCATCAATCTGATAAGTCAATTGGTACTTGTTGATAGTGAAAGTACCAGTTGCTATTACATCATGAGCAGGCATCGTCTCGGGAATCTCGCTCCAACCGCTGAAGGTGTAGCCTTCCTTTGTTGGATCTGCCTCAGGGGTAATACTTGTACCTTCTTCAATTGTATATGATTTGTATTCTTCCTCATCAACAAAGTAGGTAAGAGTATATTCTGGTTTTGTAATTCTTACGATTTTATAGAAATTGCTCCATGGAAGCGTGGACTTATAAGTTTCCTGCAAATCCTTAGGCACGTGCAATGTAGCGTTGGCTATATTAGAATAGTCGAAAGATGTTGGATCTGCTTCAGGAACATTTTCAGAATAACAATATACATCCAATAATCCTGTACAGAATCTAAACGAAAGTTCTCCGATACTTGTCACACTATTAGGAATTGTGATTGAAGTCAGACCGCTACAGCCTGTGAATGCATAGGTACCTATTGTCGTTACATTGTTTGGGATAACTGTATTTTTACAACCTGTTACCAATGTGTTAGATGCCGTTTCAATAATAGCGTTACATTCGCCACGGCTATCGTATATAGTATTGCCATCTGCTACTACTATTGATGTAAGGCCCGAACAGAGATTAAATGCGCCACTGTCTATGTTCGTCACATTACTGGATATAACAATGGAAGAAAGATTAATGCAATTATAGAAAGCGTTGTTACCAATACTCGTCACACTGTTGGAAATCGCAATAGAACGAAGACTACGGCAATCAGCAAAAGCGCATGTTCCTATGCCAGTAACTTCTTCCCCTAAGATGTAATTCTTAACTTGACTTCCAAAGATGGTGCTGAGTGGAGTGGTTATTGTGCGATTTGCTGAAACTAAAGCATTGCTTTCAATCGTAACTGTTATCAAACCCGTACAGTTTTTGAATGCGCTATTCGCTATATCTGTCACACTGTTGGGAATTGTAATTGAGGTTAGTCCTGTGCAATTACTGAACGCATTTGCACCAATACTTGTTACATTATAGGTCACTCCTTTATAAATGAATGACGATGGGATTGTCACATTTCCAGTGTATTGTGTATCTCCAGCAACTACTGTCGCTTTTGAGCCAGATAAACTGTAATAGAAACCATCAATGTATTCGCTAATAGCTTTCACCTTATAAAATTGGTTCCATGGCTCTGTTGCCTTATATAACTCTACCGAGCCAGCTGGCACGTGAAGTACAGCATTTGTAATATAGCAATCACCGAAAAAAGTACCAGAACCTTCCGGAATATTTTCAGCATAGCAATACACGTCCTCCAATCCTCTGCAACTTACAAACGGACGCCCTTCAAACTTTGTTAAAGTGCTGGGAAGAGATATTGTCTTAGCATTGCAACCTACAAAAGTTCCAGAAAGAAGGTTATCCACTCCTTCCGGAAGAATAATGGAGGATAGAGCTTCACAACTATAGAAAGCTCTATTTCCTATCTTCTTAACACTCTTGCCAAAAGTAACAGATTCCAATTTTTTGGAAAGTTCGAAGGCACTAGGTCCGATAGTCGTAACACTATTACCGATAACGACCGATGTGAGTTCATCACAACTATAAAACGCGTATGATCCTATAGAAGTAACATCGTCTCCTATGATGTATTTTTGTACTTGTTCACCAAAGGTTGAGTAAAGTCCTGCCTCATATTCATATCCATACTCAGGTCGCCGAGACATAGCAACTACAGCATTGCTCTCAATAGTGACATTTGTCAAGGATTTACAATTCCCGAAAGCAAATTTTCCTAATTTTGTTACACTGCTGGGAATTGTGACAGAAGTGAGGCCTGAAGAAACAAATGCATTTTCATCTATCGTCGTAACATTGTTGGGAATGGTGATGAAGGTAAGGTTACTACACAATGTAAAAGCACTCCTCCCGATAGTTGTTAAACTATTGGGAAGAGTTACAGAAGTAAGTTTTTTACATTCATAGAAAGCATATGCTCCAA
>CADCPZ010000023.1 GCA_902803475.1 uncultured Prevotellaceae bacterium
AGGCGTTAATTTGTCTTTGTCCTTTATCTTGAAGTCTGGAAAACTTTTAATTGCAGGGACGGGTCAACACTAACGCCCATCTTGTGTGGTTTGATGATACCCTTACGGTGCTCTATGCTCGCAAGGCCATCAATAGCACGAGCATGGGGTTTTTGTTATCTGTTTGTTTGCAATGAGGTTTTTCCAGAGCCTAAGATAAGACGAGCGGTTAATAATCTCCATGCTTTTCTTGTACTACTAACCCAAAAAGTTGCGAGGTGGAGTGAGCGATATTGGAATATATGTATAATTTTAAAAATAACTATTATGAATAATTTCAAATTATCGCTAGTGCTTTCAATACTTCTGAGTATCGTTAGCACAAATGTTTTTGCTTATGATGTAGTAGTCGATGGTATTTACTACAATTTGTCCGGGACAGATGCAACAGTCACTTATGAGAGCTATGACAGTTCTACACGTACATATAACTCCCCTTATTCCGGAGACATGACTATTCCTTCTTCTTTCGTTTATAATGATGTAACTTATAATGTTGTATCTATTGGAAGTCGTGCTTTCTATGGTTGTAGTAGTCCGTTAACGGTTGAAATATCGAATGGCATAACTACGATTGCCGACTACGCATTCCAAGAATGTACAGGGCTTACGTCCGTTACAATCCCTGGAAGTATCACAAGCATAGGTGAGGGCGCATTTCATAGATGTAGCTCCTTAACTGAAATATCCATTCCCAATTCTGTAACTTCTGTTGGGAATTATGCATTTGCTCAGGTTCATCTGACCACCATGACAATCAACAAGTCTGATTGTAGCACTATGTATCTTTGGTTTGATGCATCATCAATTGACAATATTATAATCGGTCCAAATGTTTCTTCAATTTGTGGACAAATCTACAGTGGTTTAGGACTGGCTGATATTCAAGCGGCTTCCATTCAAGTTGACGAAAACAATATAAAGTATGACTCCAGAAATAATTGTAATGCTGTTATTGAGACAGCCACAAATACCTTGGTTGCTGGTTGTAAGAACACAGAAATTCCAAATGATGTGGTTGCAATTGGGAGTTCTGCATTTTATAAATGTAAAGGCCTAACAACAATTACTATCCCAAACTCTGTTACTTCTATTTCGAGAAGTGCATTTTCTTATTGTACCAATTTGTCATCGATAGAACTCCCTAATAGTATAACCACTATTGGGCAAGGTGCGTTTTCTAGGTGTACAGGATTGAACTCTTTTACAATTCCAAGTAAAGTTACTTCCATTATGAATTCTACTTTTGAAGGATGTTCAAATTTATCAACAATTACTATCCCCAGCAAAGTTACGACTATAGGAGAGAACGCTTTTTCTCAATGTTCTAGTTTATCTGCTATTGAATTTACAGGTACAATAACAAGCATAGGAAGGGGTGCTTTTGGGTACTGTACAGATTTAGAATCAATTGTTCTTCCCGAAGGGCTTACAACGATCAGTCAAGAAGCTTTCTCAGGTTGTACTAATCTAATTTCTGTAACTATTCCAGGTAGTATTACATCATTCGGTTATGACACCTTCTATCAATGCAATAATTTGACAGATGTAATTGTAGGAATGGAAACTCCGATAACAATATCCTATTCGATTTTCCCAAACCGATCCAATGCAACTTTAACCGTTCCTTATGGCTGCAAAAGTGCATACGAAGCAGCCTCCTATTGGAAAGATTTTAAAGAAATCGTCGAAACAACAAGCGTAGATATTAAAATAGGTCCGTTAGGCATGGCAACCTATTGCTCTAAGTGGGATTTGGATTTTTCTACATCAGATAATATTAAGGCGTATATCGTATCAGCTTTTAAACCATCCACAGGAGAAATTGTATTAACAAGAATGACAGATGTTCCCGGAATGACTGGTATCATAGTAAAGGGAGAGGCTGATACTTATCAAGTTCCTATAAAAAATAGTGAGACAATCGTCTCTAATATGCTTGTTGGAGTTGTTACTCCTACTGTCTTAAACAAAGAGGATGGAGATTACACCAACTATATACTGGCTAAAAAGAATGAGGAATTAGGGTTCTTTGCTGTAACTGACGGTTCCACATTGGGGGCAAATAAAGCATATCTTCCAATTTTAACATCAAAATTGCCCAGTGCTTCTGCTCGTCTCTGTCTTGTATTTGAAGACGAATTTGATGGGGGGACAACTACTTCTATAAGTGACCTTAACAATGCAAAGGGAACATCTGCTGAGGATGCCAAATACTATAATCTTACAGGGCAGAGAGTTTTTAAACCGTCTAAAGGCTTGTATATTGTGAATGGCAAGAAGATTATTATCAAATAAAGAAAACGTATATGAAGAAAAAAAAATATCATTCACCAATTATGGTGGAAATAGCTTTGTCAAACATCGTTCTTCTAACGGGTTCTGGCGAGCAAATAAATATGGGAGTGAATAACCCAGATGAGGAAGTAGATGCAGAATTTGCACTATAAAATAAGAGGCGCACCCACTAAGGATGCGCCTCTTTTCGTTAGTCTATCCAGCTCGTCCAATAGCTATCACCACGACCATCATCGTAAAGAGCATCAAACTCTTCTTGGGTCATGTTCTTGTACAAGCATTCATCGGAGTATTCAACACCGTGGATCATCGGTACGGTTCTCACAATCCATTTCATTAGTGCTTTTCTGTTCCCCCAACGAAACCTAATATATTTAATAGGTATATAACCGAGACTACTGCGTAAGATACCTATTTATGATTAATTCTTTTTTGCAAGCCAATGTAGATGCGCGATGCTTAAGACACCGAGTTTTAGGTATTGCGCACGTCTGTCTTTCCTCTTAACTTTGCAGCCGAAATCAAGAACATGCAATATGAGAACGACAACAACGATTCCCACAGAGATAAAGGTGCTGATGAACCACATCTACGAGCTGCACAAAGGCGTGAGACACATGGTGCTGTTTACCTGTAACAAGAGGTACTGCGAACAGGCCATACGACGACTGGAGAGTCAGGGCATACCCTACCTGCTGCAGCCTGCAGGACAGCAGAACCAGAACATATACTTCGGACGCCGCGAGTGTCTGGAGGCTATCCGACTCATCGTCACCCGTCCGCTGAACCAGCTCACACCCGAAGAAGACTTTATCCTTGGTGCCATGCTGGGCTACGATATCTGTGCACAATGCGAACGGTACTGCAAAAGGAAAATCAAAAATTGAATAATAAACCGTAATTTCTAAATCAACAAGATGAACGCAACAATTGTAATCTATGGTTCCTCAACAGGAACCTGTGAGGCTATTGCAGAGAAGATAGCTTCGAAACTGGGCTGTGAGGCCCTGAACGTACAGGAACTGACGGCAGACATCGTCAATGACAACCAGAACCTTATTCTCGGCACATCGACGTGGGGGGCAGGAGAACTGCAGGACGACTGGTATGACGGGATGAGCACACTGAAGGGCTGTGACCTAAGTGGTAAGACTATTGCCCTGTTCGGATGTGGTGACTGTGAATCGTATGGTGACACCTTCGTGGGCGGCATTGGTGAGTTGTACAACGGTATCAAGCAGAGCGGTGCCCGATTTATCGGTAGCGTGGATACCGATGACTATACTTTCGACGATTCAGAGGCTGTTATCGACGGCAAATTCATCGGCTTGCCCCTCGACGATATCAACGAGGACGACAAGACCGATGCCCGCATCGATGCCTGGATAGCTGCCATCACACCAGAACTGTAGTTTCAGGAGTTTAGAAGTTCAGGAGTTAACTCCATCCTCACAGGGGAATGCCCCTTGTGAGTTTTTTTGTGCTCAACAGTTTGTTGTTTCAGATTTGTTTCGTATATTTGAGGCTGCGCCTCGAAGATACTCACGTTCGAAAATGCTCAAATAAATTTGGCATTTTCCTCACTTAATCGTATCTTTGTCCCCAAAAATATGAAAGATATGAGGAAGTTATTGATTCTTTTGGTGGGAATATGCTGCCAGGCAGCGTACGCCCAGAAGGTGAATGATATGCCTGCGTTTGTGTATTACATGACCAAAACAAATATGCAGGTGGTGTACTGGGAGCCAGTAAATAAAACTGAGGACAGTGATCTCTCCTGGGAAATCCAGAACGACTTGCGCCAGAATGCGTCCCGTTATACGAAGCTTCTGATGGATGGCGGAAAAATAGTAGATGTGAAATTTGCAGGTGAAGTGCTGAAGGATGACATGGGTGAAGATGCCCTGAACGGCAGTCTGCGTAACCAATGGTATGCCATGCAGGGACTGAAATACCAGTTTGTCTATCCCAAGAAGGTGAAGGTCGTTGACGATCCGTTTATGCCATCTTTCCATCTGTTGCTGACACCTGAGTATTTAAAAACACACCCGCAACTGCCCATCACGGAGTTGAAAAACAACGAAGGAGGATATACCAAGGAGATGCCGTCCGCCATCGTCAAGCAACTTGAAAAACGGTTTGGCATGAAAGCGGATAAATCTACGGCAATGGCTACCTTCGGTGGCAGATATACATACGGTATCGTACAATTCAAACCCGTTGGTAATAAGGTGCTGGCCCTGGACGTGCTGGTAGATAAGGATAAGCCCTATTGCATCCAGTACGAAGGACAATATGAAGGACCTGATTCGTTCTCTGTCTGGAATGTGGATGATGGCGGAGAATATTTCCCTAGTTATATCCTCGGTGCCTTTCAGGGTGCTGACGGACCTGAGTTCTATTTCACCCGTTGGGCGCCAGAGAGTTGTGTTATCGGTACCATCACGTTGAAAAACAAGACGATGAGCCGCTACGACATCGGTATCTATTATGTTTATGCAGAGAATCCCCAACCGTAAGCGTGAAAAAGAAAATATTGTTTGTGTGCTTGGGTAACATCTGTCGTTCGCCGGCGGCAGAGGGTATCTTGCGCGCATTAGCCGAAGAACAAGGACAGGATGATGACCTGTATATAGATTCAGCGGGAATAGGGGCGTGGCATGTTGGCGAACAGCCCGACCGTCGTATGCGTAAACATGCGGCACAGCGAGGTTATGACCTCTCATCTCTGCGTGCTCGCCAGTTTCGGTCTGATGACTTTGAAAAGTTTGACTGGATAGTAGTGATGGATGAAGAAAACTATCAGGATGTGATGAGAAAAGTCCCCTCACATACTTCCTCCAATAAACTGGCAAAGGTGGTGCGGATGAAGGATTTTTTCAACGATTTCAAAGGATACGACCATGTACCTGATCCCTATTATGGCGGTTCGGAAGGTTTCGAATTGGCACTCGATATGATTGAAGACGGTTGCAAGGAGATGTTGAAGTCCTTGCGGCAGAAAGTTTGAAAACAAGACGATTATTGCATAAAAATGCAAAGAATCTCCTTGAAATCGTGTCAAATTGCAAAATTATTATGCTTTTTGCATGATAGATTGTGATTTTTTTGTAACTTTGCAGCCGCTAACGCATCTGCGACATTAAGGTAATTAAGATTAGTTTATGGAAAAGATTCAAATGACCACTCCGTTGGTAGAGATGGATGGTGACGAGATGACTCGTATTTTGTGGAAGATGATTAAAGATGAATTGATTCTTCCATTTGTAGATTTGAAAACAGAATATTTCGACTTAGGGCTGCCACATCGCGATGAGACGAACGATCAGGTAACAATCGATTCGGCAGAGGCAACCAAGAAATACGGTGTGGCGGTGAAATGTGCTACCATCACTCCAAATGCACAGCGTATGGATGAATACAAACTCCATCAGATGTGGAAGAGTCCGAATGGTACCATTCGTTCCATTTTGGATGGTACGGTGTTCCGTGCACCGATTACCATTCCTTCCATCAAACCCGTTGTCAAGAATTGGGAACAGCCTATTACGATTGCCCGTCATGCATACGGTGATGTCTATAAAGGCGTGGAGATCCAGACAAACGAACCTGGTGTAGCCAAACTGGTGTTTGAGGGTGAGAGTGGCAAGAAAGAAGAGGTGGTTATTCATGACTTCAAAAGTGCCGGCGTGATACAAGGTATGCACAACACGGATGCTTCTATCCGTTCTTTTGCACATTCTTGTTTTAAGTTTGCCATCGATACCAAGCAGGACTTATGGTTCTCAACAAAAGATACCATTTCCAAAAAATACGATGCCCGCTTCCGTTCCATTTTCGAGGAACTCTACGAACAGGAATACAAAATCCAGTTTGAGCAGTTGGGGATAGAATATTTCTATACTTTGATTGACGATGCTATAGCACGAGTCATCCGTTCGAAGGGCGGATTCATCTGGGCTTGCAAAAACTACGATGGCGATGTGATGAGTGATATGCTCTCAACAGCCTTCGGTTCTTTGGCCATGATGACCAGTGTATTGGTTAGTCCGGAAGGAAACTATGAGTTCGAGGCTGCTCATGGTACAGTAACACGTCACTACTACAAATATCTGAAAGGTGAAGAGACCTCCACCAATCCAATGGCAACAATCTTTGCATGGAGCGGTGCGCTGCGTAAACGCGGTGAACTGGATAATCTGACAGCACTTGTGAATTATGCTGACCAGCTGGAGGCCGCTTGTTTGGATACTTTGAATGAGGGAATTGTAACCAAAGACCTCGTGAATCTGATGGAAGGCGTCACGCCAAAGGCTGTGACATCCGCAGGTTTTATTTCTGCCATTCGCGAACGTTTGGAGAAGAGAATGATGAGTTAATTACAAATGAAAATAGATATGATACTCGATATTGACATGTTGAAGGCGTTCTATGCCGACTATGCACAGACGGTAGAACGTGCAAAGGAAATTCTCGGTCGTCCGATGACCTATGCCGAGAAGGTGCTGTATGCCCATATATATAATAAGGTGGACGTCAAAAACTATCAGCGTGGTGAAGACTACGTGAATTTTCGTCCGAACCGTGTGGCTATGCAGGATGCAACAGCACAGATGGCACTTTTGCAGTTTATGAATGCAGGCAAGGACAGGGTTGCTGTACCTGCATCGGTTCATTGCGATCACTTGATTCGTGCAGATGTGGGTGTGGAGACCGACCTCCCCAATGCCTGCAAGACGAACAAAGAAGTATATGATTTCTTGAGCAGCGTATCAAAACAATATCATATTGGTTTCTGGGGACCTGGTGCAGGTATCATCCATCAGGTGGTTTTGGAAAACTATGCCTTCCCTGGAGGAATGATGGTGGGAACCGACTCACATACACCCAACGCAGGAGGACTTGGAATGGTGGCTGTAGGTGTAGGTGGTGCTGATGCCGTCGATGTGCTCACAGGTCAGCCGTGGGAATTGAAAATGCCGAAACTGATTGGTGTACATCTCACGGGCAGGCTCAATGGGTGGGCTTCTCCTAAGGATGTGATTCTAAAGATATTGGGTATTCTCACCGTGAAAGGCGGTACGAATGCTATTCTTGAATATTTTGGTGAAGGTGTTGCCACATTGTCGGCAACAGGACGCGCCACCATTTGCAATATGGGAGCAGAACTGGGTGCAACCTGTTCTATCTTCCCCTTCGATGGTAGTGCTGCCGATTATCTGCGCCAGACCGAACGCGATGATATTGCATTGATGGCAGAAAAGAATGCTGCTGCGCTACGTGCTGACGATGAAGTATTAGCACAGCCGTCTGCATACTACGATCAAGTATTGGAGATCAACCTCTCTGAGATAGAACCGCATTTGAACGGTCCGTTCACGCCTGATGCTGCGACGCCCATATCAGAGATGAAGACCAAGGGACCGAAGGAAGATTATCCGATGGCGGTTGAGGTCGGACTGATTGGTTCTTGTACTAACTCCAGTTATGAAGACTTGGCGCGTGCGGCTTCTGTAGCCCGTCAGGCTGCAGCGAAGAATTTGGAGGTGAAAGCACAGCTGATTATCAATCCAGGCTCAGAGCAGATTCGCTATACGGCAGAGCGTGATGGTATTCTCGACGACTTGAAGAAGATTGGAGGCGTCATCATGACCAATGCCTGCGGTCCCTGTATCGGACAATGGAAGCGTCATACCGATGACAATGAACGCAAAAATGCTATTGTGACCTCCTTCAACCGAAATTTCCGCCGTCGTGCTGATGGTAATCCCAATACCTATGCTTTTATTGGCGGACCAGAAATGACTGTAGCTTTGGCGATTGCCGGACGTTTGGACTTCAATCCAGCAGTTGATAAACTGACCAATAAGAATGGGGAAGAGGTGATGCTTGATGAACCGACAGGAGATGTGTTCCCACCAAAGGGCTTTGAGGTAAAAGATAAAGGGTTTACGGCTCCTTCGGATACCCACGCTGATGTAGAAGTTGTGATAGATCCCACATCGAACCGTTTGCAGAAATTGGAACCCTTCAAGCCGTGGGACGGTCAGGATTTAACGGATATGTTGCTATTGATTAAGACACAGGGTAAGTGTACCACTGACCATATCTCGATGGCTGGACCTTGGTTGAAGTTCCGCGGTCACCTGCAGAATATATCAGATAACCTGCTGATGGGTGCCGTGAATGCTTTCAACGGTGAATCGAACAAGGTGAAATGTCAACTTTGCGGCGATTATGTGGAAGTCTCGACAGCAGCGAAAGCCTATAAGGAAAAGGGATTCTCCAGCATTGTTGTCGCTGAAGATAACTATGGTGAAGGATCTAGTCGTGAGCATGCAGCAATGGAACCTCGATTCCTGAACGTGAAGGTCGTACTGGCAAAGAGCTTTGCCCGTATCCATGAGACCAATCTGAAAAAACAAGGTATGCTTGCTCTGACCTTTGTTAACAAGGACGATTATGATAAAGTACAGGAGGACGACCGTATCTCTTTGACAGGTCTGAAGAATTTCGCCCCTGGTAAGAATCTGATAGTCAGTTTAAAACATGCGAATGGTTCTATCGACAGTTTCGAGGTTGCACATACCTATAATGAGGCTCAGATAGCCTGGTTCAAGGCTGGTTCAGCATTGAATGAAATGAAGAAGAGTACCCTTTAAATGAAGGAGTAAGGAGAGAAGGAGTAAGGAGGGGAGGAGTAAGGAGAAAGAAAATGAAAAAAGAATATTTGATTTACAAGCTTAGTGATGAGGTAAAAACCTCCTGTAAGATAGACAACGAACTATTCTCAAAGTATGGTGTGAAACGCGGACTGCGTAATGAGGATGGATCTGGTGTGCTTGTCGGTCTGACAAATATCGGTAATGTCGTTGGCTATGAGCAGGGCGAGGATGGAAAGCCGAAACCAACAGAAGGAAAACTCTACTATCGTGGGTATGAGTTGGATCAGTTGGTGGCTCCGTTGCTGAAAGAAAAACGATTCGGTTTTGAGGAGGTAGCTTTCTTGCTGCTATCAGGAGAACTGCCGGATAAAGAAGAGTTGATGGCTTTCCGTGAGTTACTGAACGACAATATGCCGCTCGACCATCGTACGATTGTCCATCTCGTTGATCTTGAAGGTACGAATATCATGAACATCCTGGCACGTTGTGTGTTGGAGATGTACACTTTCGACAACAACCCGGACGATATTTCACGCGACAACCTGATGCGTCAGTCTATAGAACTTATTGCAAAGTTCCCGACGATTATTGCATATGCATATAATATCTACCGTCACTCTGAGCATGGACGCTCGCTGCATATCCGACATCCGAAGGAGCATCTCTCCATAGCCGAAAACTTCCTGTTTATGTTGAAACACGAAGACTATACGGAACTGGATGCACGGACACTGGACCTGTTGCTTATCATACAGGCTGAGCATGGTGGTGGTAACAACTCTACGTTTACCGTTCGTGTGACTTCATCAACACGTACGGATACCTATTCCTCGATAGCAGCAGGAATTGGTTCTTTGAAGGGTCCCCTGCACGGCGGTGCCAACATCAAGGTTATCAATATGTTTCATCATCTGAAAGAGCAGATCCAAGATTGGACAGATGTAGACGAGATAGACACCTATTTGAAACGGATGCTCAACAAAGAGGCTTACGACAAATCGGGTCTCATTTATGGTATTGGGCATGCTGTCTATACGATGAGTGACCCACGTGCTGTAGAACTGAAGAAACTCGCAGGCGAGCTGGCAAAAGAGAAAGGCCGTGAACAGGAATATAATTTTCTGTGTCTGTTAGAACAGGAAGGTATCAAATGTCTAATGGAACATCGCAAGTCGCGTAAACCTGCTTGTGCTAATCTTGACTTCTATAGCGGCTTCATTTATGAGATGATTGGTTTACCGCAAGAGATTTATACCCCTATCTTTGCAATGGCACGTATTGTTGGTTGGACGGCACACCGAATTGAAGAGTTGAACTTCGAGGGGCGTCGTATCATCCGACCAGCATACAAGAACATTTTGGAAGTCAAAAAGTATATTCCTATCGAGGAACGATAATAATAGACAACGGTGAACGAATGTTCATCGTTTTTTTTTAGGTCTAATTGTACCTCTTTGGCAAAAAAAAGAGCAAATATTTGGTGCGTATCATTTTTTTGCGTATCTTTGCCAACTAGATAAACAAACTGATAATACTAAAAATTTAAAATCTAATAAGAAAAGCTTATGTCACAAGTAATTGGACACATTTCCCAGATTATCGGTCCTGTAGTTGACGTGTATTTCGACACAAAGGGTGAAGATGCTGAGAAAGTGTTGCCGAAAATTTATGAGGCGTTGCGTGTGAAACGTCCTAACGGTGGTGATCTGGTTATCGAGGTGCAACAGCACATTGGTGAGGACACAGTACGTTGTGTTGCGATGGACAACACCGACGGTTTGCAGCGAGGTCTCGAAGCCATCCCTGTGGGTTCACCTATTCAGATGCCTGCAGGTGACCAGATTAAAGGTCGTATGCTGAATGTGATTGGTCAGCCTATCGACGGTATGAAACAACTCGACATGAAGGGTGCTTATCCTATTCACCGCGAGGCTCCGAAGTTTGAAGAACTGTCAACGCAGAAAGAAATGTTGACGACAGGTATCAAGGTCATTGACCTGTTGGAGCCTTATATGAAAGGTGGTAAGATTGGTCTTTTCGGAGGTGCCGGTGTAGGTAAGACGGTGCTCATCATGGAGTTGATCAACAACATTGCCAAAGGACACGATGGTTATTCCGTATTCGCTGGTGTAGGAGAGCGTACTCGTGAGGGTAACGACCTGATTCGCGAAATGATTGAGTCCGGCGTTGTTCGCTACGGAAAGAAGTTTGAAGAGGCTATGAAGGAAGGCAAGTGGGACTTGTCGCTTGTTGATCCGGAAGAGTTGAAGAAGAGTCAGGCCACACTGGTATATGGCCAGATGAATGAGCCGCCGGGCGCACGTGCTTCTGTGGCACTGTCAGGACTGACTGTTGCTGAGGGCTTCCGTGATAATGGAAAAGACGGTGCTGCAGCAGATATTCTGTTCTTCATCGATAACATCTTCCGTTTCACGCAGGCTGGTTCTGAGGTGTCAGCCTTGTTAGGCCGTATGCCATCAGCCGTGGGTTATCAGCCGACGCTGGCATCAGAGATGGGTGCCATGCAGGAGCGTATCACTTCTACGAAAAAGGGGAGTATCACATCAGTACAGGCTGTGTATGTGCCTGCCGACGACTTGACCGACCCTGCTCCGGCTACAACGTTTACCCACTTGGATGCTACGACGGTGCTCTCGCGTAAGATTACGGAGCTGGGTATCTATCCCGCCGTTGACCCGCTGGACAGTACCTCCCGTATCCTCGACCCGCTGATTGTGGGCAAGGAGCACTATGAGTGTGCACAACGTGTGAAGCAGATTCTCCAGCACTACAACGAGCTGCAGGATATCATTGCCATCCTCGGTATGGACGAGTTGTCTGACGAGGACAAGCTGGTGGTGAACCGTGCCCGTCGTGTGCAGCGTTTCCTCTCACAGCCGTTTGCCGTTGCCGAGCAGTTTACCGGTGTTCCCGGCGTGATGGTCAGCATCGAAGACACCATCAAGGGCTTCAACATGATTATCGACGGCGAGGTGGACGACCTGCCTGAACAGGCCTTCCTTAACGTAGGTACCATTGAGCAGGCTATCGAGAAGGGTAAGAAGCTGATGGAAGCTGCGAAAGGATAGGTATAATTGACAATTTGACGATTTCACAAATTGACGCCAAATGGTATAATTTGTAAAATGGTAAATTGGTAAAATTGTAAAATCAAGATAT
Organism: uncultured Prevotellaceae bacterium; assembly: GCA_902803475.1. Classification (GTDB taxonomy): domain Bacteria; phylum Bacteroidota; class Bacteroidia; order Bacteroidales; family Bacteroidaceae; genus Prevotella. The sequence continues at coordinate 12,183 of CADCPZ010000023.1, forward strand.
GTTAAAGCTGAAGATCGTATCACCCGAAAAGGTTGTGTTCACCGGTGAGGTGAAGAGCGTGCTGGTTCCCGGAACTCTCGGAAGTTTCGAGATTCTGAACGACCACGCGCCCATCATCTCGTCTCTGGAAAACGGAAAGGTGGAATATACGACCGATGCGGGCAAGACAAGTTTTGAGATCACGGGCGGCTTCGTCACTGTCAAGAAGAACGAGGTGAGCCTCTGTGTGGAGATGTAAGCATGAAGAAAGATCCAGTCGACAGAATCGCCAGGAAATACCACCAGATGAGCTTGTGGCTGATGACAGCCATCAGTTTGGTGGTGCTGGTTGTGATGAACGTCGCCTTGGATATGACGCAGCTCAACGGACTCGTCATCAGCGTGTGCTTCACATTCGTGTCCTCGATAGCCTATGGTGCTGCGTGGAAGGCTGTAGCCAAGTCTTCGCCAATGAATCTGGCAAAGTTCTATCTGGCCGCCACCGTCATCCGTATGTTGGCAGCCTTGGCTGTGGCAACGGTAGGCATCATCCTGCTGAAAGACAAGCACGAATCGACGGGTTTCGCCATCATCTTCATCATCTTCTACTTGTCAATGCTGGTATTCGATACCATATTCTTCTCGCGAGTGGAAAAGAAAGGACTCAACAAATGATTGAGATTCTGACTGAACGGAAAATTATAAAATGACACAATGAAATATTTAAAACGATTGCTATTCCTCATGGCGCTGTTCATGACGCTCACCCCTGCTGTAGCAGCAGAGGAAGAGGGTGGGGGCGTTGACCTGCAAGCCATCCTTTGGGGACATGTCAAGGACAGCTATGAGTGGCACATTACCGACATCGGAGAAACTCCTCTTGTCATCCATCTGCCCGTCATCGTGCACGGAAGCACTGGCTGGCATGTGTTTATGAGCAATGAGATTGAGGAGGAACCCATTGAGTCGGGAAAGCTGAAAGGCTACAAGGAAGCAGGAAAGGGCACTGGCCTTTACATTGCTCCGGCGGGCAGCCTCTATGAAAACAGAATCGTAGAGGTAGCAGCCGACGGCACTGAGACACGGCCGTTCGACATCAGTATCACCAAGAGTGTGGTGGTGCTGTTCATCGATGCCATTCTCCTGCTGCTATGCGTGCTGATACCTGCACGCTGGTGCCGCCGTCATAAAGCTGACGACCCTGCACCGAAAGGCTTTGTAGGCTTCATGAATATGTTCATCACATACGTCTATGACGATATCATCGAACCGGCATTGGGCAAGGAGGCGCCGAAGTACGCACCGTATCTGCTTACGTGCTTCTTCTTTATCTTCATCGCCAATGTGATGGGCATCATGCCGTTCCCACCGGGAGGCGGTAACCTGACGGGCAACATCACCATCACCTTCTTCCTGGCGGTGTGTACGTTGCTTGTTACCAACTTTTCAGGAACGAAGCACTATTGGAAAGACATCTTCTGGCCGGAGGTGCCCTGGTGGCTGAAAGCTCCTGTGCCCCTGATGCCCGTCATCGAGGTATTCGGAATCTTCACCAAACCGCTGGCGCTGATGGTCCGACTCTTTGCCAATATGCTGGCAGGACACGCTATCGCCATCGCCCTGACGTGTATCATCTTCATCATGGCTTCGATGGGAGCCTTCGCCTGTGGCGCGATGACCGTTTTCAGTGTGATGCTCAGCATCTTCATGATGCTGTTGGAGGTGCTGGTATGCTTCATCCAGGCAATGGTGTTCACCATGCTGAGTGCCGTGTTCATCTCGATGGCACGCATTCATCCGCACGAAGCAGCAGAATAATTAATAATGCTTAATGCTTAATGCATAATTTATATTTATTCGAGAATAATTAATACAAACATTTAATAACAACTTAAAAATTTAAAGATTATGTTATCATCATTATTATTAGCAGGTGGTATTGCACAGTTAGGTGCAGCAGTAGGTGCAGGTCTCGCAGTTATCGGCGCAGGTCTCGGTATTGGTAAAATCGGCGGTCAGGCTATGGACGCTATGGCTCGTCAGCCAGAAAAGATGGGTGACATCCGTACAGCCATGATTATTGCAGCCGCTCTTGTCGAGGGTGTTGCCTTCTTCGCTGTGATTATCGCCCTGCTTTGCAACCAGTAAGCAGCGTTGCACCCCAGAGAGAGAATGAAAAGAATTTCCTTCGGGAAGTATTTAAAACAGTAATTCACAGCTTATGTCATTATTATTGCCTGATACTGGCTTACTTTTTTGGATGAGCTTGGTGTTCCTCATCGTTCTGTTCATCTTGTGGAAATGGGGTTTCCCCGTGATCGTCAAGATGGTGAACGACCGCAAGGCTTTCATTGACGAGAGTCTGCGCAAGGCACATGAAGCCAACGAGAAGCTGGCCAATATCCAAAAAGAAGGTGAATCCATTCTGCAGGAGGCACGTGAGAAACAGGCGCAAATCCTTCGGGAGGCAGCTGAAACCCGCGAGGCCATTGTGAAGAAGGCAGAGGACAAAGCACGCGATGAGGGTGCCCGCCTGCTCGCTGACGCGAAAGCGCAGATTGAAACGGAAAAGCAGAACGCTATCCGCGACATCCGCACACAGGTGGCAGAACTCTCCGTACAGATCGCTGAGAAGATTCTCCGCGAGAAACTGTCCGACCAGAAGCAGCAGAATGAATTGATAGACAGATTGCTGGATGATATCTCTGTTGACAACAAGAAAGAATAACGGCTTATGGACATAGGTGTAATATCGGTTCGCTACGCACGGGCACTTCTGAAGAGTGCTACAGAGGCGAAGATTGAGGAACAGGTGTACCGCGAGATGCAGACGCTTGCCGAAAGCTACTTGCGCGTACCTGAGTTGCGATTTACGATAGACAACCCGATGCTTGCCAAGAACAAGAAGGAGGAACTGCTGGTGACAGCCTGCGGCGAAAAGCCTTCGGAGCTGACAAAGCGGTTTGTTGCGCTGGTCTTGCAAGAGAGTAGGGAAAGCAACCTGCAGTTCATGGCCAATTCGTACATCACTCTTTACCGTAAACAGAAGAACCTCATCCGCGGTAAACTTATCACCGCTGCGGCTGTCGATCCTGCCACTGAGCAGAAGATGAAGCAGATGGTGGAAAGTAAGACTCAAGGAACTGTTGAGTTCCAGACCGAGGTAAACCCCGATTTGATTGGTGGTTTCGTTCTCGAATATGGAACCTATCGTATGGATGCAAGTATCAAAAGTAAACTTAACAACATCCTGAAACAGTTGAAAAAGTAGAATGTGTAAATTGTAAATACTATCATTAAATTATGTCAGACAAAATAAAACCAAGCGAGGTGTCAGAAGTATTGCTCCAGCAACTTCGCAGCATCAACGACGCAGAGAAATTCGACGAAGTCGGAACGGTACTCACCGTCGGTGACGGTGTGGCTCGTATTTACGGTCTGCGCAATGCTGAAGCCAGCGAACTGTTAGAGTTTGAAAATGGCACAATGGCTATCGTGATGAACTTGGAGGAAGACAACGTGGGTTGTGTGCTTTTAGGTCCTTCGACGGATATCAAGGAAGGACAGGTAGTCAAGCGTACACACCGTATTGCCTCCATTCGCGTCAACGACAACATGCTCGGACGTGTCATCAACCCATTGGGAGAACCCATTGACGGTCAAGGAGAAATCGACCTGACAGAATCGTTTGAGATGCCACTCGACCGCAAGGCACCTGGTGTAATCTATCGTCAGCCCGTGAAGGAACCGTTGCAGACGGGATTGAAGGCTGTTGACTCCATGATTCCTATCGGTCGCGGACAACGTGAGTTGATCATCGGCGACCGTCAGACAGGTAAGACTGCCATTGCCGTTGATACGATTATCAACCAGAAGAGTTTCTATGAAGCAGGACAACCGGTATATTGTATCTATGTCGCTATCGGACAAAAGGCTTCTACTGTTGCTGCACTCGTTCAGACGTTGAAGGAACACGGTGCTCTTCCTTATACCATTATTGTAAGTGCTACGGCTGCCCATCCTGCCGCTATGCAGTATTATGCTCCTTTTGCAGGAGCTGCTATCGGTGAGTACTTCCGCGACAGAGGTTTACCGGCACTCGTTGTCTATGACGACTTGTCGAAGCAGGCTGTTGCCTATCGTGAGGTATCGCTGATTCTTCGTCGTCCGTCAGGACGTGAGGCATATCCTGGTGATGTGTTCTATCTGCACTCTCGTCTGTTGGAGCGTGCGGCAAAAATCAACGAACAGCAGGAAGTAGCTGAGCAGATGAACGACCTGCCTGAATGTATGAAAGGTCACGTGAAGGGTGGAGGTTCACTCACAGCTCTTCCGATTATCGAGACTCAGGCTGGAGACGTATCGGCATATATTCCTACGAACGTAATTTCTATCACCGACGGACAGATTTATCTCGAAACCGACCTCTTCAATCAAGGACAGCGTCCGGCTATCAACGTGGGTATTTCCGTATCCCGTGTGGGTGGTTCGGCACAGATCAAGTCGATGAAGAAGGTTGCTGGTACCTTGAAAATCGACCAGGCGCAGTATCGTGAGTTGGAGTCTTTCTCTAAATTCTCCAGCGATATGGATGCGGTAACAGCGATGACGCTCGACCGCGGCCGTAAAAATACCGAGTTACTGATCCAGCCACAGTACAGTCCGATGCCCGTAGGCGAGCAGATTGCTATCCTCTATTGCGGTGTTCACGGTCTGATGCATGATGTCCCCGTAGATAAAGTTCGCGAATGTCAGGATACTTTCCTCGATAAGATGCGTAATACACACGAAGATGTTATCAAAGTGTTAGCTTCGGGACAACTTCCAGATGAGGCAACGAAGACCATCGAGGAGGTTATGGCCGATATCGCAGGACAGTATTGCTAAATGGCTAAATAAATGTAAATTGTAAATACCAAAGATGCCAAGCTTAAAAGAGATTAAAACCCGAATTGCCAGCGTCAACAGCACCCGTAAGATTACGAGTGCGATGAAGATGGTGGCGTCCAGCAAACTCCATCATGCTCAGGTGATGATTGAGAACATGTTGCCCTATGAGACCATGCTTGAACATATCCTGAAGACATTCTTGGCCAGTGAAGCTGACGCATCCACCATCTTTAGTGTTGATCGTCCTGTGAAGAGTGTTGCTTTGGTTGTGTATAGCTCCAATAGTTCACTCTGCGGAGGTTTCAACGCCAACGTCATCAAGATGATGATGCATGCGCTGGAGGAATACAAGCATCTTGGCAAAGAGAATATCCTGATATATCCTATTGGCCGGAAAGTGGCAGAAAAAGTTAAGAAACTGGGCTACCGCACGGCGGGCGACTTCTCTGATATAGCAGACAAGCCCAATGTGGCAAAGTGTATAGAAATTGCCAAAGATTTGGGACAGAAGTTTATTGATGGGGAAATAGACCGCGTAGAGATGTTCTATCATCACTTCAAGAGTGCTGGTTCTCAGATTCTTACGCGTAAAACGTTCCTGCCGATAGACATCTCGGAAGAGTTGAATGCTGATAAGGAGCGTGATCTGTCATCGACTATTGTTACCCAAAAAGCACAGGAATACCTCAAGAAGAACCAACAGAAAAAAGAACGCAACAAAGAGGAGGTGAAGCCTTTGGCCGATATCTTCATTGTGGAGCCGGATATGAGTACCGTGCTTAGTCTGTTGATTCCGAAATTGGCACACCTAATGCTTTATACGGCTCTGCTCGATAGCAATGCTTCTGAGCATGCCGCCCGAATGGTGGCGATGCAGACGGCAACGGATAACGCCGATGAGTTGCTTCGCGAACTCAACTTGCAGTACAACAAGTCGCGTCAGCAGGCGATTACCGACGAGTTGCTTGATATCGTAGGCGGTTCTGCCAACAACTGACAAAACGCCAAGTATGCTTATATATAATAAGGTGTAGTCCATCATAGGACTGCACCTTTGCAGATAATATGCAAATCAAATGTTAAGATTCATTTCTTTCGGCAGTGGAAGTAGCGGAAACTGCTATTTTCTATATACCGAAAATGACGGATTGTTGATTGATTCAGGACTGGGAATTAGAGCCCTGAAAAAACGATTTATAGATTATGGTTTGGACCTGAAGCAGGTTCATCATATATTAGTGACGCATGATCATGCTGATCATGTGAAATCTGTCGGTAAACTGAGTGAAGACCTGAATGTTGAAGTATATGCAACGAAGGATGTCTTTAAAGGTATTGCCGGCAATTATTGTGTACGTATAAAAATACCATCGGCAAACGTAAAGAACATAGAAAAAGGCGTTCGTTTTCAAATTGGCGACTTTCAGATTGAACCGTTCAATGTTCCTCACGACAGCTTTGATAATGTCGGGTATCGTATTGAATACCAAGGTGTTGTGTTTTGCATTATGACAGATGTGGGTCACGTGACAGACGAGATGAAACATCATATCAGTCAAGCAAATTACTTGGTTTTAGAATCCAACCATGATGTCGAGATGCTGATGAATGGTCCTTATCCGGCTTTTCTGAAGGAACGAATCAGTAGCCCCAATGGACATTTGAGCAACACGGATTGTGCGATGGCTTTGGCAGAGAACGCGACACCTTCGTTGAAACATGTGTGGCTTTGTCATCTGAGTGAGGAGAATAATCATCCGGAACTGGCTCGCAAGACGGTGGAAAGCATCTTGCAATCGTATGGCATCGTCGTGGGCAAGGAGTTCGACTTAGATGTGCTGAAGCGCAGAATGCCAAGCGGCATTTTTGATTTGATATAGACAATTATACACTGGTAACATGAAATAAAGAGCTGATCATATCAGTATAAAATAATGAAAATAGGAAAGAAAAGAAGATGGCGTTGCCTGGCTGGTCAACAACCAACTGAGTTTGACAAGAAGGTGATGTACTGGGAAAATAAAGGGAAGGAGGTCCCCACACGCGACCTGATCAAGACGCAAGAACAGATAGAGGGTATCCGTCGTGCTGGCGTCGTTAATACGGGTGTGCTCGACGAGGTTGCCAAAAATATCCATGCAGGGATGAGCACGTTAGAGATTGACGAGATTTGCATGCAATATTGTCAAGATCATGGTGCTACTCCTGCTTGTTTGAATTATGAGGGATTTCCCAAGAGCGTTTGTACAAGCATCAACGAAGTCGTATGTCACGGTATTCCGAAAGCCGAAGATATCCTGCAGGAAGGAGACATCATCAATGTGGACTTCACAACGATACTCGACGGCTACTATGCAGATGCATCCCGTATGTTCATCATCGGTAAGACAACACCGGAGAAGGAACAGTTGGTACGGGTAGCAAAGGAGTGTCTGGAAATTGGTGCTGAGGCAGCAAAACCATGGGGATTTGTGGGCGATATCGGTCACGCCATTAAGAAGCATGCCGATAAATATCATTATGGTATTGTGCGTGATTTGTGCGGACATGGGGTCGGATTGCAGTTCCATGAGGAACCGGATGTGATGCATGTGGGTCACAAAGGCAAAGGAATGCTGTTGGTGCCAGGAATGGTATTTACGATAGAACCGATGGTGAATATGGGTAGCTGGAAGGTGTTCATCGATGGCGACGATCCTTATGGATGGGAAGTTATTTCAGAAGATGAACTACCCAGCGCACAATGGGAACACACGTTTGTGATGACCGAACACGGATTGGAAATACTGACATATTGACTTGTAATTTCCCAAACGACCAAATAGATGGAAAAAGACATATATATATTAGGTATAGAGAGCAGTTGTGATGACACGTCGGCTGCCGTGCTGAAAGATGGTGTGCTGTTGTCGAATGTGACAGCATCACAGGCCGTACACGAAGCCTATGGAGGTGTGGTACCGGAGTTGGCATCACGTGCCCATCAAGAGAATGTTGTACCTGTGGTTGCGGAAGCTATCAAGCAGGCTGGTATCACCAAAGAACAACTTTCAGCCGTTGCTTTCACTCGCGGACCCGGTTTGATGGGAAGTCTTTTAGTGGGCGTCAGCTTTGCGAAAGGATTCGCACGTAGTCTGAATGTTCCGCTCATCGATGTCAATCACTTACAGGGACACGTGATGGCGCATTTCATAGAGGAACCGTTTCCTCCCTTTCCGTTTCTCTGTCTATTGGTGAGTGGAGGCAACTCACAGATAGTCAAAGTGAATGCCTACAACGATATGGAGATTCTTGGTCAAACCATTGACGATGCAGCAGGTGAGGCAATAGACAAATGTTCGAAAGTGATGGGCTTAGGTTATCCGGGTGGTCCCATCATCGACCGTTTAGCCCGTCAGGGCAACCCGCATGCCTATCGTTTCTCTGAGCCGCATATCCCAGGCCTCGACTACAGTTTCTCCGGATTGAAAACTTCTTTCTTGTACAGCCTTCGCAAATGGGTTGCCGAAGACCCTGATTTCGTAGAGCATCACAAGGAAGACCTTGCCGCCAGTCTGGAGTTCACGATCGTTGATATTCTGATGAAGAAACTTCGTGAGGCCGTGAAGATGACAAAAATCAAACACGTAGCAGTTGCGGGCGGCGTCTCAGCCAACAACGGGTTGCGACAGGCTTTCCACGATCATGCGAAACGTTATGGATGGACTATTTACATCCCTAAGTTCAGTTATACAACCGACAATGCAGCTATGATTGGCATTACCGGTTATTATAAGTATTTGGATGGAGACTTTTGTTCTATCGACAAACCCGCATTCTCGAAAGTAACTTTTAAGTAATAATTGTATAATATAGCTATGGCATTTGAAACGAAAATTATCAGCAGAGAGATTGGAGACATCTTGTATGCATCAGGCTTGACTGTCGGAACGGCAGAGAGTTGTACAGGAGGACGGATAGGAGAGGGACTGATATCAGTTCCCGGAGCCTCTAATTATTATAAAGGTGGAGTCATTTCCTATACCGATGAAATCAAAGTACATTTGTTGGATGTTGACCCGCAGGTTATTGCAGAGCAGACGGCAGTATGCGAGGATGTGGCTAAACAAATGGTGAAAGGAGCTATTCAGACGCTGAATGTAAATTTCGCAATTGCATCTACAGGCTTTGCCGGACCTGGTGGAGGAACACCAGAAGTGCCTGTCGGCACTATCTGGATTGCCTGTGGTATGATGGATGATATTGTTACGATGAAACTCACTCAGGATTATGGGCGCGATATCAATCTTGCTATTGCCACCGATAAGTCGCTAAGGCTCTTTTTGGACTATCTGAAAACCAGGAATGTACATATGGCGGGCAGTGAGAATGAAAAAAATCCTTAAATTCAAAGATTATTTAGTTGAAAGTTTTGTTAATTCAAAGAATCTTAGTAATTTTGCACCCTGTTTGGAATAGGTATGAATTAACGAATACTAAAAAGAGTAGATAGAAATGTCTAAGATTTGTCAAATTACAGGAAAGAAGGCACAGATTGGCAATAATGTGTCTCACTCAAAGCACCGCACAAAGAGAAGCTTTGATGTAAATTTGTTCAGCAAGAAGTTCTACTATGTAGAAGAGCAGTGCTGGATTCGCCTCAAGATTAGTGCAGCAGGTCTCCGTATGATTAACAAGGTAGGTCTTGATGCTGCTTTGAAGCAGGCTGTTGCCAAAGGTTATGTGGACTGGAAAGACATTAAAGTGATAGGAGATTAATCATCATGGCAAACAAGAAAGCAAAAGGAAACAGAGTGCAGGTTATTCTCGAATGCACTGAGATGAAGAATAGCGGTCTTCCAGGAACAAGCCGTTATGTGACGACCAAGAACCGTAAGAATACGGCTGAGCGTCTGGAGTTGAAGAAATACAACCCCATCCTGAAGCGAATGACCATTCACAAGGAGATTAAGTAATACTAACGTTTAAAGCATTTAAGAAATGGCAAAGAAAGCGGTTGCTACCCTCCATGAAGGTTCTTCGGACGGTCGCGCATACACAAAGGTTATCAAAATGGTGAAAAGCCCAAAGACCGGTGCTTACATCTTCGATGAGCAGATGGTTCCTAATGAGGCTGTGAAGGATTTCTTCAAGAACTAATTCGAACAAATTTTATTGATATAAAAAAGGTCGCTCAACAAATGTTGGGCGACTTTTTTTGTTATTCTTTTGAAATCCCTCCCTTTGCGAGGGAGGGGGAGAATCTTAAAACTCGCTGGTGAAGTGGAACTTGATATGTTCGAAATCCTGCTGGGCCATAGAGAGTACGTAGCCGGAATCGGCGAGGAATACATCGCGGCCTTCGCGGTCTTTCGCCATATATTGATACTTGCGTTTCTTGAAATTGTCCAGTTCCTTCTCGTCATCGGCTTCTATCCAACAAGCTTTGTATAGATGAACCGGTTCCCAGCGACAACGTGCATTGTATTCGTTTTCCAATCGGTACTGGATGACTTCAAACTGCAGTTGTCCTACGGTGCCGATAATCTTCCGACCGTTAAACTGGTTGATAAACAGCTGTGCCACACCTTCATCCATCAATTGGTTAATACCTTTTTCCAACTGTTTGGATTTCATGGGATCGTCGTTTTCAATGTATTTGAACATCTCTGGCGAGAAGGAGGGGAGTCCGCGGAAATGCAGCTGTTCACCTTCTGTGAGTGTGTCGCCAATCTTGAAGATTCCGTTGTCGGGTAGTCCCACAATATCGCCAGCCCATGCTTCGTCAATCGTTGATTTACGTTGAGCCATAAACTGAGTGGGAGAGGAGAAACGGAGTGTTTTTCCTTGACGGACATGCAGGTATGGCTGGTTGCGTACAAATTTACCGCTGCACACTTTGCAGAAGGCGATACATGAACGATGGTTCGGATCGATATTGGCTGTAATCTTGAAGATGAATCCGCTGAACTTCTGTTCGTCAGGCTGCACATCACGCTCTTCCGCTTTCGTGGGACGTGGCGATGGTGCGATTTCTACAAAGCAGTTGAGGAGTTCCTGCACACCGAAGTTGTTCAGGGCAGAACCGAAGAAGACGGGTGCCACTTCAGCCGAGCGGTAGGTTTCTATTTCGAAGTCAGGATAAACGCCGCTGACCAGTTCCAAGTCGTCGCGCAGCTGTTGGGCATCCTGTTCGCCAACCATTTTGTCAAGTTCAGAGGAGCTGATCTCCACGCTGACTTTCTCAGTGACGCGTTGCTTGTCAGGCGTAAACAAGTCGAGCTTGTCTTCGTAGATGTTATATACCCCCTTGAACTTCTGTCCCTGATTGATGGGCCACGATAATGGGCGCACTTTGATTTGCAACTCCTGTTCCAGTTCGTCCAGCAAGTCAAAAGGATCGCGACCCTCGCGGTCCATCTTGTTGATGAAGATGATGACGGGTGTATTGCGCATACGGCACACTTCCATGAGTTTACGTGTCTGCGCTTCCACACCTTTGGCACCATCCACGACGATGATGGCGGAGTCAACAGCAGTCAGTGTACGGAAGGTGTCTTCGGCAAAGTCCTGGTGACCTGGTGTATCCAAGATGTTCACCTTATATTCTATCTCAGACCCTTCTGGCGTATAGTCGAACTCCATGACCGATGTAGATACGGAGATACCACGCTGTTTCTCGATATCCATCCAGTCGGAGGTGGCTGTCTTGCGGATTTTATTACTCTTCACAGCTCCCGCTACCTGAATCTGTCCACCGAAAAGCAGAAACTTCTCAGTCAACGTCGTCTTACCGGCATCAGGGTGGGAGATGATGGCAAATGTTCTTCTTCTTTCTATTTCTTGGTTCATACGATTATTTTCTTCTTTAAATCTCTTCTTGGGATAGTTTGTTTATGCAAACTTCAAGACTGTCTTCCCAATAGGGTATGTCGAGCTGATAGGTAGTCTTGATTTTCGTCTTGTCCAGCACGCCGTAGTGAGGACGTGACGCTGGCGTAGGATATTCCTCTGTGTGGAGCGGACGTACTCGACAAGTGGTGATGCCAGCTATACGGTGGATAGCCTTTGTGAAATCGTACCAGCTGGTGACGCCCTCGTTGGAGAAATGGAAGATTCCAGGTACAATGCCTTTGCTGATTGCCGTCATGATGGCAACGGCGAGGTCGTGTGCACAGGTGGGTGTTCCTATCTGGTCGAAGATGACACCCAGCTCGCTTTTTTCTTTTCCGAGTCGCAGCATTGTCTTGACGAAGTTGTTGCCGAATGTAGAATAGAGCCAGGCAGTCCGGATAATCATCGACTGAGGACAGAACTTCTGCACATTGAATTCGCCCACAAGTTTCGTCCGTCCATAGACGCTGTTCGGACAGGTTTCCTCATCCTCTTTATAGGGCGTGTGGTTGGTGCCGTCGAACACGTAGTCGGTGCTGATATGAATCATCCATCCGTTTCGTTCTCCGATAGCTTGAGCAAGATATGCTGGAGCCTCCGCATTCAGTTTGGTGCATAGTTCCTCATTTTCTTCAGCTTTGTCAACGGCAGTATAGGCTGCGCAGTTGATGATGCCGTCAATGGCGTTGTCGTTCACGAACTGTCGGATGGCTGTCGCATCCGTGATATCCAGTTCCGCCACATCCGTATTATAAAAGGTATGCTGGGGAAAATCTTTCTCCAGCAATTGAATTTCATTTCCTAACTGACCGTTACAGCCGGTAATCAATATATTCATATCCGTTTCTTTGTTATTCAAACTGCAATCCTTCCTCTTTATCCTTCTGATAGTAGTCGCTGAGCATGCCGATGAAGGTAGTGATTTCCTTGACGGCGTGTTCTGTGTTCTGACTGATTTCTTTCTTCTGCAATTTGAGCATCATCACCCCGTAGAGTGCAGTCAGACAGGTTTCTATCTCGTTGATTTCCAGATCTGGATCAGTTTGTAGGCTGTCCTGATTGTTGCTGCGCTGGCGCAGTTCCACGATATAGGGCAATACGCGGTAGTATTCCGTATTGTAGAAGGGGAACTTACTGGATTTCAGCAGCTGGGAGTGGAGTTCATAGAGTTGCTGCACGACAATCTGGTTGATGGCGAGATGCCCTCTTTCGCGGCATCCCTCGCTGTTCATCATTCGTATCAGGTCGCCAAACCAGTCGGTTTCCTCTTCCTTCTGTTCGTCGGTATAATCAAACTGTTTGATATATTCATTCTGAATACGGGTGAGCGAGCATCCGTAGGCACGAATGATATCCTCCACCTGCCACATATACAGCAGATATTCCGCAATACTTTTCTTCTTTAATTCTTTAGCGATAAACATTTATATAATTCACAATTTTACGATTTTACAACCCCTCTTTACTCCCCTCCATATACAGGGAGGGGCAGGGGGAGGGTCTTTTCAGAAGAACCTATACAGGTTCGTGACTGTTCCGAAAAGGGAAATCACCGAGAACAAGGTGACGATAGTCCCAATGATTTTGTTGATGATGCGAATGCCGTGTTCGTCGAAAATCGTTCTGACCTTATCCACCAACCAGGAAAGACCGTACCACCACAGCAAGGCTCCACCTACAATACTGGCAAATCCGATGACCATTTCAAACGGGTGGTCTGGAATGACAAAAGCAAACTGTGCAAACAGCGCCATAAAGAGGAAGATGATGAGTGGATTCGAGAACGTCACCAGGAAGGCCGTCCACGTATTATACCAAATGGTACCCTTCTTCTGTCCCGATTTGTGCATCTTCTTGGTAGGGTCTGTGCGCCAGGTAAAGATACCGAAGCATAGCAGTATCACACTACCGATAATCTGCAGATAAAACTTGTTTTGTTCATCGTTGATGATAGCCATCACGAATCCCATACCAAAGCCCGTGATACCTGCATAGATGATATCGCTGACGGCAGCGCCGATGCCTGTAGCCAAACCGTAAATTCGTCCTTTGTTCAGCGTACGCTGTACACAAAGGATGCCCACAGGTCCCATTGGTGCCGATGCAATCATGCCTATCAGCATACCTTTGAACACCAGGTCAACAATATTAATATGTATCGGAAAACTCATTTCGGCTACAAAGGTAGTGCAAGCTGAGCGAAAAACCAAATTTATTTGAGTTTTTCCGAAGCGCAGCCTACCTTCGAGTTTTTAAAAAACTCAAAGATACGATTAAGTGGTCTGTGGGGAGGGCATCGGTGTTCCGTCCGAAAAAAAATAAACGAATTTGTTTGTTTTTCCCTCATTTATTCGTAACTTTGCGACGTTAAAGATAACTTTCTAAAAGGAATAATACACAATGAAAAAGACAACAATTTTATCAGTAATGACCGTATTGCTGACTATGCTGCCCACCTCGTCTTTGCGGGCACAAAAGGGAGATTTGGCTTCACGCATCAACCCCATTCTATCAACATCGACCGCTCGCGACGGACACATTTGCTTCGACACCTATCTGGCACCTCTGCAGACAGGAAGTGAACAGATGAACCTGCGTGGAAAGGTAAAACGGATTATACAGACATCGAACGTCAAATCTGATTTCTTGCCCATGAACACGATTGACACCATCCGCTTCAACAAACAGGGGCAGTTTAGGAAAATCAGTTCACCCAAAAGTAGCGAGTACCATCCGCAATGGAAGTTCCCTGCTACTACTTATGTCTTCCGTTACAAGGAAGGAAAACTGGATGGCTTCACCTTCCAAGAGGGAACAGGAAACGGAGACTGGGATCATCCGCGACTTCATCGTGACGTATGGAGCTATGAATATGACCAGAAAGGTCGTCTTTGGAAAGAGTGGACGAAGGTGTACTTCGAAGGAAAGGACGGCAAGCTGCATGAGTCGCATGAGGGCTTCACGAAAGACCCGCAGTTTGTGATGGAATACGATTTGGAGGGGCGTCCGGATGCAGCAACTGTCAATAGCGATGAACGTCTGAAATACGACGCCAACGGTCGGCTCTCGCTGTGGATGTATATGAATAATCCTAACATTAAGGCCTCCGAATTCAAATACGACCAGCAGGGGCGTTTGTCAGGAACAAAGTATTACTCGATAGACGGTATGGACGAAGAGGAATACTATGAACTGAATAGTGCCATTACCTATAACGAGCAGGGTGACATTGCGAAGATTGTGACTACTACGTGGCTGTGCAACTCTAAGTGGACGCACCTGCGGAAAGTGACATCCCGTACCACCAACTATCTTTATACTTACGACCAGCAGGGTAATTGGACACGCGTCAAAGTGAATGAGATCGAACGCGGACGCCCCGTTTCGCTCGGTCATATCGACCGCACAATTTCCTATTGGGAAACAGGAGAATAAATGCCGAGAGAGGAGTACTTTTGCGACTTGTCGCGAAAGTACTCACGTTTCAACTACCCAAAGAAGTCGCCTTTCTTCATATATAAGGAGTTGTTTCTTTATCTTATTACCTTCTTCTTGCCACCCTCTATCACGATGCCGCGATAGCCACTAGATACTGGTTGGCCAGCGAGATTAATGGGAGTAAAGTTTTTGTTCCCGTTAACGTTCCCGTTTACGTTTTTTATACCCGTAGCTACAGGTGAGAGTGCTATATAATAGAGGTAAGACTCTCCGTTGGTGCGCTTGATGACATATTCGCCTGCTGCTGGCAGGGTGGCAGTCACAATA
>CADCPZ010000024.1 GCA_902803475.1 uncultured Prevotellaceae bacterium
AAATCATTTATTAACACCTAAATCTATATTGATATGAGAGTATATCAAACAAACGAAATCAAGAACATTGCATTGCTTGGCAGTGCGGGTAGCGGCAAGACCACTCTTGCCG
The DNA here is from genome assembly GCA_902803475.1 of uncultured Prevotellaceae bacterium. Classification (GTDB taxonomy): domain Bacteria; phylum Bacteroidota; class Bacteroidia; order Bacteroidales; family Bacteroidaceae; genus Prevotella. Next base: position 113 of record CADCPZ010000024.1, read on the forward strand.
AAAGTATGTTATTCGAAGCTGGAATCATCAAACGTCGTGGTTCTGTAGAAGCAAAGAATACAGTTAGTGACTATTTCCCAGTAGAGCAGGAGTACGGATACTCTGTGTTCCCAACCGTTTTCCATGTAGAATGGAACAACAAGAAGCTGAACCTGATTGACTGTCCGGGTTCCGATGACTTCGTAGGTGGAGCCATCACAGCGCTGAACGTAACTGATCAGGCTGTCATCCTCGTGAATGGTCAGTATGGTCCTGAGGTTGGTACGCAGAATGCGTTCCGTTACACGGAGAAACTGGAGAAACCTGTGATTTTCCTGATTAATCAATTGGATCGTGAAAACTGCGATTTTGACTCGTTGATGACCAATATGAAGGAGATCTATGGTTCTAAGTGTGTTCAGATTCAGTATCCTATTGAGACTGGCGCTGGATTCAATGCTGTTATCGACGTATTGTTGATGAAGAAATACAGCTGGAAGCCAGAAGGTGGTGCTCCGATTATTGAGGACATTCCAGCTGACCAGATGGATAAAGCGATGGAATTGCACAAGACTCTCGTTGAGGCTGCAGCCGAAAATGACGAGTCTCTGATGGAAAAATTCTTTGAGGAAGAGAGTCTGACAGAAGACGAGATGCGTGAAGGTATCCGCAAGGGACTTATTACACGCAGCATATTCCCAGTATTCTGCGTTTGTGCAGGTAAGGATATGGGCGTTCGTCGTCTGATGGAATTCTTGGGCAATGTTGTTCCGTTTGTTGACGAGATGCCGAAGATTCACAACACCCGTGGTGAAGAGATTGCTCCCGACAGCAATGGTCCTGAGTCTGTTTATTTCTTCAAGACCGGTATGGAGCCACACATCGGCGAGGTTTCTTACTTCAAGGTAATGAGTGGTAGTATCAAGCCTGGTGATGACTTGACGAATGCTGACCGCGGTTCCAAGGAACGCATCGGTACCATCTATGCATGTGCTGGTGCCAACCGTATCGCCGTTGACGAGCTGAAGGCTGGTGATATCGGCTGTACTGTGAAGTTGAAGGACGTGAAAACGGGTAATACTCTGAATGGTAAAGACTGTGAGAATCGTTTCGACTTTATCAAGTATCCGAACTCCAAGTATTCTCGTGCCATCAAGTCTGTCAACGAGAGTGAGATGGAGAAACTGATGGTTGCGCTGTTGAAGATGCGCCAGGAAGATCCGACATGGGTTGTTGAGCAGTCTAAGGAGTTGCATCAGACAATCGTTCACGGACAGGGTGAGTTCCACCTTCGTACCTTGAAGTGGCGTCTGGAGAACAACGAGAAGATTCAGGTTCAATTTGATGAACCACGTATCCCATATCGTGAGACCATCACGAAGATGGCTCGTGCTGACTATCGTCACAAAAAACAGTCTGGTGGTGCAGGTCAGTTTGGCGAGGTTCACCTGATTGTTGAACCTTACGCAGAAGGAATGCCCGATCCTACCGTTTATAAGTTCAATGGTCAGGAGTTCAAGATGAACATTAAGGGCAAGGAAGAAATCGATCTCGAATGGGGCGGCAAGCTCGTCTTCATCAATTCAGTTGTCGGTGGTGCTATCGATGCACGTTTCATGCCGGCTATCTTGAAGGGAGTAATGGAGCGTATGGAACAGGGACCACTGACCGGCTCTTATGCCCGCGATGTTCGCGTCATCGTATATGATGGTAAGATGCATCCAGTTGATTCCAACGAACTTTCCTTTATGTTGGCAGCCCGCAACGCCTTCTCTTTGGCATTCAAAGAGGCTGGTCCGAAGATTCTTGAGCCAATCTACGACTTGGAAGTTTTCGTTCCAGCAGACTATATGGGTGACGTGATGAGTGACCTTCAGGGTCGTCGTGCTCTGATTATGGGTATGGACAGCGAAGCTGGATATCAGAAACTTGTTGCGAAGATTCCATTGAAGGAACTTTCTAACTACAGCATCTCCTTGAGTTCTCTCACAGGTGGTCGTGCTTCGTTCACCACGAAGTTTGCCAGCTATGAACTCGTTCCGAACGATGTTCAGCAGCAGCTCATCAAGGAGCATGAGGCAGAATTGGCTGAGGAAGACTAATAAGCTTGACCACGAATTTTTCGAATTGGCAGGCACATATATAATAAGGTATATGGATATTGTTTAATTCGTGAAATTCGTGGTCGTGATCATTATTGGCGATGAGAATACTGACAGGTATCGTAGTGACGATAATCATTCTGATGACCGTAGGGTGTACGGGACAATCGGATAAGAAGGGCTGCATACTGCCCAAAGACTGTCAGTTGAAAACGGGCGATATCGTCTTTCGCAAAGGGTGCGGCGTCACCAGTCATGCGGTAGTGATGGCAGAAGGAAACGGAGACTACTCACATGTGGGAATTGTTGTTGATTCAGCCGGAACGATGATGATAGTGCATGCTGTACCCGATGAACCCGATTTCGAGGGTGATGTTGATCGTGTAAAGATGGATACACCAGAGAGATTCTTCTCTGCCGTAAACGCGCTGAAGGGCGAGGTGCGACGATACAAAGACCCTTCGGTAGCACATCGGGTGGCAGCAAAAGCTATAGAGGTATATAGACGACATACGCTGTTCGACCACGACTATGATGAAAGCGACACCACGAAACTGTTTTGTACAGAGTTGGTGACATTTGCCTTCGATAGGGTCGGTTGCCCGTTGAAAGATGTGCCCCGAAGCAACTTGAATCTTTTAGGTATGCATCTTCATTGCGCTCTTCCATCCGACCTGCTTGAAAGCAAGGATTTCCAAACAGTCAGAGTATTTTAGTAAAAACATAATCTTTATTTATTAACTTAAAAAACGATATGCAATGAAAAAATTATTGAGTATGATGGCAGTAGCTCTCTTTGCGTTCGTATTGTGCGGATGTACAGAGAAAGCTCCGAAAGATGTAGCTTGCGATGCAATGACCTGCATGAAGAACAAAGACTATGAAGGCTACGTAAAACTGATGTACTTCAAGAACCAGGATGATGCATCAAAGGCTGCTGAAGTTGAAAAGAGCCGTGAGCAACTTGTTTCACTTGTAAAAGACAAGATGGACAAAGAACTGGAATCAAAGCAGGGCATCAAAGACTTCGAAGTTGCTGATGAGAAAATCGAAGACGACAAGGCTACTGTCAAGATGAAGGTTACCTATGGTAACGGCGAAACAAAGGATAATGACATGAAACTTGTCAAAGATAAAGACGGAAAATGGTGGCTTGACTCAGGGAAATAAAGTTTAAGTTGCTTATTTTAAATTAAGATGACTCGAATTTGTTAAACAATGCAAATTCGAGTCTTTTTATTAACGATTATTTGTTAACGTATTAAGGAATCGGCGTATATTTGCATTCGTAAAATTAACGTTATCGTTATCAATAAGAAAAATGAAGAAAACAACGATTTGGACCATAGCGATTATCATGGGATTCTCATTCCTGGCTTTGCTTTATCTCCAGTTGAACTATATAGAAGAAATGGCTGAGATGAAGAAAGAACAATTTGATGAGTCCGTGAATCGTGCCCTCTATCAGGCTTCCCGCAATCTGGAGTTGAACGAGACCTTGCGCTATTTGGAGAAAAACGTCAACGAGACAGAGCGTCGTGCTTACAGTCGAGATACAACCATCACCGATGAGTATGGAAATGTACAACATTCACACCAGTATTCCGTAGCCGATAGTAGTGGAACGGTTTATTCTTCATTCGAACTGAAAACCATCAGTTCAAATCCTTCAAAGACACCAAAGGCGATGATTCTCAAAAATGACGAGAATACGGTTTCTGCCGCCAAGAAATCGATGCAGGAATTAGTCAAGAACCGTTACGTCTATCAGAAGGCAATGCTTGATGAAGTGATTTATAATATCCTGTATTCCGCTTCTGAGAAACCATTGAAAGAACGTATCAATTTCAAACTCTTGGATCAGGACCTGAAAGCGGAGATGATCAATAACGGCATAAACATTCCCTATCATTTTACTGTTTCCACGCAGGACGGAAGAGAGATATACCGTTGTCCCGACTATACGGAAGACGGAGAAGAATATACCTATACAACCGTGTTGTTCCGCAACGACCCCCAGACGAAAATGGGCGTATTAAAAGTGCATTTCCCCGACATGAACAGCTATATCTTCTCCAGTGTACGGTTTATGATTCCGTCAATAGTGTTCACGTTGTTCCTGTTGATTACATTCGTGATAACGATTTACTCCATCTTCCGACAGAAGAGGTATTCTGAAATCAAGAACGACTTCATCAACAATATGACCCACGAGTTGAAGACGCCGATTGCCAGTATCTCTTTGGCGGCGCAGATGATGAACGACAAGAGTCTGACCAAGAGTCCCCAGATGATGGAACACTTAGGTGGCGTCATCAATGAAGAGTCGAAACGTCTTCGTTTCCTGGTTGAGAAAGTGCTGCAGATGTCGTTGTTCGACCGCCAGCAAACCATCTTCAAGAAGAAGGAACTCGACCTGAATGAAGTAGTTGAAAATATCGCCAACTCGTTTACGTTGCGTGTAGAACATACCGGCGGAAAAATCTATACCGAAATAGAGGCTATCGATTCAGCCATCTACGTGGATGAGGTACATTTCCAAAATGTCATCAACAATCTTTTGGACAATGCGGTGAAATACCGCAAGCCGGAAGAACCGCTCGATATCTATCTGAAAACTTGGAATACGGAGGACCATCTGTTCCTTTCTGTCCGCGATACGGGTTTAGGCATCAAGAAAGACAATCTGAAAAAGATATTCGACAAGTTCTACCGTGTACATACAGGCAATCATCACGATGCAAAGGGATTTGGTCTCGGTTTGGCTTACGTGAAGAAAATTGTGGAACTGCACGGTGGTGAAATCAAAGTGGATAGCGAATTTGGAAAGGGTACCACCTTCACCATTAAGCTGCCAATCATAAGAAGTTGAAAGATATTAAATATAGTATTCACCTAATAACGAAAAAATTATGGACGAGAATTTGAAAATTCTGTTGTGCGAAGACGACGAGAACCTCGGAATGTTGCTTCGCGAGTACCTTCAAGCAAAAGGTTATCAGGCAGAGCTTTGCCCCGATGGTGAAGCTGGTTACAAGGCATTCTTGAAAAGCAAGTTCGACATTTGTGTGCTCGATGTGATGATGCCGAAGAAAGATGGCTTTACATTGGCACAGGAAATCCGTCAGGCTAACGCTGAGATTCCTATCATTTTCTTGACTGCCAAACAGTTGAAGGAAGACATCTTGGAAGGTTTCAAGAGAGGAGCCGACGACTACATTACCAAACCATTCTCAATGGAAGAGCTGGTGTTCCGTATTGAAGCTATTCTCCGTCGTGTACGCGGAAAGAAGAATAAGGAATCAACATTGTATCATATCGGCCGATTCACTTTCGATACGCAGAAACAGCTGCTGTCTATCGGCGACAAGCAGACCAAGCTGACCACCAAGGAGAATGAACTGCTGGCACTTCTCTGCAGTCACGCCAATGAGATTCTGCAGCGTGACTTCGCTCTGAAGACTATCTGGATTGACGACAACTACTTCAATGCACGCTCTATGGATGTGTATATCACCAAACTGCGTAAGCATCTGAAGGACGACGACCAGATTGAGATTATCAACATTCACGGCAAGGGCTACAAACTCATTGCCCCAGAAGAAGAATAATATCACTAATCAACCAAGAACCAGGCATGCTACGGCATGTTTGGTTCTTCTAATTATTACAGACAATGAAAAAAAGACAAATACATTTGATGTTGTGGGCTGTGCTGGCAGTATTTCTGCTTGCATCCTGTTCAAAGGTGCCCAAGAGTGCACAGCTGATTCCTGAAGATGCGATATTTGTGTTGCGTGTCGATGTGAAGCAAATTGCTGACAAGAGCGGTTTCGACGACGATAGCAAGGCGAAGAAAAAACTGACCGAAGCGTTGAAAGAAGCGGATATGAGTCGTGCTGCCCGCGAGAAGGCTGAGGCTATCCTCGACGATCCGGCTAAAGCTGGTCTCGACCTTCGTGACCCGTTGTTTATCTATGGCAGCGAGAATAAGTCCAAGGAAGATATTGGTGTTGTTGGTTCTATTCTCAACAAAGACGACTTCACCGATTTGCTGAACACTTTTGCTACGGAAGCAGACATCGAGAAGGTGAAAGAGAAGGAAGATGTCAGCTATTTCGCACAGAATAAGATTGTGGTCGTGTACAACAACGACTGCTTCTTCATCGGTGAAAAAGCATACAACCTGGAGGTTGATGACTTTGTTGCTGACGTAAAGAAAAAGTTTGACAGCGACGGCAAGAATACGATGGCAGAAAGCGACGACATGAAAAAGATGTGTTCGTCGGATGGCATCATGCAGTTGTTGTTCAACTGTGAAGGGCTGACCAAGATGCGTGATTTCAATGATGCCGAACAGATGCTTCCTGGCGGCTTGAAGTATAATGATCTCTCGTATCTCTTCGATCTGTCAGTAGAGAAAGGAGAGGCTACACTGAACACAGAGGTTATTGCCAAGTCGGATGCATGGAAAGAACAGCTTGAAAAGAGTGAAAAGCTGGTCGGAAATATTGGCAGCGAACTGACGAAATATATCTCTAACGAGGGACTTGCGATGTTTGCCAACATCGATGGTGCCGGTCTCTACGATATGGTTAAGGATTCGGAGGTGTTGAAGGAAGCCGATGCCGATAGTCGCAAACTGATTCAAAAATTGTTGACATCGGTTGAGGGAGATATGGCTTTTGACCTCTCTGATTTCAATACGGAATATAGCTATCCTGTTTATAGTGGCTATATCCTGACGAAAGACAAATCCATCGTCGATCTGATTGCATCGCAAGCAGGTGAGAGTACCCAGAAAACGGCCGATGGTATCAGTCAACCATTAGCTTACGACTGGGGTGATGACTTTACGAAAGAACCGACGGTTATCGCTACGTCGAACATCGGTTTCAAAAACAATACCACCTATTTCGTTGGTGGTGCAAAACCCGTACCTTTCAAGGTAGCTGCGAAACCCTTCTCGCAGGGTGATATCAAGGGTAAGGGATTCTATGCTTGTTTCAATTTTGATCTTCTGAATAAGATAGCGAACAATGCTAATAACTCATCAAGCGAAACGCTGAAGATGATTGCGAATGTGTTCGATAAAGCCGAACTGTATTATGAAGGTGACGGCAAGGCAGTCCTTACTGTCACGATGAAGGACAAGGAGCATACGCCCATCGAGAGTATTATGGATATGGTGCTTAAATACCTTGACTATCAGGTCGTAGAATCAGCATAACCTTTTATTTTGAGTATTCATTGGTGAAACACTCGTTGTTATATAAACTTTTAGGCAAGCAGATGAACCGTTGGCAGATGCTCGGTTTTCTGCTTGCCAATCTGTGCGGAATGACCATCGTGCTCATCGCCGTACAGTTTTATACCGACGTGATACCGCTCTTCACCAAGAGCGAC
>CADCPZ010000025.1 GCA_902803475.1 uncultured Prevotellaceae bacterium
AAAACCATGCAGCCAGTGTATATAGACTTACATATCCACACCTATCCCGATGCGAACAACCGTTCGACGGACTATGATGTTGCGACACTGGTGAGGAAAATCAAGGAGTATAATAGCAACGAACCATTCCTGATAAGCTTCACCGACCACAACACCATCAACAAGGAAGCATACCTAGCTGCTAAGACAGTCGGGGTGAGCCTGCTGTTGGGTGCAGAACTGCACATCAAGAACCACGATGACGTAGAGGCGTTCCACTGCCACATCTATTTCAACATGGATGTGACAGGAGAGGCCATTGATGCGCTGAACAAACTGCTGGACGAGTTGTATCCTGTAAAAATGCCATGCAGAAGCGACAACTCTATTCCTGATATTCAGAAGGTTATCAACAAGTTTGATCCATACGAGTTTATGCTGCTTCCCCATGCTGGGCAGAAGCACGGACTGTTTAACTATTCGTTGCATAAGGGTGAGAAAGTGGACGATGCCATTAGCAGAAGCATCTACTACAATCAGTTCGACGGGTTTACAGCACGTGAGAACAAGGGATTGGAAAAGACGCATGAATATTTTGAGAAGCTGGGCATTTCGGAGTTTGTGAACCTGCTGACCTGTTCGGACAACTATGACCCTAGCAGATATCCCGAACCCAAGGCCAACGAGGCCTCTCCATTTATGCCTACATGGATGATGGCAGAACCCACATATGATGGTGTGAGACTATCGCTGTCGGAACGTTCAAGGCTGTTTTACCAGAAGGAGAAGCCGCAGATAGCCTGTGAGCATATAGGACGCGTGAAGCTACTGAACGATGATATAGATATTGACGTGACACTGAGTGAAGGACTGAACGTGGTGATAGGCGGCAGCTCGTCAGGCAAAACGTTGTTCGTGGACTCAGTTAACCGCTATTTTACAGAGGAACTGAAGTCATCTGTCTATCAGGATAAGTTCCATGTGGACAGGATAGAGGTAAAGAACCCGTCTGAGATTCACCCTTATTACATTTCACAGAACTTCATTGCTGAGGTTGTAAACAAGAATGAGGAGCGCTCGATAGATGATATACCTATTCTGAAAAAGGCATTTCCAAGTGACGACAATGTCAAGCGCCAGAATGCCAAGGCACTGGCAGACCTAAAGGCCATAGTAGGGGAAATGATGATTTGTGTGGAGCACTTAGAGCAGACGGAACGCCTACTGAAAGATATTCCCCATCCGGGCAAGTTAATAACAAAAGGCAAACTACGAAAGAATATCTTCCTGCCTTTGCTGCCCAAGCCAGGAGAAGACAGTAAGTGCAATTATGACGCTGTTGATTACAAGTCGGATGTGAAGATATTGCGGGAGTTGGAACAACGAGTAAACGAGAACCCGTTTACGGGAAACATCAGTCAAGAGATTGAGACCATTCTGAAGGAGCTGAAGAAAGCAAGAGAAGGATATGCCTTGTATGAGAAGGTGGAAACCTTGATTACAGAGTACAAGGATATTGAGGATGATAAACTGCAGGAGCGACAGGGTGTCAACCAGACAAATGTACAAAATAGACAGAATCTGCTCAAGTACTTGAGAAGCTATGTATCATATAGGCGTAAGTTCAATGAGGAGAAGGAGAAATTGATGAACATCAACAGGTCGTTTACCACGAAAGAGGTGAAGGCCATGGGGCATACACTCTCCATAACTAACACATTCAAGTTTAATGAGGCGGCCTTCTTGGAAGTTCTTAATAATGCACTACACTGCCACTTCAATTGTATGGAAGACGTGAGACCGGAAAATATGTACAGTTCATTATTCAAACAAAGAGCACCGAAAATAACCACCTATACTCAGTTGGGTGACTATATCTGCGAATGGTTCAAGAAGATGGACAACAATACCTACAAGATCGTGTCTAAGCACGGGATAGACTTCTATGATATGAGCCCGGGATGGAAGTCTGCGATTCTGTTGGATCTGATTCTGGGTTATGATGGCAGTAATGCCCCCATTATCATTGACCAGCCAGAGGACAACCTGGCTGTGAAGTACATCAACGAGGACTTGGTGAAGACCATTAAGAACATGAAGTTCAAGAAGCAGGTCGTTCTGGTTTCACACAACGCTACTATACCCATGATGGCAGATGCGCAGACCATTGTGCTGTGTAAGAACAACGGCAAGAAGATAACTATTCGCTCTGCTTCACTGGAAGGCAAAATAGGCGGAAAGAAAGTGTTGGACCTAATAGCAGACCAGACCGATGGAGGCAAGGCCTCAATCAAGAAGAGAGTAAAGAAGTATAACCTGAAAAAGTTCAATTAGTGATATGAAACTGATATTCAAGAAGAATGAGGCTGACGATGTGGAAGTAACCATGTTCAAGGGAACTGCAGAGAAACCTTTTTCATACATAGAGATGATAAAGGCCCTCTTGACAGGCGAAGTGCTTGACTGCGACTTCGACGAGAGTATTTCAAAGGAAGAGCAGGCACAGATAAATGATGTGTTGAAAGAGATTGAGACCACGGCAATAGAAACCTCAGAGGAAGATACGGGTACCGAACCTGACAAAACGTAAGGCGATGGGGAATTGCCATTTTGAAAAACATATAAAGATGACTATATCGAAGGAGTGCAAAATTTAGCGATTATTATTTGTTCTTGAAGCCAAAGACTTCAATACATATATCATTTAAAGTATCCATGTAAGTTATCATGACAGATTATAATCTACACACTGCCACACTTTTTGTGTGGTTTAAAAAAGTTAAAAACGTTAAATCTTGATCTTTTCCGCAATCCTTATATATTTCCTCGTCACTTTTCTACCGTTTGACACGTAAATTGTTGATATAAAACGACTTGTAAATTCAATCAGTGTAGTTATCTTCATGATGCTGTCTTGCCTGAAGGGCTCGAATCTATCGGTCAAGCTGCTTTTATGTCTGCCGGATTTGATCCTGGA
>CADCPZ010000026.1 GCA_902803475.1 uncultured Prevotellaceae bacterium
GCCTGGAGATTTGTACGATTGGAATACGGCAACAGCAAAAGTATGGGGAAACAACTGGAGACTACCCAGCAGAGAAGACTGGAAAGAGTTGGTACAAAAATGCCAGTGGTATAGGCAGCAGATTGGTAACGTTTGGGGCTATCGCATCTTTGGGCCAAACGGCAATGAAATATTCCTGCCTGTTACAGGATTACAATGGGGTGAAAGAATTTCAAACAAAACCACTGGATACTATTGGACCTGCGAACTCTGCATCGAAGATAAAACGAAAGCGTATTACTATTACTTCGATATGGAATCCAAAAACACAGATATAAACACACGCAACTTTACCAATAGTGGCAGAGCCGTCAGACTAGTATGCAAAAGATGAATCATTCCTTATTTGCAGGACATCGAAACTTACAGCATAGAGCCTACCACTCAATGGGGGTATCATTTTGTTCCCGTATCACCTTCCTTCCAATATTTCATCAATAGGCTGTTTTCTTGGAGGAAAGGCAGGATATCCTCTTTCTTCACGAATGATTCCTCCATTGGATTATCGGGATTCTCTGTCATCACATAAAAGTTAAGGCCGTCTTTATGTACTTCAAACGAGGTTTCAATTCCAATGGTGTAGTCATAGTCTATTTTCTTGACATTCAACTTCTTGCAAAGTGAATTGATAATCAATTTCCGAACTCCTTCTTCCACATCACCACCTGGCAGGAAGAAGTCTGCAACCTCCAGAAGTCTGCCCGTATGCATGTCGAAATGCAACATCCTATAGTCCTGAAATAGATTCCCTATAGCCGACTCCTTTTTCAGACAGTACGAATAGAACGGATAACGGGCATCCATCTGTTGCTGGGTATTGGTCATAACACCTTTGATGTCATAGAACCACTTGTAGGCAAATACCAATTCTTCCTTGAAAGGTGTCATCATTTCCTTTAAATTTGCCTTCCTTGCTGCAAGAAATTTGTTCAGCACCTGTGCATATTTCTTATCACCAGGAACATACTTGCATCCCAGAGCCTTCGACAGAATTGTATCGCGAACAGCCGTCAGCACCTTGCGCTGTGAGGCACGCGCTTTAGCAACATCGGGCAGACTCAGGTCAATGTAATACGTAATGCCGCACTTATATTGGGCATACTGTTTCCCGCCTACAGATACATAGCCATTAGCCGTCATCTTTTCTTCTATCATTTGGGCAGACCCGACCATCACTCCCTCACAAATTACCAATAATATTAACAAAAATCTTTTCATGAACGTCTCTGTTTTGATTTAAACATCCAAACTTCTCACTTTAGGACAATCTTCAAAGGTGTATTGTTGTTTTTATCTACCTTTACCGACTTTGTCTTATGACCTACATACGACACGTTGAGTTTCGTTTCTCCGCTTTTAGGAACATCCATTGAAAAATTACCATCAAAATCAGAAACAGCACCTTTACGTGTTCCTTCTTCAATAATAGATGCACCGATAATCGGCTCACCATGTTTGTCAACAACCCGTCCGCGAACGGTTATCGTGGAACTGTTGCTGGATGTTGAACCTGACGTCAGTTTGAAGGAGATGGGGACATTGAAATTTACACGAACGGCTTTCCCGTTCTGCTTGCCTGGATTCCATTTCGGCATCATCTTGACAACACGCACGGCCTCATTGTCTAACGAAGCCTCAGCGCCCTTGGCGACTTCTACATTAGATACAGACCCGTCACGCTCAACGATGAAGCGAACAATCACTCGCCCTTCTATGCCGTTCTCTACAGCCACCACGGGATAGCGCACATTCTGGCTGAGGAACTCCGACAACTTACCGTTTCCACCTGGAAAGCTCGGCATCTGTTCTACAACATCAAAAACTTTGTCATCATAATTTTCCGATGTTGTTTCATGTACCTTGATATTGTCCGGACCTACCGATATTCCTGCAGGCGTCTGTGTATCAGACACAATCTTTTTTTCGTCTTTCACAGCCGACTTCGCCTTTGTCGTTGGTGTTGACTTTTTCTTTGCTGTTGACATCGGCTGTTTTTTTGAGGTCGTTGCTGCCGATTGCTTCTTCGTCGTCGTTGCCTGCTTCTTTACAACAGGTTTCTGCCTAACATTCTGAGCTGTCACAATATTGACACACAGTATGCCAAGAAGCACCAAAACTATCATTTGAAATTCTCTTCTCATCATTTTCTCTTGTAAAATGGTTCCCTAATTCTAACTAACTTCCGCAAATATAGGACTTTTATTTTAAAACAACGAGAAAAGTATAGAAAAAAAATTATTTTGTACAACTTTCCTTGGAAAACTATTGTTTTTTGCTTTTATTTCGAGAAATGCGATAGGTGACAAAGAGCATGACGACCATCAGCAAGATCAAGATGGAAAGAAGAATCGGACCTGCCTCCATAAGAGAAATCTCCATGTCACCATATCCAAATGACAAGTTTACGTTTTCTTCGCTATACCCCAACAATAATCCTATCGTTACAAATGGGAGTAACATCATCAGGACTGTCAGAAAACTGACGACGAAGCGCCACAGCGTACCCCACCAGCCGTAGCCAAAGAGCTGATGGTAAGTGATAATCATGTAGATTGGAACAATCACATTTTCGATGTCTCCGTTCAAGTAGTCAAGAAACCCTAAGAGGAGTCCCTGAACGCCCAAAAAAACTTGCAGGAAAAACCCTTCAGGTAGTGTGTGACGGGGATAGCCTGGGGCGAAACGGAACGCCACCCACGTGGGCAGAATAAAGAAGGATTGGACAAATAGCATGCCCCAACTTTTATTGTCGTTGAACCATTTGATCATGTTGTCTATCTCCGGAATATTGATTTGTATAGGCACAACATCATTATTCAGATGAAAGACAGACTCAACGATAACTGCAAAAAGACTCACGATGACCAGCATCTTCACCGGCGGGAACGACACCTGGCGGCGTCCGCTGATGTAGTCGCGAACCAGATAGCCCGGACGCGTCAGCAACTGAAAGATCGTGTAGGTGAACGAGCGGGAATCCATTCCCCATAGGAGTGCTATGTTATCCTTGATAGAATTCCATCCCACACGCCCCATCTCGGCACGCTGGCCACAGCGCGGACAGAAGTTGTCGGCAAACTCGGTGCCGCAGTTATGACAATGCTGCATGCAACCCTCGTGGCGATTAAGATAGTGTGGCCCAGCCTCTTGCCAACGGCAGAAGCGATGGTAATACGTAATTAATTTGCTTTTCATAACCTGTATATTATTTTAATAAGTGAGTACAGCAGCGTCTTCATGCATGCCTCACCATAGGTACCGCTTTCTTTTGTAAAGTTACTGTGAATATAGATATTTCCAATATACAACTGAGATGATGGCAAGAATTCCTCCTATCAGTCCCCACATGCGATGCGTATCCACAAACCTGTATTCCTTGACATAGTCGTCTAAGTCCTCATCATATACATGAACCTTTGCAAAATACACAAAAAATCCCAAGAAAATACCTAAATATCCACCAAGTGCAGCAAAAATATATGTTGCTATCAGCCACCCCGTAGCCTTTTCCGGCTCAAACTCTTTGTTTTTCATCGTCCTATTACATTAAAAAATCCCTCAGATTATGTATCAAAATTACTGTCTCCCATCGATTCTAATGTCAACTTCTGGTTATCGTAGTGAGAATACGCGATAGCTTTACAGGGATTTATCTATAGTTTTATATCTGACCCGTACCGTTACATTTCTGACAACGGCAGGAATGACTGCTACAGGCATCTATCACCTGACCGCAGTTCATGCAATTGGTCCATTGCGGGTCGCTATTACCAGAATAGCGTGGTGCTCCTGGCCAATGGTAATATCCTGAACCATTGCACATTCCACAAGTCACCGTAGAACCGTCTGACGTGCCGCCAGAGCTGTAGCCACCAGCGCCTCCTCCCATCGTTCCATTTACCAGCTGCTGCACTTTTATCAGTTCCTTAGCTGTTTCTGCGCTACACACACCTGTACCATTACATCCTGCACACGTTTGCTTCGGAGCCATGATATCACCTGGTGCAAAA
>CADCPZ010000027.1 GCA_902803475.1 uncultured Prevotellaceae bacterium
AAAGAACGAGCGAGCCGAGTGCAGAGTCAAGTTTACTTGAACTATGCCGAGGCGAAGCCGTTTTTAGAACGTTTGTTCAAAGAACATGTGTCTCACAGGGTGTCTGACACTTTGTGAGATTATAGCCAGGCGGGGTAGCCCCCGCCCGGCTTATGAGAGAATTAAGCAACAATCTTGATGACCTTCACTGCGTACTTACCATTGTTGGTGATATACTTATCGAAGTAGAAGGTACCGGATGCAGCATTATCATTACCTGTGGCTGTTGTAGTCAAAACAGTAGCTTTTGCAACCTTTATACAACCCTTAGGAATACTTGTCTTGCCCATGGGGCTGATGTATGAATAAGTAGTTGTACCAGTATCGCTTGTAGTTACTGTGAAATATACATAATCTTTGTTAGGTGTTTCATCAGCTGTCAAAGTTTCACCACTTGCTATCTGTGCCGTGGTGAGTGCATAATAAACATGACTAAGTTCTTCACTATTGATCTTAGAACCCTCAGTTACTTTAACAGGCTCGAACTGATTAATCTCTTCCGTCGATGCTGTTGGAATGTAAACGTATGCATATGACTTAGCAGCTGTTAAGCCAGAAATGCTAATCTTGCCTGCGGTACCAGAGGAAACGCTAATTGGATTACCATCAACACCATTAATAATTTCCGTTACTGTATTGTCAATGACATTTTTTTTCGTAAGTACAAGACCATTGCGTCCTGTTACATTGGATTCACTCACAGCTGTGGTACGCATTACAAGAGCATCGATAACCTTTGCTTCTGTTGCATCCTCGGCAAGTTCATAAACAAGCGAATTGGTTGCAGTCAGACCAGAAATCAATGTTGCAGGAGAAACAGCAGTATTCATAACCTGAGCATAGATGTCTTTACCCGTAGCTTTTGAATACTCATTAGTTGATTTGGTATGACCTTGCTGATAGGTTGTGATAGATGGAGTAGCAACAGTTGTCACAGTTGTCTGCTCTGCGTTTGCATCTGTAACCTCAGCCACTACAGCATCGAAGGTGATGGGATACAATCCACTATTTTCTGAAGTAGCATCAGTCGTTGTCCAACCATTTGTAGCATCAGAAATCTTGAAGATGTAGGTGTAAGCGTAGTTGGGCTGCCATACCGTATAGTTTGCAGGAATAGAAGCCTTTGCACCATAGATTTGAATTGTCTCACCAGAACCGTCAGTTGCTGTAAGTTTATAATCTACACGGAGAGTAAGTGCATTACTTGAGCTTACAGGGAATACAGTTGTGTAATACTGAGTAGCAGCCTTACCTGCGAATGTTGCATCGGGAAGGCTACGTCCAAGATAAAAGTTACCAGAAGCCTCAGCATTCTCTTCAGCAGAATAATTCAGAGTGCCAAAACTGTGATTTGTTGCAGTTGTAGAACCAACAGTAACATCTGTTGAAACTTTGAGATAATCAGGATTAGTTTTGTTATCTGTACCAACACTAGGGAAGAAAACCTTTATGGTACCACTTGCAGGAAGAGTAGCAGTACTTATGAGAGTAGCATCGTTCACCTTTGTTGCTGAAGCCAGATCTGTAGGCACATCAGCAGCATCCACTGTATAGAACTTAACATCGGAAACAGAGTATCCTGGAATGGTCTCATAGAAAGCCATACGAATCTTTGAACCGAGGTTCTTGAACTTAAGCGTCACCTCTTTGCCATAGCTTGCTTTCAGCACCTTCGTGATGTCAGTGATGTAAACATCCTTAAGAGCATCTTCAGAGGGGATGGTGAAAGTATAAGCTGTTCCACTACTTGCTAACGATGCTCCATAGGCCATTTTGGTTACACCTATCTGACCAGTAGTCGGAGTGCCAGTTGATATGGGTGTCTTGCTACCTGTAGAGAAAGCGAAGAAATCATACTGAGCTGTGCTAAAGTCCCAGTACTTAATGGTCTGAGCACCCGTAATAGTAGATAGTTTTGGATAACTAGCAACAGGGGCTGTTCCAGGATTGATACCTACATACTCCCAGTTGGCTGTGTTTGACTCTGTCGTACCAGCCGTATTATCTGTGAAGTGTACCAAATAGTTATCAAAGACAGGGTTGATACTGGGGCTTGTTCCTTGCTCCGTACCCTTTGTACCCATCACATAGAAATTGTTGCCAAGCAGTTTCGCTGCTTCAGAACCACCGATGTCGGCACGTGTTGTGCGATTCACACCTAATCCGAAGGTGATTTGAGAGTCATTTTGGGGAACATTCGGGGAGTTGTTGTTCTCGCCGACGAAGTCGTCGCTTGCGCAGGAGGCTAAAGCGATAGCCATGGCTGCAAAGAATAAATTCTTTTTCATAATCATTACGTTTTTATTAATTAATACTTTACTTGTTAATATATTTTTTTCTTTATTAATTTTCAATCTTCCATTCGGTGATGGTTCGCTCGGTGGTGCTGAAACTGATGCCCACCTTGTGAAGTCGTAAGCGGCCAGTGGC
>CADCPZ010000028.1 GCA_902803475.1 uncultured Prevotellaceae bacterium
ACTGGAAGGTGAATGGTGGCGATATACGACTGGAAAAATACTGGCATTCCTCCGTGACGACGACACACCCGTCGTGCTGAAACCAGGCTTTGCCAGCTACTCTTTTATCCATCCGCATACCCGACACCGTGTGGTCATTGGTAGTTCTCTTACCCATCATTCATCATCCAACACCCAACATCTGAAACCTGAAGCCTTCTGTCTGACGCAGTCGCTACCGTCCAAACAGTTGACGCTGCGCGATCTGGGACGATTTGCTTGGCGCAGTCTCAGCGCTACCGACCTCGGCTACATCGCATTGGCCTGTGTCAGCGTGGTGCTACTCAGCATGTTTACCCCCTATGTAACGAAACTGATATTCAGCGAGGTCATCCCGTCGGGGAGTGCCTCTCAACTGCTGCCCGTAGCCATCCTGCTGTTCAGTGCAGCATTGGGATTGGTAATGTTGCAGGTGACACGCAGTCTGGTGGTATTCCGTGTCAAAGACAAGCTGGAATATTCACTACAAACGTCACTCATGACGCGTCTGTTGCATCTGCCGGCAGCCTTCTTCCGCCAGTGGACGGCGGGCGACCTGTCGGGCCGCGTACTATCGCTGTCGCATTTTAGTGCGCTACTTACAGAAAGTATGCTCACCACGATGCTGTCGGCATTGTTTACGTCCATCCTCTTCATCCAGTTCTTTATCTATGGCGGTCCGTTGCTGTTCGTTGGCATCGGTGTCATGTTATTGGAGCTGTTCTTCATTTTCCTCAACTACTACTATGTAAAAAAGGTACAAGACACCGTGACCCCCAACCGGTCACGTATGTTCGGACTCCTCTATGAACTGCTGGGTGGTATTCAGAAAATCCGTACCAATGGTGCCGAGGAACGCGCCTTCAAGCTTTGGGCAGAACGTTTTGCCTATACCGAACCTTATAGTGCCTACCAGCCGATGATGTACACCTATTCCGGCTCATTGGCCTTTGTCATCAAAATGGTACCGATGATTATCACCATGTGGGCAGCTTGGAGCTTTGGATTGGCATTGAGCGACTATATTGCCTACTGTGCCGTACTCGCTATCGCTCTGGAGACGATCAACCAACTGGAACCCATTATGAAGGAAGTGGGACGCGTGATGCCGGAGGCCCGACTCTGCCAGCCAATCCTGGAAACAGAGCCTGAGATAGCAGACCACCAACAGGTTCTCACCCACCTTGACGGACGAGTCAGTATCAGCGGATTGCGTTTCCGCTACGGCGATACGGAACCTTGGCTGTTTGACGGTTTCGACCTGCATGTGGAGCCGGGAGAATATGTGGGCATCACAGGACCGTCAGGTTGTGGTAAGACCACGCTGTTGCGACTGCTGTTAGGCTTCGAGGTTCCCACAGAAGGATATATCTACTACGACCAGTACAACCTGCACGATATTAACAAATCTACATTGCGTCGCCATTGTGTGAGTGTTGTCATGCAGAACGGACGACTGATTGAAGGTTCCCTGCTCGACAATATCCTCTTTACCGCTCCCGATGCGACGGTAGATGATGCATGGGAAGTAGTCCGCCTGGTAGCCCTCGACGAAGACATCAAGCACATGCCTTTAGGAATGGAAACACCCATCAGTGAAGATGGTTATGGTCTTTCTGGAGGACAGCGTCAGCGCATTCTGCTGGCCCGCGCTTTGGTACAGCGTCCTGATGTACTATTACTGGATGAACCTCTTTCTGCTCTCGACAACGTCACACTGCAGCGTGTGGCTGATTGTCTGAAACAGCTGCACTGCACACGCATCGCTATCTCCCAGCGTCCAGACACCCTGCGGCATTGCGACCGTATCATCACAATTCCTTAATCCACAGGCTTCACCTTATCTTATTTATTGGCAAAATTTAGTTGAATAGATTTTGTTACATCAACAGGTGGTAGGTACCGCCTGCGAGCATTTTGACAACACCTTTCATCTCCAGTTCAAAGAGAGCGGCAGTGAGACGGGCAACGGAAATGTTGGACTGGGCTGACAGCATGTTGATCTGTAGGTCGTTGTTTTCTTTCAACACATTGACGATGGTCTGTTCGGTTGATGAGAGATGAGGGAAGAGGTTGCGCTCGATGCCCTGCTGTTGTTTTTTTGCTAACATTACTTCATCGTTCCAGCCCATTGCATCAACAAAGTCTTGGGCACATGTAATCAAGCCTGCGCCATTATCGCGGATGAGGTTGTTGCAGCCTGCTGAGGCTGTATGACCGACATGACCAGGGAAGGCGAATACTTCACGGTTGTAGCTGCGGGAGATGCGAGCCGTGATGAGTCCACCGCCTTTAGCGGCACTTTCTACAAGGATGCAAGCATCTGATAAGCCTGCTACGATGCGATTGCGCTGGACGAAGTTCTGGGGAATGGGCTGTGTCTGCGTGGGAAACTCTGTGAGCAGACCGCCGTGATGCACCATCTGGGCGGCTGTTTCACGATGGGCAGCAGGATAGAGGTCGTCGAGACCGTGTGCCAGCACTCCTACGGTATCGAAGCCGTTGGCCAAAGCCTCCCGATGGGCACAGATATCGATGCCGTAGGCGAGTCCGCTGACGATGAGCACTTGTGGACAGAGTGTTCGCAGGTCGGCAATGAACCGCCGAATCATGTCTTTTCCATAGGCTGTGCAGCGCCTTGTGCCGACAATGTTGATGATACGTCGGGCGTTCAGGTCGGCATTACCTTTATGGTATAACACCAGTGGGGCATCGTCGCATTCGCGTAATCGTTGCGGATAGTTCGGGTCGGCAAGCGTAAGCACTTGAATGCCGTATCGTTTTGCAAATTCCAATTCAATTTCTGCCCGTTTCATCGCTTCGCTGACATCTGAAAGACTATCGGTAAGTCGTTTCTGGATATCAGGAACGAGTTCCTTCAAGTGGAAACGGCTTTCGATAATCATCGAGGCAGAACCTAACTCACGGTATAGTTGCGACAATCCGACCAGATGGAAGGGTTTTACCTGCGTGAGTGCAATGGCACAAAGTTGTTCGGCATCCATTATTCTTCAATATACTTTTTAAAGATTTCGTCATACTCACTGCTTTCAGCAAGTCGGCCGTTGACAAGGCAGACGAGTTCTACTTTCGCACGGAAGCAGAGCTGTTCATCGCTGGCACGATAGAGGTCCTGGTGGAAGATGTAGCGGATGCCTTCTTTGCGTAGGGCCAGGCGTGAGATAAACTCATCGTCGCAGCGCAACGGAATCTTGTACTGCAGATTCATACGGGCCACAACAGCATCGACTCCTTTCTGATGCATGTCGGCAAAACTGGCTCCGAGACTACGGAGGAAGAGGTGGCGGGTGTGTTCGATGTAGTGCAGGTAGTTGGCATTGTTGACGATGCCTTCGATGTCGCACTCGTAGTCGCGCACCTCCATACGGGTTTCAAAAATAAAAGACCCACCCCGGCCCTCCCTGTAAGGGAGGGAGGAAGGTGTTGGGTGTTGGGTGTTGGGTGATGGATTCATAATGCGTATTTGTAATGTTCATAGAGAGGGTTCCTATCTACTCCCCTCCCTCTGCAGGGCGGGGTAGGGGGAGGGTCTTCTCATATATTCATATCCGATGCGACAGCGGAGGCAGTCTTTCTTGTCGCAATATTCATTTTTCAGTTGGATGAGAGCCTGTGAGTCGCCAGCGTTGGTAACGGCTAAACCGCATTGCTGCCACATGCGGACGATATGGTTGTTTTCGGCTTTCAGTTGTTCGAGGTAATCAAAAGCACGGTCGCACAAACGTTCATCGCCTTTATATCTGCCGTAGGCGAACAGCATAGGCACCACCGTGTTGATCATCAGGAGGTTGAGGGAGAAAGGGGAGAGTCCTTTTGAAGGTTGAGGGTTGTCGGTTGAAGGTTGAGGGTTATTGGAGCCGAAGGCATAGTGGGTTTCCCAGTAAGGAGTGACTTGTGTCTTCAGCAAATCTTGTGCTTCCTTCACAGTTTTGCATGCCAGCAGTGCCGACAGTCCGGCTTTGCGCTGGTAGTACAGGTTGGCGAGCTGTGCGATGCGGATATGTGGGAAATTCTGGGGCCTCAGCCGCAGGAAGCGCCACAGATGGGCATCGATGGGTGTCAGCGAAAATTTATGTGCCAGATACTGGTATTCATTGCGCAGTTTGGCAAAATAGCCCTCGTTCATTGCCTGCTGCTGGTATTTCTCAGGGACGGCATTGACATCCAACAGTCCTGCCTGCCCCAGGAAGATGGCTTCAATCTGAAAGAGGTCGTCGCGGTGATGGTCAACGGCATGTAAGGGTATCGACTTCGCCCAAGCCTCGAAAGCGTCACCATTGATGCCAAACCCGTAGTTGCGAGCTAATGTGACGAAGTAGCCGGCTTCCCATGACCCATCGCATAGCTTCACGCGGCGATTGATGTCCTGTGTCTTTCGTTCCAACCGTTCTGTTTGCAGCGCACTCATCCAGGCGTGAATGGTGAGTTTCGACAGACTTGGGATGATGCGGTAACAAGGTGGATACTGGTCGGTAGCCAGTAGTTGGCGATATTGCTGCTCCACCTGTGTAGGAATGGCCAAAACGAGTTGTGGCAGCAGTTTGCCGTCTTGCGTATAAACGTCGGTATCGGCGCTCTTCACCACATGTAGCACCACATTATTATAATGGGCATCTTTCTCATGCCCATGTGAATACCAGTCGCTGGAGCGCAGGTGTATCTCCACATTGCCCACCCAAAGTGTTCCGTCAATCTTCACCTTCGCATTAAAGAAATCAGGACCGGCATTGCGATTGCTAAGGCCCGGATCAACAACCTCAACCCGTTTGCCCGTTGTTGTCAACAGGCTGGTCAATGGGAAAAGCTTGTGTTTCCATGTGTAGTGTAGGAGTTGTTCCATAGAGATGATAGATGATGGTTTGTTTAGATTATATTTGCTTGCAAAAATACAAATAATAGTTTAATAATAAGCTGTTATTTTGAAACTTTTTTCTTAATAAGGTGTTTTTTATACTTTAGCCTTTTATATAGAAATCCAAAACATCGAAAAGGAAGAAGAACCTATCGACTTAGATAGCCTTACTCCTGAGGAAAATGATGATTTGTGATAAAAAAGTGTGAAATTATCGCAAAAAGTCAGTGTTTATTAAGTTTGTTTTATAAAAAATACCTATCTTTATAAAACAAACTTTATAAAATCGTACAATTCTTATAAAATATAATTTATATGAGTATCAGTAAAGATGTCATCAAGGATGAGACCACTTACAACAGGGAGGTGCCACCACTGGCGAAGTATGCCAAGGCGCACAATGACTGGAAGTGCCTGCTGATTACTTATGATGAGGAGGGCACGGAAGAGGAAATACCTGTGGTGCCGGTGTGGAAGTGGCTGATGAAGGTGTGACTAAAAAAACGATACAAACCGCTCTGTAAAGTGAACGAAATTCACTAAAAACACTCGTTTTAGTAACTTTTAATAGCTATCAGACCTTGGTCTGAGATAAAATAAGTACCTTTGTGGGCGAATAATAAACATATTGCAATGGCAAGTAACAAAGACCTCAATCGCCTGAAGGTGATACTGGCAGAGAAAAAGAAGTCCAATCTCTGGCTGTCC
>CADCPZ010000029.1 GCA_902803475.1 uncultured Prevotellaceae bacterium
AATCACCGTGGTCCTAATCTTCGAGTCACGTGGCGAGGATTTCTGCGTAAAGTTGGTTAAATTGAACCAATATGCTTTAAGAGAACCTGGCATGGAATCCTCGTCGAACGATACACCATAGAGAATATCGTGGTCTGTCTCGAAGATGTACTGACCATCTTCTGCCTCCACTTTGTAGGGTGCATATTCGTTGATGCGCTCAATGCAGAGTTGGTTCATCGTTTATTCCTCTTCAAACAGTTTGTCAATCTCAGCACGGCGCTTGCGAATTTTCTCAGCCTTCTTCGCCAGCACTACTTCCATTTTTTTCAGCCACTGCTGCTTGCGCTGCTTGGCTGCATGGAACATCTGCACGAACTGCTCATGCTCAGTCCATTCCTCAGCGGTAAACGTCGTTCTTGCTTCCATATCTTCTTGCGTTTTTACTGTTTCTGCGTGCAAAGATATGAATAAGCGAGAACAAAACCAAATAAAACTTGTTTTAATTTCATTTTTAGGACTACATTTTTATGCATAAATATTTGGAAAAATGGAATATTTTTTGTACCTTTACAGCGAAAAAATGAAAAATAGACTGTCAGACTGACAGAACGCCGATAAACACAGGGCCTGCAGTCTTGAAAAGAGTGACAGAGACTGACAGGAGACTGACAGGTTTTAGAGGCTAAAAGGGGTGCTTTTAGGCAAAATTCTCTAGAGAATTTGTTGCGAAAGCAGTCCTCTTACAAAAAATTCTCTAGAGAATTCCATTTTTGCAAAAAGTAATGGCTTTGAGAGAGATTTGAGCTTGAAAACGAGAGTTATTCGTTTGATTACCAAATATTTATAAACATAAGGAGGATTTGATAAAATGACCACAAAAAGAGGTGAAAAACAGCCTAAAACAGGCAGAACCGACGCCAAAAAGGGCGAAAAAATGGTTCAAAAAGCGAAAAAAGTAACGATAAACTACTTTTCGCGTGGAGAATTTAAAGAAAAAAGCATAGATATTTTGGATATTTATGCAATTATTCACAAGGGCAGATACGCCAAGCGTGTGGCCGAGTTGCGCAGCGATTATTTAGCGTTGCTGACAAATCACGACAGCACGATGATGCCTGAAAATCAGATTGAGGGTATCCATACGTTGCCAGAGGTTCGCCTGCCGGCAGGAATGGTGCTACTGCCCGTTCCTACATCGAGCATCCAGCAGCTGGAACAGTTGCGTAAAAGGGTAGCGCTGTTCCCACAGACGATGATGGCTTTCCAGAGTGTGGGCGGCAATCGCCTGCTGGTGGTGATGTGCTTTGAACGAACAGACGGGACGTTGCCTTCTGAGGACCGCGAAGTGGCTTTGTTTCAGCAGTATGCGTATCGCAGGGCCGCCGATTTCCTGTTGGCTTCGACAGGTATGAAAGCAGAGGAGGCAGACGAAGTGGTGAACCAGACGTTTTTTGTTTCGAGCGATGCCAACGCGATATGGAATGCGCAGCTGACGCCTATCAGGATGGAGCAGCCGATGGAGGAGCTGACAGAGAAAACGGCAACCATCATTCAGGAAGCCGCCTCAGAGCCGATGGTGCAGGATGTGTTGCCAGGCTATTCGCAACTGGAGATGGACATACTGAAGTTCAACGCCATTTGCAGGAAGCTGTCGTTCAAGCGCAAACGGCCTATCGACGAGTATCTGCTGACGGTTGCCCACGCCTGTCATCAGGCAGGCATCGACCAGGAGGTTGCCACGAAATGTCTGCTGAACGTGGGCGACTATTGGGAGAAAGAGGTGCTGATACGCTCGACGATGGATAATGCCTACCAGAAACACCGTATGGGAATGGTGAACCCCATTGATTCGTCGCTGATGTATCAGCAGCTGATGAAGGATTTTCTGAAACGGCGCTATCTGTTCAGAAGGAATGTGGTGACAGGCGATGTGGAATATCAGGAGAAAGGCCGCTACATCACCAGTTGGCGACCGCTGACGGAAGAGGCTCGCAACGACATCAACAACGCAGCCATCGACGAGGGCATCAAGGTGTGGCCCAAGGATATGGACAGATATATCGGTTCGAGTCGTGTGGATGACTACGACCCTGTGCGCCAGTGGATGAACAGTCTTCCTGAATGGGACGGCAGAGACCGTTTGGGCGAGATGGCAGACAGGGTTCCCACCAAGCTGAACGACTGGCGCAACCATTTCAAGGTGTGGATGCGTGCGATGGTGAGCCAATGGACCAGTGGAGCCGGCCGGATGTATGGTGCCCAGATGGTGATGATGTTCGTGGGTGCTCAAGGCACACGTAAATCGACCTTTATGCGGATGATTCTGCCCCCAGAACTGCAGCCGTTCTATATCGACCGTATCGATTTCAGCAACAAGAAAGAGGCACTGAGGGCGCTGAGCCGTTTCCTGTTGATCAACATCGACGAGTACGACCAGGTGTCGAAGGCTCAGACAGCCTATCTGAAACACCTGATTCAGCGTACGGATGTGAAGGAAAGAAAGATGTATGAGACCACCTATCAACAGATGCAACGTTATGCAGCCTTCTGTGCGACGACCAATTCGCTGTCGCCGCTGAAAGATGAGACGGGTTCGCGCAGATATATGGTGGTAGAGGTGACTGACGTGATCGATACCAATATGCAAGGCGAGCACGCCATCGACTATCCACAGCTCTATGCCCAGATCAAAGAGGAGATTCGTCGAGGCGAAGAAACCTATTTCGACGGCGAGCGCGAACGGATGATTATCGAGAACGGAACAGAATACTACGAGCTGCCGAATGTCATCAGCATCTTCTGTGATAAGTTTAAAAAGCCAGCGGACGACGACGAAATCCTGACGTTGACACCCACAGAGATACTCGTTTATATACGCGACACTTGGCGAATCGACCTGGTAAATCAGTCGAATGCTGTATTTTTGGGCAACTATTTGCGAAGAGAGGGATTTGAGAAGGGAAGTGGCGAGAAGAGACGTAAATACCTTATTAGTAGGGTTTTAGAGGAATAGAAGAGGGTGTTTTGTAAAGAAAATTCCTGTCAGTCTCCTGTCAGTCTCTGTCAGTCTTAAAAGACTGTAACTCATTGATAATCAGCGCGCCTGTCAGTCTGTCAGTCTATTTATCAAAATTTTATATGAAAACCATTTAAATTATGCAATACAAAATCGTCAAAGAAACCAAACCAACATTAAAGAACTTCGGCCGCTACAAGGCTGTAGCAGTACATCGCCAGACCATCGAGACAGAACAGGTGTGTCAGGAGATACAAGACAACTGTTCGCTGAAGAAGAGTGATGTGGTGGCTGTGCTGGCAGAATTGTCAGAAGTCATCAGGCGTCATCTGCAGCAAGGTGACAAGGTACGCCTGAAAGATTTGGGAATGCTGAAGTTGGAAATAGAAAGCGAGAAAGTAGATTCGCCTACAGCGTTTGATGTGCACAAGCACATTCGTAATTTCCGCATCCATTTCTTGCCAGAAAGCAGGAAAGGACATCAGGAACTGTATGAAGACATACGATTAGAGCGTGCCAAATGACACGCTCTTATCTGTCTTCGTGGAGCTGGTGGGAGTCGAACCCACGTCCAAACAGGGAAACCATACGCTTTCTACACGCTTATTTCAGACTTCATTTTCGAGTGACGGCAAGACCTGAACCACCAACCGGCACCTTATCCTCTAAAATCTCACACGCCCATCGAGGCCTGAACGTGCTATTTCCGATTTACCTGCACCGCTTGATCCTTGGATTCGGAACTACATCCTTGGAGCGATGTCTCGTTCCCTCGCCTTGCAAGGGAATTAAGCCGAATAACCTACTGTGCTTCGGTTAGGCAGCGAGAGCATACTGATTGTTGCCAATTAATTGTTTGTTCACTTCGTTTTAGGAGATAGCCAACGAGGCTCCGCGTGCTTACATACCATTTCATCCCGCTGTCAAATCCAGTCAACCCCAGGAGTCAATGCTTGATTGCGGCTGCAAAGTTAGTGCAAACCGAAGACAAAACAAAATAATTTTATTATTTTTTTTGTTGAGGTGCCGCCTAACTTCGCGATATCGTCGCAAAGATACGTAAATAATGCGTAATGCACAATGCATAATGCGTAATTTTTCTATTTTTATTTGTTTTTTCACTCATTTTGCTGTACCTTCGCGCACTCAATGCAATAAAAAACAGTTTTCTGAGTTATATAGTAACTAAGAACGACGTAAACAACAATAAAAGAATGAAAAGATACATCCTTTTCCTGCTGATTGCCGTATGCTCCCTGGGTGTCAACGCACAGTCGCGGATGACTGACAATCAGGTGATGGAGTTTATTATCAAAGAGCACAAGAAAGGTACTTCTCAGGCACAAATAGTGACGAAACTCATGCAGAGTGGTGTTGACATCACCCAGATTCGTCGTGTGAAGAATACGTATGAACGTATGCAGAAAGGCACGGGTTTGGGCACAAAGGAGGATGCTGTAGCTACATCGTCGGATGATCGTTCGCGCAAGAACAATGTTGACGACGAGGCGAAAAAGGTTTCCAGCTACTCCAACTACCGTGTTGCCCGCAATCGTGACAACTATGCAGGCACCTACGACGAGAACGATGCCGAGTATATGGATATGCATCGGGAGATGGATGAATGGATGCCTGCTGATACGGCCACGATGTACAAGCAGTTGTTGCAGGAATTGGAAAAAGACAAGAAGAAAGTGTTCGGCCGAGACATCTTCAACAAGAAGAACCTCACGTTTGAACCCAATATGAACATCGCGACGCCTCGGAACTATGTGTTAGGTCCTGGCGATGCCGTATATATCGACATCTATGGTGCTTCACAGAAGACGGTATCGGCAACGGTATCGCCTGACGGCTATATCACCATCGAGGGCTTTGGACCTATTCACGTCAGCGGTCTGACGATCGGTCAGGCTAATGCTCGCATCAAGAGCAATCTGGGTGCCCGCTACAGCAGTTCCAAGATACAACTGTCGTTAGGACAGACCCGCACCATCACCGTCAACGTGATGGGTGAGGTGAAGAAGCCTGGCACCTACACGCTGTCGGCTTTTGCATCCGTGTTCCACGCTTTGTATATGGCAGGCGGTCCGAACGATTTGGGTACGCTGCGTAATGTGAAAGTATATCGCGACAACCATCTGGTGACAACGGTCGATGTCTATGACTATATCCTTAATGGCAAGCTGACGGGCAACATCAAGCTGACCGACAACGATGTCATTGCCGTTGGTCCTTACGACTGTCTGGTGAATATCACGGGTAAGGTGAAGCGTCCGATGTACTACGAGATGAAGAAGAGCGAGAGCATCGGCACTTTGATTCGCTATGCCGGAGGCTTTGCAGGTGATGCCTACACCCAGTCGGTACGAGTAGTGAGAAAGAACGGACGATTGTATTCTGTTTATAATGTCAACGAGTTTGACATGAGTTCCTTCCATGTAGCCGACGATGATTCCGTAAGTGTTGACTCCATCATCCCACGCTTCGAGAATATGGTGCAGATCAAGGGCGCTGTGTTCCGTCCAGGTATGTATCAGGTTGGCGACGACATCAACAGCGTTCGTACCCTGATTGAAGCTGCCGACGGCTTGACGGAGTTTGCGTTTACCAACCGTGCCGTCATGCACCGCATGAAGCCCAGCCGCACGTTGGAGGTGATTTCTGTGGACGTGAAAGGCATCATGGAAGGCACCATTGCCGATATGCCGTTACAAAACGAGGATGTGCTGTTTATCCCCAGTATCGAGGAGATGGAAACAGACAAGACGCTGACCATCTATGGTGAGGTGCGCTATCCTGGTACTTATAAATATGCCGACAACGAAACGCTGGAAGACTTCGTACTGCAGGCCGGAGGTTTGAAGGAAACTGCCTCGACGGTGAAGGTCGATGTGTCGCGACGCATTGTGAAATCAGATGCGCTGACCACCGACAGTATCACCGCTCAAGTCTTTAACTTCTCGTTGAAGGAAGGATTCGTTGTTGACGGTCAGCCGGGCTTCGTTCTCCAGCCATACGATGAAGTGTTTGTACGCAAGAGTCCTGGTTTCAACAGGCAGGAGAATGTCTCGATTACTGGTGAGGTGTTGTTTGAAGGTACCTACACACTCTCGAAGCACAACACTCGTTTGAGTGATCTCGTCAAGATGGCAGGTGGTCCCAATAGTATCGCTTACATCAAAGGTGCCCGTTTGGAGCGCAAAGCCAATGATGACGAAAAGAAACGCATGGAGGAAGTCTTTAAGATGGCGCGTGAGCAACAGCAGAAGAACCTGATGGAACTGGCAGCCAATAGTCAGAATGCCAATGTTCTTCAGGCAGCCCAACAAAACCAAGGTATCGCTTTGGAAAAATTCTATGTTCCCGACTACTATCCTATAGGCATCGAACTCGACAAGGCTTTGGCCAATCCTGGGTGTGATGATGACATCATCCTGCGTGAGGGCGACCGCATCACCATTCCGCAATATAATGGAACTGTGAAGATCAACGGTGCCGTTATGCACCCCACTTCTGTGGCCTTCGTCAAGGGTAAGAGCATCGACTACTATATCGACCAGGCCGGAGGTTTTGCCAGCGATGCCAAGAAGAGCCGCACCTATATATTATATATGAACGGCAAGGGAGCCAGGGTAGGGCACAATGCAAAAGCTCGTCCAGGCTGTGAGATCTTTGTTCCGACAAAAGCACAGGCTAAGATGAGCATTGCCGAGAAGCTGGCAGTAGGTACAGGTGTTACCAGCATCGCCACAATGATTGCAACATTGGCTAATGTATTGAAGTAAGAAGAAGGATGGAAAACGAAAATAAGCAAAAAGCCCCTATTGATTTAGGGAAGATATTCAAAACGATTGGGAAGAACAAGAAGTACTTCTTCATCGTCCTGCCTATTGTGTTTGTGCTGTCGTGTGTCTATATCCTCAGCATTCCCCGTTATTACAAGACGAATATCATCATTGCACCCGAAATAGAGAATCTGAAGTCAAGTGGTTCGTTAGGGTCATTGGCTTCCAGTTTCGGACTGAACTTGTCGAACCTGCAATCCAACGATGCCATCACCCCGATGTTGTATCCTGAGCTTATCAAGGACTACGGATTTGTGGCCAGCTTCTGGGAGGTACCCGTTGAGGACAAGAAAAACGACATCAAAACCACCTACTTCGATTATCTGCAGAACCACCAGAAGAGTGCGTGGTGGACGCCTGCCATTGACGGACTCCGAAATCTGTTTGGAAAAGAGGAAGAAGAGGGAAAAGCGAGCAGCAGCAAGAAAAGTACTCAGATAAACCCCTATACCCTCACTAAGAAACAAAGTGATGTGGTCGGAGCTATTCAAGGAAACGTCAAGCTTAGCTACGACAAGAAGACCTACGCCATCACCATCAGCGTAGAAGACCAGAGTCCTGTGATCTGTAAAACAATCGCAGATACGGTAACTCATAAGCTTCAGGAGTTCATTACCGACTACCGTACGCGTAAGGCTCGTGTGGATGCTCAGTACTACCAGAAGCTGATGGATAAGGCCAAGAAAGAATACGAAGAAGTGCGCGACAAGTATGTACACATGGCAGATGCCAATACCGACGTGATTCTGGAGAGCGTCAGCTCGAAACTGGAAGACTTGGAAAACGACATGCAGCTCAAGTATAACACCTATACGACGCTGCAGACGCAGTGTCAAGCCGCCAAAGCCAAAGTACAGGAGCGCACTCCCGCCTTCACCATCATCAAAGGCGCCGAGGTCCCCATGAAACCCGCCGGTCCGAAGCGCATGATCTTCGTTGCGGCAATGCTGATACTTGCTACATTTATCCTATCTATATGGATTTTAATTAAAAAATCATGATTGTATTTATAGTCAGTTAGTCACTGAATATAGAGAATGGTTGTATCATTAGTCCTGATTTTCATAGCAAGCCTTACACTCTCTTTTTTCGAAGAACGCCTGAACGAAAGAGATAAATTAATTCTATATAGTCTTATAGGATTTGCTATGATTCTTGTCGCTGGACTTCGCGAACCTGGGTCAACTCCTGATTCAGAAGGATACGAAATGATGTTACAGGGCAACACAAATGAAACTTTAGAGGAAGCTACTGAACCAACCTTCATCTTTATTTGTTCCATCATTAATTCTCTGTCTTTAGGTGTAAATGCATTATTTCTCACCTATGCCTTCATCTCAATCCCCATACACTTATTTGCATTATGGAAATTATCCAAGAAGCCATTTCTGACACTTACGATATACATATCATACTATTATATGATACATGAAATGGTACAGATACGTGCTGGAGTAGCGGCAGCTTTGTTTTTATGCGCAATCTATTTTTATGTTGAAAAAAAGAAAACACATGCATTAGGATGTATATTGATAGGTGTTTTATTTCACTATTCAGCTACTATAGGATTGGTACTTTTCTTAATGAGAGATAAAATTCCTGTATGGCAAACCTATATTCTATACCTTGTTGTCCCTATTGGTCTTATGGCCTATTTTACAAACCTCGACATCTCATTTCTCATACCTGATGAGATAGGGGGGGCGAAATTAGCTGCCTATCGCAATTTAAAAGACATGGGCATTGAGGAAGTCCAATCGGGCATAAGATTTGAGGGAAATCCAATTATATGGATAAACATCATTTTGTATTATGCTTCTATCTATTATAGAGAATATTTGAACAAATATTGCAAATATACTCATATTGCCATCAAGGTTCAAGCTTTTGCTTTCTGTTGTTTATTCTTCATTAATGGCTTTAGTCAGGTTGTAGGCAATCGCTTCAACGACTACTTCTCCGTTGCGTCAATTATTTTATGGACAGCTTCTTTTTATGCATTCCAGCCTCAACTATTGAGTAAGATCGTCAGTAATACCATATCTACAGTTAGATTTGTCGCAAGCATACTGATTTATGCACTCTCACTATTATCACTGGAATAATTAGAAGATGGGGCTGAAAAAGAATTTCATATATAGTAGCATACTGACCGTCAGTACGTATCTCCTTCCACTACTCGTATACCCTTATGTCTCAAGAGTTCTGGGATTGACAAATATTGGCATTGTTAATTTTATCGACAATCTTGTCAATTATTTCGTAGCCTTTTCCATGATGGGTATCACTACAGTTGGTGTACGCGAAATAGCTGGGGCACGAAACGAAAAGAGTCAGTTGTCTGAGACTTTTGTCTCTCTTCTGTCGCTTACAGGCATCACGACAATTGTTGCCATGCTGATTCTTTTTATAGCCATGCAAATAACACCCACCTTGATTCCTTATCAAGATTTATTATATGTGGGACAGTTGAAGCTATTATCAAACCTGTTTTTGATAGAATGGCTATTTACGGGGTTAGAGGATTTCAGATATATAACAATTCGTACAATTCTTATCAGATGTCTTTATATTGTTAGTGTTTTTCTATTTATTAGAACTGCTGATGACTACAAGTTGTTCTATGTCTTGTCTTGCGGAATGGCAATTGCCAATGCTGTTATCAACATTTTCTACAGTAGAAGATTTGTCACCTATTCGCTGCAGAAAATAACCATTCGACCATATCTGAAACCGTTTTTCATCATGGGAGTTTATGCCCTCCTTGTTCACGTGTACACATCCTTGAATGCTGTTTGGCTGGGATTTGTCACTAATACTGATGAGGTTGGCTACTTTACAACTGCCACAAGACTATACAGTATTGTAATGGCATTGCTTATTTCTTTTACGAACATATTATTCCCATATGTTTCCAATTTATTGGCAGAAGGGAAAATGACAGAATTCTGGCAGAAAATAAACAGTGCTTTTGGAGTCATTTTTACGTTTGCCTTTCCTACGGCTATCTTCCTATTTGTAGCAGGTCCGTCACTTCTTCACCTTTTCGCTGGTGATGGTTTTGAAGGTGCTTATTGTCCTATGCAGATAATTAGTCCATTAGTACTCATTGTTGGAATGGAACAAATCCTTATTATCCAGATACTAATGGCTATGCATGAAGACTACATCGTACTTAGGAATTCTTTCATTGGTGCGTTGATTGCAATATTACTAAATCTATTTATCACGGCAAGTTTAGGAGCAATTGGTTCTGCAATAGTATGGGTGCTTTCTGAAATTTGTATCATGGTTTTATCCATTGTTTACATTCGAAGAAAATATCACTTCTCGCCACCTTATCGAAAATTACTACAATATGCAGTATCATACATGCCACTTATTGGTGTCGCTTTCTTATGCCAGTATTTCTTTGACTCTGAAACTGTATTTCTTGTTGTCCTCTTTACAACGACCATCTTTTATGTCGCAATTAATGAGATATTTATTATGAAGAATAGCATTCTTTTAAATATAGTAAGCAGATTCAAATCATTTCAGAACAAATAGGGAACAGATATGAAACGACTTAGCATTATTATTGTTACATACAAATCTGAGCATGACATTTACGATTGCCTGGATTCGATATGGATGCATTGCGATATCCCTCACGAAGACTTGGAAGTTATCGTGGTAGATAATAGTCCAAAGAGTGACGAGATGTTCTCTATTCTTCGAGAAAAGTATAAAAATGATATTATTCTTATACACAATACGCACAACGGAGGTTATGGACAGGGGAATAACGTTGGTATTCGTCAAGCGACAGCTCCTGTCATATTGATTATGAATCCTGATGTACGGCTGTGCCAACATATTTTCAATACAGCCTTGAAAGCCTTCGAAAAAGATAGTCAACTCTGCATATACGGCATGAAACAAATGTTGTCGCCGACTGTCAAAAGTCCATTATCTTTCGATTGCTCCAGACACATGAACGGATATTTGATTCCATTTGTAGCAAAACTGTGTAATAAGTTTGATATATATATACCCTCTATTATGTATTTGGCAGGATCGTGTTTCTTCATCAGCAAGTCTAAATTTGAGGCGGTAGGTCTTTTTGATGAAGATATATTTATGTATGGAGAAGAAGAAGATATCCATTATCGGCTAAAAAAACAATTCGGCCCACATTTTACATACAACTGTTCTCTACGATATATTCATCAGACATTGGAACGTCCGATTACTCTATCTACAGAACAGAAAATCATATCGTCCACGACAACCCTGCATGACAAGAAAGGATTCCCCCAACGAACTATCTATCAAAATTTTAAACGATATTATCGAACAAGACTTTTCATGGCACAAATAAAGAAGGCCCTTGGAGATACAACCCTCACAGAGCACATCAACATACTGAAAGAACTCATTCGATATTGCCACTCTTTAATGTAAAAACAAGAAACAATGAAAAAAATATTATTAGTGTTTGGTACCAGACCAGAAGCCATCAAGATGTGCCCGCTGGTAAAGGCCTTACAAAAAGAGACAGCCTCTTTCGAAACAAAAGTCTGCGTTACCGGTCAGCACCGCGAGATGCTTGACCAAGTTCTTCGAATTTTCGATATCCATCCCGACTACGATTTGAATATCATGAAGCAAGGTCAGGACCTTTACGACATTACCGCACAGGTGTTGATAGGCATGCGTAACGTGCTCAACGAATGGAAGCCGGACGTGGTGTTGGTACATGGTGACACCACTACATCTGCTGCTGCAGCACTTGCGGCTTTTTACCAACAGATTCCCGTTGGACATGTGGAGGCGGGACTGCGCACACACAACATCTATAGCCCGTGGCCTGAGGAAATAAATCGCCAGATTACGGGTCGCATTGCAACATACAACTTTGCTCCCACCCTACAATCTGAGAAAAACCTAAAAGAGGAGAGTACTCAGGGAAAAATATTCGTTACAGGCAATACGGTGATTGATGCCCTTCACATGGTTGTTGATAGACTGAATAACGATAGTCAACTTGCCAACAAGCAGGTGAACGTGTTGGCTGCAAGTGGGTATGATGTCACCCGACTAAACGATGGCAAAAAACTGATTCTTATTACCGGCCACCGCCGTGAGAATTTCGGAGAAGGGTTCATCAACATGGTGACAGCCATGAAAGACCTATCTGAGAAATACCCTGATGTTGATTTCGTCTACCCCATGCATCTCAACCCCAATGTGCGTAAGCCCATCCGGCAGGTGTTTGGTGAAGACCTGACAATCTACCCAAACTTTTTCTTCATCGAACCATTACAATATCTGGAGTTCGTATATCTGATGGAGAAATCATTTGTCGTACTGACCGACAGTGGTGGTATTCAGGAAGAGGCACCTGGTCTGGGTAAACCTGTGCTGGTGATGCGCGATACCACAGAGCGCCCAGAAGCAATAGATGCCGGAACCGTGAAACTTGTTGGAACCAACTATTCAAATATAGTCAATGAAGTATCTACCCTGTTAGATGACCCCCAAGTATACGAAAAAATGAGCAATGCAGTAAATCCTTATGGCGACGGAAAAGCCTGTGGGCGAATCGTAAATTTCTTGAAATCATAAATATTTCAACTTCTATAAGTACAAATAATGATAGTTTTAATACGCTGCAATGATATTATCTCCGATTCACGTGCAAAGAAATATGTTGATTTCTATCGTCGAAATAAGATAGAATACAAAATCATCGCATGGGATCGTTTAGGCAACTCTCATCAACTACCCAATACTATATACTGCCCAGCAAAGAGTAAATACAATCAGGGAGGTATGGCGGCCATTATTGATCGACTGAAATGGATGTGGTTTATTCTCAAAACTTTGTTCTCGTTTCATGATGGTCTCAAAATTCATGCTTGCGATCTCGATGCAGCTTTTCCTTCTGCGATTTACAAAATGTTGAGTCGCAGAAAGAATTATATGCTGTTTGATGTTTTTGACTGGATTTCAGATACGTTATACAATCAAGGTAGGATTGTTGCTACCGCTTTTAAGTTTATGGAATGGGTAAGTGTTAAGAATGCAGACCATATCATTATTTGTGAACCTGAACGTATCAAACAAATACCATATAATATAGAAGGAAAATACAGCGTACTTCAAAACATTCCCTCATTCAAATGCTCGGATTTTTTGTATAAAGATAAGAAGTATCATTTCGATAACAATCTCTTCACGTTAGTATATGTCGGAGGGTTTTCCGAAGGCAGATGTTTGGCAGAGCTTATTGACGGAGGTGCAAAAGGATATTATAATCTTAACATTGCGGGATATGGGGCTAAAGAATTTGTTTCAAAACTGGAATTACTAAAAGACTGTCCAAATATCCGATATTATGGCAAAGTAGATTACACCGATGGCCTACGCATTATGTACAATTCCGACATCGTCTATGCCATGTATGCCAAAGAGAATCCAAACCACCTGTTTGCTGCTCCCAACAAATACTACGAGTCCATGTTTGTCGGTAAGCCCATTATTACAACCAAAGGAATTATTACTGCAGACAAAGTAATGAAAAACAACTTTGGCTATTGCATTGATGAATCTTTAGACGACCTAATATTCCTGATTTCACGTTTAAACAAAGAAGATGTACAGCAAAAATCAGAAAGGGCATCTAATCTGTGGAAACAATACAAGAATGCTATTGAGAATTATTTAGCAAACGAATATACAGAATACATGCAACTTAGGTAAGACCATTGTTCACAACCCGTTTTACTAAAGTCTCTATCGTTGTTATTATTGATTCTTTACAAAACCGAGTATTCATCAATGTTTCTGCTGCGACACTTACCTTCTGCTTATCCGCATCTGTCATCTCTAACATTCGCTTGAAACCTAATGATATGTCGTCGATGTTTTCAGGATCACAACAGATACCCAATCTGTTTTCTTCAATAATCTCACGCCCAGCTCCTCTTATGATACCCAATATAGGCTTTCGTGATTGCAGATAGGATTGAAGCTTAAAGGGTTCGGTTTTATCGATACCTGATTTTGGTGTTAATGGCAGCACAAGATAATCGCATGCTTTCAACACGCTTGATATTTCATTGTATGGAACGCGTCCGTGAAATTTGATGTTTTCACACCCTAATTCGTTTACTACTTCTTTGATGACTGGCAAATACGATCCGTCGCCAACGATATTTAGAACAGCATTGTTCAAATTTGCCTTTGCAAATCCACGAACAGTATTCTCCAGATTCTGCGCTTTCGATATATTTCCTGTAAAAACGAAATTTGACTTCGACTTGTCAAACGACAAAGATGAAGGCTGTTCGTCTGTCTGCATCTGCCAATTGGGAGCATAAGTAATATCAGCATGAGGAGCATATTCTCGGATAGTGTCGGCAAAACGCTTGCTGCTAATCATAATGGCATCTGCATTGCCATATACCTTTCTTATAATATGATTGACGGTAGTAGTTATTGGAAACAC
Source organism: uncultured Prevotellaceae bacterium (assembly GCA_902803475.1). Taxonomy (GTDB): domain Bacteria; phylum Bacteroidota; class Bacteroidia; order Bacteroidales; family Bacteroidaceae; genus Prevotella. The sequence continues at coordinate 14,342 of CADCPZ010000029.1, forward strand.
ACGCGGGAATCCATACATATAAACGGTATCAGGCCATATATCGAAACTCCATACAATCACAGGGATTCCGAATTTCTTTTTGGCATAGATGGCTGGTAAGGCTAAGGAAAGAGGACCTGTATGATAGACGATGATCAAATCCATGTCATTGACGATATTTTCAATAACATCTTCACCTCGCTTCACATAGTGAAAATAGTTCCAAATCTTTTTTACCTTGCTTTCCTTGTATCCTTCAACAATATCAAACCGATGAATCTCTATCTCGCCCCATTTCTCCACAGAATGTTTTTCATTCTTGTATTCCGGATAGACATAACCCAGAGGGTAGGATGGCTGACGAGTCATCACCTTCACGTGATGTCCTTTTGCAACCATTGTCTGAGCAAAGTCGTTGACATGAAAGTTTTCTGGATAAAAGACTTCTGTAACTATTAGGATATTCATTCTTTCCGCCAAATCATTTTATTCACAATCCCCACATAGCTTTGGATGAGCTTGATGACCTTTGTCGATACGTTCTCATCTACGTATGCCGGAACGATACAGGCATCATCACCATTGGCATGCATACTGACAGCTAAATCAACAGCTTGCAGCACTTGTTCCGATGTGATGGAACCAATCGTAAACACACCTTTATCCATAGCCTCAGGGCGTTCAGTACTGGTACGGATGCTTACTGCCGGGAATCCAAAGAATGCTCCTTCCTCAGGAACGGTTCCACTATCGCTTACCACGCAGAAAGCATTCTGCTGAAGTTTGTTATAGTCGAAAAAGCCCAGCGGCTTGTGCTGGATTACCTTGTCATTGAACTTAAAGCCACGCTTCTCAATCATTTTCTGACTTCTCGGATGGCAACTGTACAGTACAGGCATGTTGTATGTTTCTGCCATCGTGTTCACAGCATTCATCAGCGAGAAGAAATTATGCTCATTATCAATATTCTCCTCACGGTGAGCTGAGAGCAGAATATACTTACCTGCTTCCAAGCCCAGATCTTGAAGTACGGTGCTCGCTTCTATTTGCGGGAGAAATTCTTTCAAGACCTCAGCCATCGGAGAACCGACAACATAGGTGTATTCAGGCTTTACACCTGTATCAAGGATATAGCGACGGGCATGTTCACTATAGCAAAGATTGACATCACTGGTCACATCCACAATGCGGCGAATCACCTCCTCCGGCAAGTTCTCGTCCTTGCAGCGGTTTCCTGCCTCCATGTGGAATACAGGAATCTTCAAGCGTTTGGCTGAGATGACACACAAACAACTGTTCGTGTCGCCCAGTACGATAATGGCATCGGGCTTCACCTCAGCCATCAGTTCATAGCTTTTGGCTATTACGTTACCCATCGTCTGCCCAAGGTTGTCGCCAACAACACCTAAGTAATAATCCGGCTCACGCAGACCCAAATCCTTGAAGAAGACCTCATTCAATGTGTAGTCATAGTTCTGACCCGTATGTACCAATACCTGGTCAAAGTACTTGTCTGCCTTCTTGATGATAGCAGACATCTTTATGATTTCTGGGCGTGTGCCCACAATAGTCATCAGTTTTAATTTACTCATGTCCTTAACTGTTTGAATCGTGAAACTTGAAACATGAAACTAAAGAGCGTAATGAGGGTACATTTCTTTGTGCTTAGTCACCCATTCGGCCAATTCTGATACCATTTGCTCATAGTCGGGAATCAGATAGCCAAAGTCGAACTTTGTTCTCTTCAATGATTTGTCGGCAATGATGCCATCCACAGGATTGATGGTGATAGCATCATTTCGGAAATAATGGTTGAACAGCTTGCATAATTCATACTTGCTGATACCATGATCGGGTACCGTATTATACAATCCATGCGCTTTCTCCTTGGCAGCCTGCTCCATAGTTTTTGCCAACTGAAGAGTGGTTTGACCTGTCCAAATAGTCTTGGTATAGCCGTTAATTTGTTTTTCCTGATGGAGGAACCAATTCAACAGACCAATTCCCTTTGGATTGATGTCTGGTCCGACAATACTATTGCGAAGAGTGATATTCTTGTCATCGTTCAATTCTCCTAAAGCCTTGCTTCTGTCATAAAAGGTTGTTCCATCTTGGAAATCATCTTCTGTATAAGCTCCTTTCTTACCAGAAAAAACACAATCGGTACTCATGTGAATAACTTGAGTATCCGTACCCTCCGTTGTCTTAGCCAGAAAATGCGGGAAATAGCTGTTGAGGAATGTCGCCAATGCATGATCCTGTTCTGCAAACTGGTTTAGAACACCTATACAGTTAATGACGCTGTCATATTTTCCTTCCTTAATCACACGGGCGATGGTCTCTGTATCAAAGGCATTACCAGCAAAGCTTCTGATATATTTGGATTCCTTGAGGTCAAAACCATAGACCTCATGACCTTGTTCTTGTAGATATAGGCTGATGGTATGACCAGCCATACCGTTGCAGCCACAAATGAAAAACCTCATTTATTTACAATTTAACTATTTACGATTAACTATTTATTCCGAACGGTAATCACGAGCTTTAGCACGAGGCTGCATCCCAAGATCCTCACGTATGAAGTTGAGTTTCAGCAGCAGTTCCTTCATACCTTCCACATCCAAGCGGCGAGTGTTATGTGAATGATACTCCTCCACCTGTTCTACCTTATGATCACCCTCTGTAAAGAACTTATCATAGTTCAAGTCGCGATTATCGCAAGGAATCCGGTAGTAGTCACCCATATCAATAGCTTTCGCCATTTCTTCGCGAGTTACCAGTGTCTCATACAATTTCTCGCCGTGACGGGTACCAATCACCTTCACTTCCGTCTCACCATACTTCGGATTGATCTTGGCGTAAGTCTGTTTCAAGGCTTCTGCCAGCACGTCAAGCGTAGCAGCAGGAGCTTTCTGCACAAAGAGATCGCCGTTTTCACCGTGCTCAAAAGCATATATGACCAAATCCACCGCATCATCCAGCGTCATCATGAAACGCGTCATATTCGGGTCGGTGATGGTGATGGGTTTGCCTTCCATCATCTGCTCAACCCAAAGAGGAATCACGCTGCCGCGTGAAGCCATTACGTTGCCGTAACGGGTACAGCAAATGGTTGTCTTGGCATTGACGCCAAGAGCACGTCCTTGAGCAATCGCCACTTTCTCCATCATGGCTTTTGAAATACCCATTGCATTGATAGGGTAGGCGGCTTTGTCTGTAGAAAGAACAACAATGTTTTTCACACCGTGAGCGATGGCACTCAACAGCACATTATTCGTGCCTTCCACATTGGTGCGGACAGCCTCCATCGGGAAGAATTCACAGGAAGGAACCTGTTTCAATGCAGCTGCAGAGAAGACATAATCGACTCCGTCCATCGCAAAATCCACAGCCTCCCGCTGACGTACATTACCGATGTAGAATTTCACTTTATGAGCCACTTCTGCATAGTTTGCCTGCAGGAAGTGCCGCATATCGTCCTGTTTCTTTTCATCACGTGAGAAAATACGGATTTCACCAATATCTGTTTTGAGGAAACGGTTCAGCACAGCATTGCCAAATGAGCCTGTTCCTCCCGTTATGAGTAAAGTTTTATCTTTAAATCGCGACATTATACTTTTAGTTTATAAGATGTATTTGTGAATCATCAAATCATGATTATTACAATAACGTCACAATATTATATAATATTGTACGTTCTATTAGAAAAGATGAAGAAAAACAGCATATATCTGATACTGCTTTTGTTATGCCTGTTGCCAGTAACGGCAAGGGCTAATGGTAAGATGCCCATTATTGCCTATTGGGGCGTACCTGACTATGCCACTTCCGATGAGGCGTTTCGCACGTTCAGCGAATGCGGATTCACCGTCAGTCTCTATCCTTATTCCTCATACGACAAGCTGCTGAAGGCATGCAAGACTGCAGAGAAATACGGGGTGGGCATCATCGGAAACTGTCCTGAATTACACAGTAAAACAACAATGGTGGCTCGATCCTTGAAACAGGAAAACGGTTTCTTTGGCTATCTGATACAAGACGAGCCGACCGTTCCGCAGATGCGTCAACAGCAGCAGCTCATCAGCCGCATCAAAAACATTGATTCGACACATTGTTTCTATATCAACCTCTTCCCCTTCTATAACCCTGCCTGGATAGAACCCAGCACCAAAGCCAAGAACTATCAGGAATACCTGAAAGCCGCCTCAGCAACATCGTGCCAGCAGCTATCGTTCGACTATTATCCGGTCACTACAAACGGTATCCGTTCCACTTGGTATCAGAATCTGGAAATGGTACGAAAGGAAAGCCTTTCTTCAGGAAAACCCTTCTGGGCATTTGCCCTCTCTACAGCCCACGATGTGCCTTACAACGAGGGCAACTACTATCCCACAGCAACATTGGCATCGCTGAGATTGCAAATCTATTCGAATCTTACCTACGGAGCACAGGCCATCCAGTATTTCACTTATTGGAATCCAGGTGAAGGCGACAAACAGGGCTTTCGTGATGCTCCTGTCACATCGAAAGGACAGAAAACCAAGACCTGGAACACTGTCCAGCAGATGAATCAAGAACTGAAGAACATTGCCAAACTATTCTATGGAGCAAAGGTTACATCTGTAAAACACATGAAAATCATTCCGCAAGGATGCAGCAAGCAAAATACGATGCCTGTCAACCTCAGTTCCCTGAAAGTCGTCAGCAGCAAAGGGGCCATCATCTCACAGCTCAACAAAGACGGACATCAGTACCTCGCTATTGTCAACAAGAACCACTGGGATTCGATGACGGTACTCATCAAGGCAAAGAACAACACACCTCGTCATCTTACGAAGACCCTTCAGGAAGAAACCATGAATACTTCCTACACCGTTCCTGCCGGCGACATTCTGTTGTTCAGACTATCCTAAGTCTTTTTCCAACCTAAGCAAAAAATATCCATCATGTCTTGGAGATTACACATTTAGTTTGTATTTTTGCATTCGTAAAGATTATCAAGCAAAGCTGTATTTGGAAATATACAGATGATTTTTTTCATTCAATGGATGAACATCATGAAACAGACTTCTAAACTATGGATGTTTGCCGCCATCCTGACTATCTGCGGCATGATGATGGCGTCCTGCTCTTCGGAAACAAAGAAGGGTGAGACGACTGTCGCACCAGACGACGCAAGTCAGTTTGTAACCATTACCGATGTGGTGCCCGACGTCATCCTGGAAATCCGATATTTCGGTACATATAACTTTGTGGGTGCCCGCATCGACGGCTATGAGGAGCCTACTGCGCTGCTCACACGGCAGGCTGCCGACAGTCTGAAGGCCGTGAGCGACGATGTCATCAAACAGGGTTATCGCCTGAAGATATATGATGCTTACCGTCCACAGAAAGGCGTTGACCACTTTGTGCGCTGGGCAGAAGCCATCCCCGATACGCTGATGAAGCGCTACTTCTATCCTGATCTCGACAAGCGCGTGCTCTTTCCACAGGAATACATCTGTGAGAAGAGTGGACACACTCGCGGTAGTACGCTCGACCTGACGCTTTTCGATATGGCAACGGAGAAGGAACTTGATATGGGTGGTACCTTTGACTGGTTTGGTCCGGAAAGTCATCCCGATTTCTGCGGCAATCCGGATACGGGTGAATATACGGGCGACAACAGCAAGTCACCTGCAGGGCGAAGTATCACCGCAGAGCAGTTCCAGAACCGTATGATTTTGCGCAAGGCGATGATGCGTCACGGCTTCAAGCCTTTTGACACGGAGTGGTGGCACTTCACGTTGAAGAACGAACCTTTCCCTGATACTTACTTCACTTTCCCTGTCAGACAATTGAACAAAAAATAGGACAGCGGGCTTTATGAACGTTTTTTGATGTGCACCACCAGATATTCTGAACGGGTGCCGATACGGATTTTGGGTCCCCAGATGCCAAGGCCAGAACTGATATAGTATTGGGTGTTGCCGCGATGATGGTGCCCCCATGACTTTTCGTACACCAAATCTGTTACCCATGACAAGGGCCATACTTGTCCGCGGTGGGTATGCCCGCTGAACTGAAAGTCGATGTCTGCCTTTTCTGCTTCTTCAAGCTGATAAGGCTGGTGGTCGAGTAGGATAGTGAAACCACCAAGGCCAGCAGCAAGTTCTGAAAGCTTCTTTCTTGTGGGACTTGTGCGGTCATTTCGTCCGATGATGTCTAATCCTTTGAAGTGGGCTACAGAGTCTTTCAACAATAGAATGCCGGCCTGTTTGAAGAAGGTTCCAGCTTTCCCGACATTCCCAAAGTACTCATGGTTGCCGAGGATGGTATAGACAGGTGCCTTCACACGTTGGAACTCTTCTGCATAGTTGCCTTCTATGACAGGACGGGTGCTAAAATCAATCACGTCGCCACCCAAGAGCACCAAATCGGGATGCTCATCATTGATCAGGTCAATCCACCGTGCTAATTCCGCCTTGCGATTGTGATAACCGAGGTGCAAGTCGCTCGCCATCACAATGGTCATCTCTTTCTCTAAGGGTTTGTCGGTCAGGATAGTCATCTCCTCTCTGTATTTGTGGTGGTAATGAAAGCCTCCAAGGGTCATGATAACAGCCACGATACCTACTGCTGTAAGAAGGCCTGCCGTGCTGTCTTTCAGGTAGGCTTTCGGCAATAGGTGGCATAGGGAGAAAATGTCTGCTGCAACGAAAAGAAGCAACAGGTAGAGAAATGCAATCAGCCAAGTGTTGCCAACTTCGTACATAACTGTCGCAGCCCCAATGGGCAGGTGTTCCATGAGGAAGAACCCAACAAAAAACGTAATGGCCCATAACAGGAAAATACCTAATGTCACACCTTTATATACACCAGGAGAGATACGCCATAGATGCCAGCCTACATATCCGCTCAGCATCAGGACTGTGGTCAGAATTACTATAAAAATGCCTATCCGCATAACTCGTTTGTCGTTGAATGGCACAAAAATACGAAAAATCTGCCAGACACTTTCTATCCCAAAGAATCTTTTATGATAAAAATCATTTTTTTGCATTATCTTCGACTTTTTACTATCTTTGAGGCTGTCTCGAAGATAGGATGCGTCTCAATAATGAAAATAAAGAACTTTATTTTGCATTATCTTCGACTTTCACTATCTTTGCAGACAGATATGGAGAACCTTCCTGAATACAATCTGCGAATATCGCAATTACGGATAAAATAGAATTGAGCAATGAAAGTCATCGTATCACGAGAAATAGAACAGGTGTGCCCCGTGTTTGTGGGTGCTTGCGTTGAGGCTGAAGTGGTGAATACTCCTTACCAGGAAGCCTTGTGGAAAGAGATTGAGGCGATGGGCGAACGCTACAGGGCGGAGCTGACAACGGAGTCGCTGAAAGAACTTGCAAGCATTGCCGCAACAAGAAATGTGTATCGTGCCTGCGGAAAGGATCCCTCGCGTTATCGCCCTGCATCAGAGGCGTTGATACGAAGGATGCTACAAGGTAAACAGCTGTATCAGCGTGATACGCTGGTCGATCTCATCAACTTGGCTTCCATCGCATACGGCTACAGCATCGGAGGCTTCGATGCAGACAAGTTCGTGGGCGACACGCTGACGCTGGGCATCGGCAGGGAAGGAGAGCCTTATGAGGGTATCGGACGAGGCATGATCAATATTCACGGGCTGCCCGTTTATCGCGATGCTGAAGGTGGGGTAGGGACACCTACCAGCGACCATGAACGTACGAAGATGTCGTTGGAGACCCGTCATCTGCTGGTGCTCATCAACGGCTATGACGGCAATGAACAGCGTGTCAGGGAGAATGCCGAGTTCATTCAGCAACTGCTCCGCAAGTATTGCCAAAGTGATGGAGGTACCTATTATATATATAAATAGGCGTTTTTTGGCCTGGGAATATAGATTTCTTTTACTTACCATTCTTTAGCGGGTCTGTTTGCGATAACAGACTCGCTAATTTTCTAATTTTATGTAAATACAACCTCAAATCTACAGATTTTAGCCAATTCTTATAAGAAATTGATAATAATTCATTATCTTTGCAGAGGTTATAATTTGAAAACGACAAATGGAAGATATTAATCGTCTAAAACTACTACTCGTAGAAAAAAAGAAAACGAGCAAGTGGCTGTCTGAGCAGCTGGGCATTACCCCTTCAACCGTATCGAAATGGTGTACCAACACCTCTCAACCTGACATGGAAACTCTTGCAAAGATTTCTAAGTTACTTGATGTCGGTGTGGAAGACCTCTATAA
>CADCPZ010000030.1 GCA_902803475.1 uncultured Prevotellaceae bacterium
CAGTACAACAAGACCGACCTCTTGAAGTTCCGCAACTTCGGTAAGAAATCGCTTTCTGAGCTTGATGATTTGCTCGAGAGCCTGAATCTGTCGTTTGGAACTGATATTACAAAATACAAATTAAACGAGTAAAAAAGAAATGAGACACGGAAAGAAATTCAACCATCTGGGCCGTACTGCTGATCACCGTCGCGCCATGCTTGCTAACATGGCAATTTCGCTGATTGAGCACAAAAGAATCACTACGACCCTCGCCAAGGCTAAGGCGCTAAAGAAGTATGTAGAGCCACTGATTACACGTAGTAAGGACGATACGACAAATGCTCGTCGTGTTGCTTTCCGCTACCTTCAGAATAAGGAAGCCATCAAAGAATTGTTCGGCGTAATCGGTCCGAAGGTAGGTGACCGTCCTGGTGGCTACACCCGCATCATCAAACTTGGTCATCGTTTAGGTGACGCAGCTGATATCGCATTCATCGAATTGGTTGACTTTGATGAGAATATGGCTAAGACTCCTAAGGCAGCTAAGAAGACCCGTCGTAGCCGTAAGGCTGCTCCGAAGGCAGAGGCTGCTGAGGAAACTGTAGCTGTTGAGGAAAAGGCAGAGGAAGTTGCTGAAGCTCCTAAGGCTGTAGAAGAAACTACAGAGGCACCTGCTGAGGAAGCGAAGGCTGAATAATCACAAGATTTATCACTATCGATAAGATCCCTGTTCCGCAAGGAATAGGGATCTTTTGTTGATAACTTTTCTGACCATAGGAAAAATGAAATAGGGTTTCCCCTATAGTAAAATAGGGAAAATACTTTTTGCTTGTTGCTGGGAATTCATTATTTTTGCAAATGAAAAGGTTAATCATCTATACGAAAGGGACTGATTATGAAGAAGACATTGATATTTTTAGTAAGTGGCATATTACTGTTTAGTAGTTGTGGCACATATACGGGTGCCGGTGCATATACAGGAGGTATGTTTGGTACGATTCTCGGTTCTGCTATCGGTGGAATTACTGGTGGACATCGCGGAGCTAATGTTGGTGCTGTTATTGGTATGGCGGGAGGTGCTGTTATGGGTGCAGCTGTTGGTGCTGCAGCCGACAAACAGGAGGCTGAAGAACGTAGCGAATACTATGAACGCATTCGCCATTACGACCGTGATGATTTGCACGAACACTATCAAAAAGTGATGCAGAACCGTGAAACCCGTAAAGGTGTTTCTGGTGAGAACGACCGTAACACTGATGATGAACCATATCGCAGCAGCGGTAACAGCGGTTTCGATGCTACCAATAGTGGTGATGATCGTCTTTACGACTTTGAGGGATTGGACTATACAACAGAATACAGCGCTTCCGAACCTGTCAATGTTTCTCCAGGAAAGAGTGAAATCTCCGAGATTAACGCCAAATATATCTATAGTTCCACACTCACAGTGAAAAATGCTCGTTTGGTTGATACCAATCAGGACAATGCTATAGCAGGCGGCGAACTCAGCAAGGTTATCTTCGAGGTTTATAACGATGGTGATACAGCACTCTATGATGTCGTACCTGTCGTTGAGGAAATCACAGGCAACAAATATATTCAGATCTCTCCCAGCGTCCATGTCGAGTGTTTAGCTCCTGGTAAGGGAATCCGCTATACCGCAATGGTGCAAACCAACAAGAAATTGAAGGATGGTGTGGCTGAATTCAATATATATGTGTTGCAAGGTGGACAAAAAATTAGTAACATCACACAGTTCAAAGTAAAGACTCAAAAGAAAAAGTAAAATTATTAATTCGTAATTATATGAACACTCGTCACTCAGTGCTGGGCTTTTGCTTGGCACTTTCATTGGTTGCAGGTGCGCAGACAAATAGCGGTGGTATCAGTGCTGATATGCTGCGCCAGATTGAGAAGGCACAACCTGCATCATCTTCCGACAAAGCTATCTTCAATGCGATAGCAAGTAATAACATAGATGACCTGTCGAAGAATTTTCGCAATCAGGGACCTATCGACACCTACTTTAGTGTGGAGACGCCTAAGCAGTGTATTCATGACCAGAAGTCTTCGGGTCGCTGCTGGATGTTTTCTGGGTTGAACGTTCTACGTTCTAATTTCTCCAGAAATCACGGCGACAGCATTACAGTTGAATTCTCTCACGACTACTTGTTCTTTTTTGACCAGTTAGAGAAGTCCAACCTCTTCCTTCAGGGTGTCATCGACAATGCTAAAAAGCCGATGGAAGATGAACGCGTTCGTTTCTTCTTTAAGAGTCCGCTTAACGATGGCGGTACCTTCTGTGGTGTCGCCGACCTCGCCGAGAAATATGGTCTGGTGCCTAAGAGCGTTCAACCAGAAACCTTTTCTGCAGAAAATACCCGTATCATGTCGCGCCTGATTACTTCTAAACTACGTGAATATGGACTGGAGTTGCGCAAAATGGTTGCCGACGGCAAATCACAGAAAACCATCCAAGTCCGTAAAACAGAGATGCTCTCCACCGTCTATCGTATGTTGTCGCTTACTTTGGGGGAACCCGTCAAGGAATTTACCTATGCTTTCAAAGACAAGAACGGCAAAGCTATCGGTACACCGAAGACCTATACTCCACAGGAGTTCTATCAGGAAATTGTTGGCGGTCCGCTCAACGGCACTTTCATTATGGCAATGAACGATCCGCGTCGTCCCTATTATCAGACCTACGAAGTGGAATACGATCGACATACCTATGATGGTCACAATTGGAAGTATGTCAACCTTCCTGTTGAGGATATTGCACAGATGGCCATTGCTTCCCTAAAAGACGGTCGTAAACTTTACAGTTCTTATGATGTAGGTAAGCAACTCGACCGCAAACGTGGCTATCTCGATACTGACAATTTCGACTATGGTACACTCTTCGGTACAACGTTTCCGATGACAAAGGCTGAACGTATTAGCACCTTCGATAGTGGTAGCACTCATGCGATGACACTCACCGCTGTTGATCTCGATGCAAATGGGAAACCGATTAAATGGAAAGTTGAAAACTCATGGGGAGCCGACAATGGTCAGAAAGGTTGTATGATTATGACCAATCGTTGGTTTGGTGAATACATGTTCCGTCTGGTTGTTGATAAAAAATACGTTCCGGAAAATATTCTGAAAGTCGAACAGCAGAAACCGATTATGGTTATGCCAGAGGATCCGCTGTTCGGTGTTGATAATGATGAATGTCAATAAACTCTGCACATTGCCACGCACACTCTGTCTTGAAAAGCACGGGCTGGTGCGTGGCTCTGCACTCCCTGGTTTATAATTGAGAAACACAATACATGCCCGTTAGCTGCAGTGCAGTATCCTGCCAGTGAACTAACACCCGTCACCGTTCCAGTTTTCGCATGCACGTTATGTGCTGCACTGGTCTTGCCCATACGTCCGCTCAGTGTGCCATCGACGCCTGCTATTGGCATCGAAGCATATAGGTGATCGTATATGTTGCGGTTCTGGTAGGCAAAACGTAACATCTTCACCTCCATCTCAGCCGATAAGTAACTATATAGCGATAGTCCACTGCCGTCAGCGATGTAGTATGGTTTTGGGTCTATACCAGCCTTTGTCATCACCTGTTGAACTGCTGTCCGTGCGTTTTTTGCCGTAGCCCATTTACCACCCATCCGGTTTGCCAATTGGTAAAACATAGCCTCGGCAAACAAGTTGTTACTGTTTTTCATCATCGGTTGCAGCACCTCATCCATTGTATGTGTACGTGTACATAGTTCAATTGTACCCGATGGGCATACCTGCTCCCCCTGTTGTGTGTCTAAATAGATACGGGCATTGCGCAACTGTTGCATCAGTTTGTCAAGGAATTTATCCTTTCTGTCAATCAATAGCGGTGAGAGATAAGGGTTGTCGTCATCCCAACACCATCCTTCACCTAATCGGTCTTTGTCCTTGTGTGATAGGTCAGCATATAGGTTCCCACGAATTGTGTCAACGTTCAGTTCACGAATGGCATTCGCAAACATTCTCATGTCATCAGCCGCAAAGAGTGGGTCCATACCACCGATGCACCATATATCCCCCTCCAGCGTCTTTCCCGTGATAGCATCTGTTGAGTCGCGGTATTCTATAATTCTTCCCTTGTATCTTAATTGTGTACGAAACAGATAGTCACTGCCCAATTTGTCCAATGCAGTTATGGCTGTCATCGCTTTCATCGTCGATGCCGGACGCAGTCTATGTCTCGGATGGAAGGCATAGAGGCATGAGTCTGCTGTCAGATCCCAGATGACCAATCCAATGTCTGATATATCCAGTAATTTCGTAAACAACAGAGTATCGATACATGCTTGCAAATTTTCTGGCCATGGTAGTGGCTGTAGCGAGTCCACAACGCTCTCCGTAGATAGCGAGTCATCAGTCAGAATCGTCACTTTATCTTCTTGATACTGTGCTGACATCTGCAGTGTCACCAATAGTCCTAATACCAACAGAATGAATTTCAATCTATTCATGATGTCTAATTTATCCATTTGTAAGCTGTAAAGAAGGCTCAATACAATCTGAACATACGTTCCATAGGTTGCCATTTCTCATCGCTACGAGCATCGGCGGAGCAACCTTGGAACTGGGAAACGAAAGCTTCCCATTCTGCTTGACGAGGTAGGGTGGCAAGCTTGTTCATCGCTTCTTCCCATTGAAAGTCAGCAGGGGCATCGACAATCATCACAAGTTTACTACCGAGGATATAGATTTCCATTTCCAAAATGCCGACAGCGCGAATACCATCACGTACCTCCTGCCAGTTGTATTTTTCGGAATGCCACTTGCGATATTGTTCAATCAGCGTAGGATTTTCACTGATTTCGAGAAATTGAACATAACGTTTGATTTTTCCTTTTGAAAGGAGTTGGATGTAGCCTTTCATTTTATTCCTTGATGATAAGTTTGACATCTTGTTTACGGATGAACAGATTGTCGTGACCGGTAATCAGTACATAATAGTCACCTTGCTCTTGAAATTTGTCGGCGAGGATGGTTTCTTTTTTTACGTAGGTAAACACGGGCATCTCGCCTTCTTCGGCATAGCTGATCGTATAAATAGGTATATTGTCTTTGTTGGTTATGAGAATGGTATCGCCTTCATGAGTGTACCACGACATATAGGCGATGTATTTGTTATTAACCCATCCGGTAATGTTGCCCACGCTAACTTTATCCCATTTCTGTCCTCTTTCTCGCAATACACCATTTCCAATTCCGTGGAACATAGGGAATACCTTTCCTATAATCTTTGATTTGGCTGATGGTTGTTGTCTGATGTTGACAAAACCATCATTGGAAGTGGCATATACCACCACTAATTCCTTTTGTTGTTGTGCCCACAGAGCCATTCCGCCGCAGAGCACGAAGAATAACATGAAGATTCGTTTCATAACAATAGGGGTTTATTCTATACGGAAGAGTTCAATCGTGTTACTTTCGAGATAGTATGATTTAGGTTTTGTTTTCATGTGTTTCTATTTCTTTTACTTTTTTGAATAGGTCTGAAGCGAAAACGAGCTCGTTAAGCTTTTTGTTGTTGGAGGAAATGACAGTTTCTTTTGAGCCTTGCCATTCTTTCAAGCCATCAGCGATAAAAACAATATTTTCACCGATACCCATTACGGAGTTCATATCATGGGTGTTGATGATAGTCGTTGTATTGAATTCTTTAGTAATACCCTCCAGTAGTTCGTCGATGACAAGCGACGTTTTCGGATCGAGACCAGAGTTCGGCTCGTCGCAGAACAGATACTTCGGATTCATCACAATGGCGCGTGCTATAGCAACACGTTTCTGCATACCGCCTGATAGCTCACCCGGATATTTATTCTCAGTACCCAATAGATTGACGCGGTCGAGACAATAGATAGCGCGCTTCTGTCGTTCGCGCAACGTCATTGATGAGAACATATCCAGAGGAAACATCACATTTTCCAATACCGACAGCGAATCAAAAAGGGCTGCACTTTGGAAAATCATGCCCATTTCGCGGCGCATGAGTACTTTGTCATGTTTAGACATCTGTACAAAGTTTCGTCCATCGTAAAGAATCTCACCTTTTGTAGGTTCGAGCAATCCTACGACATTTTTCATTAGTACAGTCTTTCCTGCGCCTGATTGTCCGATGATGAGGTTGGTTTTTCCATCTTCGAAGATGGTATTGATGTCTGTCAATACTTCTTTGTCGCCAAAGGACTTATATAGGTGTTTTACTTCAATCATTTTTTCTTTTTAAGGAATCTAAAGACCTTAGGGAGACTTCCCTTCGGAGAGAGGTAGGATTTTTACGAGAGTAACTGCGTGAGGAACACATCGGAGAAGAGAATGAGGACGCTGGAGTTAACAACAGCATCCGTACTTGCCTTACCTACCTCTACGGATCCGCCTTCGACGGTATAGCCGAAGAATGATGCCACGCTGGCGATGATAAATGCAAAGAAAGTACTTTTGATGATACTCATCCAGAGGAACCAAGGAACAAATGAATGTTGTAAACCGGCGGTGAGATCTTCAGGCGGTAGCACATGTCCGATGAAGGCAGTGGCATAAGCTCCCAAAATACCTGTGGCTGCGGAGAAGATGACGAGGAAAGGCATTAGCGTCATCAATCCCATGATTTTCGGCAAGATCAGGTAGGATGCTGAGTTGACACCCATGATTTCCAAGGCATCGATTTGCTGTGTCACACGCATAGTTCCCAATTCGGAAGCGATATTTGATCCTACTTTTCCGGCGAGAATCAGACACATGATACTTGACGAAAACTCCAATAACAGAATTTCACGTGTGGTGTATCCACTTACCCATCGGGGCATCCATGGACTCTGGATGTTCAGCTTCATCTGGATGCAGATAACTGCTCCGATGAAGAAGGATATCAACAATACGATACCAATAGAATCAACACCTAGTGCTGACATTTCTACCACATATTTTTTCCAAAACATACGGAAACGTTCCGGTCGTGAGAAGGATCGTTTCATCAGCAGCACATATCTGCCGAGTGTTTCTAACCATTTATAAATAATCATTTACTTAATTTTCTATTGACAGATTTTTTAATTTTCTCAATTACACAAATCAAAGCTAATACTTAAAACTGGAGCCACCAAGGAACTCACGCATGATACTCGTTGGCGGAATCTCCTTGTCGCTGATAGGGATAAAATAGTGGATGAATTTCAGCAGTCTGTGGGCCTCCGCATATTCTGGACAGTTCTTTGGAACGCTGGTTAGGATAATCTCCGCATGTGTTCGCAGTATCGCAAACTCAATGTTCAGTGCAGAGTTGAACATAGCATCGGCAGACTCTTGGAACGGAAATATCCATTTGTCTTCAGCCGCACATACATTCTTCCACTGACTAATGGTTTCCTGTGCGGTATACGCACCTTTGTTGTAGTCGCGAATGATGCGTCGCAGCAATCGGTTATCGCGTACGGGAATCCAATTGTGGTCATCAAGTGAGATGCTAGTCAGTGCCGAGATATAGATTTTAAACTTCATGTAATCCGGAATCTTGCTGGTTAACAACGGATTCAAGGCGTGAATACCTTCGATAATAAGCACGCTATCATTCGTGAGTTTTAGCTTCTTACCATTCCATTCACGTTTTCCTGTTACAAAATTATATTCTGGCACCTCTACACGCTCACCTTTCATGAGGCGAAGCAGATGGTCTTCCAATAGGGAATATTCTACGGCTTCAATATTGTCAAAATCGTAGTCTCCGTTAGGTAGTTTCGGTGTGTCAACACGATTGACGAAATAGTCATCGGTAGAGAATGACAACGGACGCAAACCGCAGGCCAGTAATTGTATGCTAAGTCGTTTACAGAAAGTAGTCTTACCCGATGACGATGGTCCTGTGATGAGAATTAGACGAACTGGATGATCTTCTCTATTGGAACGGCGTTCTATCTCTTCCGCTATTTGTACGATTTTCTTTTCCTGTAATGCTTCACTGACCTGAATTAGTTCGGATGCGTGACCTTTGAGAATCGCTTTGTTGACATCACCAGCATTGGATAGTCGCATGATGATGTCCCAACGCGTCTTTTCAGCAAACATGTCATAAGTCTTAGGCATATCGACTTTTTCAGCGAGGACAGTGGGATTGTACCAGTCGGGTACACGCAGTAACATACCATCGTGGTATGGTTCTAATGCCCAGACTGTAAGATAACCTGCTGATGGTACCAACGGACCATAATAGAAATCGGCGGTATCACCAAGTGTATAGTAGTCGCTATAAATTTGTCCACATGTCTCCAAGAGTTTCACCTTATCCTGGAAACCGCGCTCCGCAAATACGCGTATCGCTTCCTCTGTGGTTGCTTCGTTACGGCGGAACGGCATGTCGAGGTTTACTATTTCCTGCATGCGGGTACTAATCTGCTCAACATCACCATCGGCCAAAGGCTCGTTGTTTTTCTTTTTAAAATTACAGTAATAGCCGCGTGAGATTGTATGCTCAATGAAAAGCTTGGAACCAGGGAAGACATCTTGTGTAGCCTTGTAAAGTACAAAACACAGCGAGCGTACATAGACACGATGGCCAGATCCTTCACGGGCATCCACAAACTCCACATCACGATTCTGGAAAAGTCGGAACTTAAGCCCCTGTGATGCATTATTCACCTTGGCGGAAACAACGGGGTAGGGCATCTGGATTTCATCAGCAAATTCTTGATAAACATCAAGTAAAGAGCATCCTTCTGGAAAACTCTTAGATACATTGTTGTTTTTACAGCGGATTTGTAACATGGTTCTAGTGAGGGTTGAGAGATTTTATTTTTTTACTTTTCTTATAATGAGAATCAATAGTAATATTACAACTATTATGAGAGACCAGTGTAGCGGGGTCAGCCCATTAAGTACAGCCCCGCATCGAGAAAAAAACTCGTTGCTTGGGTGCTATCAGCATCCTGTCGGTAAAGTGGAATAATTTCAGCTGGTGCTGGTTCCGGATTACGATAATCAATATGGAAGATGTTAACAGCATTGCCGCCTTTGTTCTCTCCACGTCCCTGTGAGGTGACAATAATGGTTTTGCCATCGCGTGAAATATCCAAACCTACTGGATAGCTATCAACAGGTGCACTGCCAATCATCTTCATGGTACGCGTATCAATGACGCATAGTTTGCTATCCACATTGCATGCAGCAAAGATATATCGCCCACTAGGCGAGATGACGATAGTGCGTGCACCCGCAGCCACCTTACATGTTTGCCAACCATTGAGTACCGCATTCTTACCGTTCATCTTTCTTGCTACATCTAAGATGGTGTCGAGCTTTATGCGCTGGACATTACCAGAGTTGTTGATGCTGAGATAGAGCCATCCATCATGAATGAGCATGTGACGCAGGTTGGCCATCATACCAGTGATGCGTCCCAGATACTTATGGGTTTTCATGTCAATGACGGCAATACCATTGGCACCACTCATACAACCGATGAACAAATAATTGCTGTCAGGGGTAAAAACGGTTCCGCGCAGGCAATAGCCACTGTCGCTGTCGCGGTTAACAGGTGTTGTCAAACTGAAGTTTAAGATTAACTCCTTGTCAATAACCAATTTGTCGGTGTATTTCCAATCAGCAGGATTATCACTGGAGCAGTCAATGAGTCCCACAGTGTTGTTTCCCCAGTGGGTGACTGCGATATAGTGGTTGTCTGGCGAACAGGCAATCATCTTGGGTAATGGACCCGTTTCCATGAGTTTGATGATGGTGTCGTTTTGTGTATCGATGACAGCCAAAGCCGACGGGTCTTGTGCATTGATATCGTAGGTGCGACGATAGAACGGAATCCATAAATAACGTCCGTTATGTGAGAAACAGCTCTCCACTGGTTTGCCTGCAAAAGTGTTCAGGTTCTTTGTATAGTGGGTAAACGGGAAAAACGAACTCACGGGACTCCATAATGAAGAATAGGAGTCATCGAACTGGTAAGTAATTACTTTCAATCGCTTACCAGTAGCCATATCGTAAACTACTGTGGCACAGCCTTCAAGCGAGTTGACATAGAATTTCCTGCCGTCGTGTGTGATGTTAACCGATTTCGGTGAGTTGATGTTCTTGTCAAGTGTCTTCTTGTCAGACCAGTTGAAAGCTTGTTTCTTATCAACCAGCGTAAGTGTCATTTCTCCATTGTTTACATCTGTTTTAGTACCAATTACAGAGTGTACAACAGGGGGAACATTCTGTTTGGGTTGTGCCTGCACGGATGATGAAAAAAAACAGCAGCCTATTAGCCCGCAAAAGATTTTTAGTTGTTGAATCATTATTTTAATGTTTAAAAACTTCTTTGAAGATGTTGTGGGTAGCACCTGCATGGTTACGCACGTAGTTGCCCGCATGGTCGCTGGCTGTTTGCAGGAGGGACTGATCACGATTGAATCGATCCATTATCATGCAGAAATCATCGTAGCCTTGTATCTCAAAGCCACCACCAGCCGATTTTATGTCTTGTGCCTCTTGAAACTTTTGGTTGTTGGGACCGAATAAAACAGGCACATTCCAAACGGCAGCCTCTAACACATTGTGAATTCCAACGCCGAACCCGCCACCTACATAGGTGACATCTGCATAGCGGTAGATGCTTGACAAGAGACCGAAACAGTCAATGATAAGAATGTCTGCCGACTCCAACAGCTTGTCAATTTCTGCATCTTGTTCCGTTGAAGCAGATTGACGCAAGCCTTGAATTACCTGCGAATAGCGTATTACTTTTCGTCCTTCCGCCAGATGCTCTATCTGTTTGAGATGATCCTCACCGATGACATGTGGCGCAATGACCAGTTTCCATTCACGATGTTCTGCAAAATATTTGATGAAAATTTCCTCATCGGGTTCCCAGCTACTACCTGCAATAAAACAACGATGTCCATTGACAAATGTTGATACAATAGGAATCTCCTGTGCATCGTCCTTGATTTTCAATACTCGATCGAAACGCGTGTCACCTGTTACGGTCACATTCGTAAGACCGATTTTTGCCAACAGTTCCTTGCTGATATCGTTCTGTACAAAGAAATGGGTGAAACATTTCAGCACCATACCATACTGATGACCATACCACTTAAAGAAGACTTGGTCGGGACGGAAAATACTGCTGACACTATAGACAGGAACATGACGATGCTTGAGGATATGCAGATAGTTATACCAGAATTCATATTTGATGAAAAACGCCACAGTTGGACGTATGGTACGCAGGAAACGGCGTGCATTGGTCACTGTATCAATCGGGAGATAGCAGATGATGTCGGCTCCCTCATAATTCTTGCGCACCTCATAGCCTGACGGTGAGAAGAAAGTCAGCAGAATTTTGTATTCAGGATGTTCGCGACGTAATTGCTCCATCAGCGGACGGCCTTGCTCAAATTCACCTAAAGAGGCAGCATGGAACCATGCATACTGTGCCTTTGGATCGAGTTTCTTACGAATGATACGGAAGCAGTCGCGTTCTCCTTGCCACATTTTCTTTACCTTTTCACTGAAAAAGCTACAAATGATGACTCCGAGGAGGTAAAGATACATGATAAAATGATACATACGGCTGCTCGTTTTTGTAGTTAGTGATCTTTATCCTAATAATTCTATGGCTTTATGCAGACGGCGGAGTGTTTCTTCTTTACCTAGAAATGCAGAGATGTCGAACATGCCTGGTCCTTTGCCCTCGCCAACAAGACATAGACGGAAAGCGTTCATAACATCACCGAGTTTATACCCCATATCTTCTACCCATTTAAATACAATAGGTTCCTGACCTTCTACAGAGAAATCGTCGATGCCTTGCAAAACTTCTGCCAACTCTGTCATCTGTTGTGCAGAGTATTCCTTCCATCGCTTCTTTCGTGTCTTCTCATCGTATTCTGTCGGTGGAATGAAGAAGAAGGAACATAGTGGCCATAATTCTTTGACAAATGACACACGGTCTTTCATCATATGGACAACCTGCAGCACACGCTCCATACTCTCATCAACTCCGTTGTTGGCTACGATGGGTGCAAAAAGGTCGGCAATCTCTTCGTCACTCTTGCGCAGGATGTATTCGTGGTTGAACCACTGTCCTTTCTGATAGTCAAATTTTGCACCAGCTTTGGAGCATCTGGAGATGTCAAACGCCTGTACCAGTTCATTCAAAGAGAATAATTCCTGCTCGGTACCTGGATTCCAGCCCAACAATGCAAGGAAGTTGACAACAGCCTCGGGGAAATAGCCACTCTCACGGTATCCACTGCTGATTTCACCACTCTTCGGGTCGTGCCACTCTAATGGAAATACCGGGAAACCAAGACGATCGCCATCACGTTTTGACAACTTGCCTTTACCTTCGGGTTTTAATAACAACGGCAGGTGAGCAAACTGCGGCATTGTGTCCTCCCAACCGAAAGCACGATACAGTAGTACATGTAACGGTGCACTGGGCAACCATTCTTCGCCGCGAATGACGTGAGAAATTTCCATTAAGTGGTCGTCAACGATATTTGCCA
This sequence comes from uncultured Prevotellaceae bacterium, assembly GCA_902803475.1. Classification (GTDB taxonomy): domain Bacteria; phylum Bacteroidota; class Bacteroidia; order Bacteroidales; family Bacteroidaceae; genus Prevotella. Next base: position 12,519 of record CADCPZ010000030.1, read on the forward strand.
AGTGATAAGTGGGCAACTCGTCGGCACTTTTATAAAGCACTTTGTCGTCAAGGATATCGCTTTTCACAATTACCTCGCCACGAATGAGGTCGTTAACATGAATCTCCTGTCCAGGTTCAATCAGAAAACGAACGACATACTGCTTGCCGTCATCCAGCAGACGGTCAACTTCTTCCTTTGGAAGCGACAGCGAGTTTCGCATTTGCATACGGGTACGAGCATCATACTGGAAATTCTGAATCTCTTGACGTTTGGCTTCCAACTCTTCTGGTGTGTCGAAAGCGATATAGGCCTTGCCGTTTGTTAAGAGTTGATTCACATATTTTTTATAGATTTCACGACGCTCACTCTGGCGATAAGGACCATGGTTACCGCCAAATGAAACGCCTTCATCGAATTTGATGCCTAACCATTTAAATGATTCAAGGATGTATTCCTCAGCACCGGGAACAAAACGATGTGAATCGGTGTCTTCAATGCGGAATACCAAATCTCCCCCATGCTGACGGGCAAAAAGATAGTTGTATAAAGCAGTGCGTACACCACCGATGTGAAGCGGTCCTGTGGGACTCGGAGCAAAACGAACTCTAACTTTTCTTTCTGACATATTATTACTTTTAATTTGGATTTGAAGATGAAATTTACCCTCTCTTCTATTCCGTTTTAATTATATCATCAAAATTTTGTGCAAAAATAAACAAAATATTCCATTATTGGATATTTTTTTTGTATTTTCGCAAAGTAATTTTAATAATATGTAGTTATGAGTAAATATAATTTATCAGAAAACAACTATATGAGAGACATTACGACACGCGTTGTATTGGTAATTCTCACTGTCGTAATAGTCGTTTGGGCACTCCCACGTGAAGAAGGAAAAAGGTTTCACTACGACGAAGGTAAGCCTTGGATGTATGGTCAGTTGATAGCTCAGTTTGATTTCCCAGTGTATAAAACAGAAGAGGCTTTGAAAGCTGAACGTGATTCTATACTGAAACATTTCCAACCTTATTATAATATGAATTCATATGTTGGGGAAAAGAATATTGAACAGTTCAATAAGGATTTTCCCAACGGACTACCTGATTTACCTCTTATTTATAAAACATTAGTAGCCAAACGCCTAGAAATGCTTTATAATATTGGTATCATGGATCCAGTGCAGTATTCTACGATGATTAAAGATACTGCGAGCATCATTAGGGTTGTTGATGGTAAAGAGGCACAACCTCAACATGTTCGACAATTCCGATCAACGACGACAGCCTACGAACAATTGTTCCAGGATGAAGTATTGGCAAAGGAAAGGGCAGTGCTTCAGAGATGTAACCTAAATAATTACATTGAGCCTAACCTTATCTATGACCAGGCGCGCAGTGAGACAGAGAAAAACGATATGCTCAGCCTCATTGCCACAGCCAGCGGAATGGTATTGGAGGGGCAACGCATTATTGATCGAGGTGATATCGTGGACGGTTATACGTATAGAGTGCTCGATTCGTTTGAGAAAGAAACGAAAAAGCGTAATTCCTCTGAAGATGAGCTGATGATGACGGTTATAGGGCAGGCATTGCTCGTGCTTATTCTCGTCATCTTGTTTACAGCCTATTTGACGCTTTTCCGTAAAGACTACTTTGAAAAACCTCGCAGCATCACCATGCTTTATGCGATGATTGTCATCTTTCCTGTATTGGTATCGTTGATGATGCGTCATTTATTTTTCAATGTCTATATTATTCCATTTGCTATCGTACCCATTTTCATTCGAGTGTTTATGGACTCTCGTACTGCATTCGTCACGCATGCCATCATGATTCTTCTGTCGGCGGTGGCTGTGAAATATCAGTATGAATTCATCATTATTCAACTGGTAGCGGGATTGGTGGCTATTTACTCCTTACGTGAATTAGAGAAACGTTCGCAGATTTTCCTTACAGCAGTTCTTGTAACCATTACGAGTAGTCTGACTTATCTGGCAATACAGCTGATACAAAATGAAGACTTCTCAAATCTCGATAGTACGATGTATATATACTTTGCTGTCAACGGATTCCTATTATTATTTGCCTATCCGTTGATGCTTATTATAGAGAAGACTTTTGGCTTTATTTCTACTGTAACATTATTCGAACTGTCGAATACAAATAACAAACTCTTGCGACGTATGAGCGAGGTGGCTTCTGGAACATTCCAACATTCTATCAATGTAGGTAACCTTGGGGCTGAGATTGCCAACAAAATTGGAGCAAAAGCACAACTCGTTCGTACCGGTGCTCTCTACCATGATATAGGAAAAATGGAAAATCCTGTTTTTTTTACAGAGAACCAAGCGGGTGTAAATCCTCACGACAAACTTTCTGATATTGAAAGCGCACGTATCATCGTCAGTCATGTAACTGATGGCCTGTCATTGGCTGAGAAATACAACCTCCCTACTGTTATTAAAGATTTTATCACGACCCATCATGGGGCTGGTTTGGCAAAATATTTCTATGTCAATTACAAGAACGAACATCCTGATGAAGAAGTTGATGTCAATATATTCAGTTATCCAGGCCCCAACCCTTTCACTCGTGAACAGGCGATATTGATGATGACGGATGCGGTTGAGGCTGCATCTCGTTCACTACCTGAATATACAGAGGAAAGTATTTCTATGTTGGTCAACAAACTCATTGATGACCAGATTGCCAATGGCAACTTCAAGGAGTGTCCAATTACCTTCCGTGATATTGATATAGCCAAACAAGTACTTATTGACCGGCTAAAGTCAATGTATCATACGCGTATTCAATATCCGGAATTGAAAAATTAAAACATTAGGAATTCCTGAGGCTACAGAATTAACAAAGTCCTTAAGTTCTTCAATCGTTATTCCTTTTTATAAGGTGTCTGAACATTCTTCCACTTTGGAATAAACTCGTAGCCAATGCTGACAGATTCGTAGTCGATATCTGGTAATGGGAAAGGTGAATAGGTGCTACTCTTTTCGACCTTTTCTACACGTACCAATCCTACCCCCTGACCGATGAGGCCAAGCTCTTTGGCTGCAGCATAAGATAGGTCAATAATCCTACCACGTCCGAAAGGCCCCCGATCGGTGACTTTGACAACGACAGATTTGTCGTTACTGGGGTTGGTAACTTTCAGATAAGTGCCAAGTGGAAAGACACGATGGGCACAGGTGAGACTATCACGGTGGTATGGTTGTCCGTTGCTCATCTTCCGTCCGTGTAGGTTGTTTGCATAGTAAGAAGCATTACCACTCTGCTGCTGGGCATGCAGAGTGGTAAATGCCATGAAGGACATAAAAAATATTATAATCGTTTTGAGTCTCACGTATTTGAAAACGGGAACGATTTTTTTATTGTATTACACAATCCCTTGAGCGAGCATAGCTTTGGCAACTTTCATGAAACCAGCGATATTAGCACCTTTTACGTAATCGATGTATCCATTAGGCTGCTGACCGTATTTAACACACTGTTCGTGGATGGAGTGCATAATATAATGTAGTTTCTCGTCGACCTCTTTGTTGCTCCACAAAAGGCGCATGGAGTTTTGGGTCATCTCCAGACCGCTTGTGGCCACACCACCAGCATTGACAGCTTTTCCTGGGGCGAAGAGCGTTTGGGCAGCAACAAATTTCTCGGTAGCCTCAGCAGTACATCCCATATTGGAAACTTCCGCTACGCAGATAGGATTATGGGAAAGAATTTGGTCGGCATCATTGCCGTTAAGTTCGTTTTGGGTTGCGCAAGGCAGATATATGTCCGCTTTCTGTTCCCATGGTTTTTTGTTTTCAAAGAAGGTGGATCCTTCAAATTCCTCCTCGTATGGTTGACAGATATCGTTGCCGCTGGCACGCAGTTCCAACATATATTCAATTTTTTCGGCATCGAGACCAGCAGGATCAAAGATATATCCGTCAGGACCGCTAATGGTAATAACCTTAGCCCCAAGTTCGGTAGCTTTCTTCGCAGCCCCCCATGCAACATTGCCAAAGCCGGAGAGTGCAATGGTCTTGCCCTTTATATCAATGCCGCGTGTGTCTAACATATGGTTGACAAAATAAATGGCACCATAGCCTGTAGCCTCAGGACGTATGCGTGAGCCGCCGAACTCTATTCCCTTGCCAGTAAGGACACCTTGGAACTGGTGTGTGAGCTTCTTATACATTCCGAACAGGTAACCGATTTCGCGACCGCCAACACCAATATCACCTGCAGGTACATCCTCATCGGGACCTATATGGCGGTATAGTTCTGTCATAAAAGCCTGACAGAAACGCATAACTTCTGCATCCGATCGCCCACGAATAGAGAAATCGGAACCGCCTTTACCGCCACCCATCGGTAGTGTCGTGAGTGCATTTTTAAAGGTTTGTTCAAATCCGAGGAACTTAAGAATGGAAAGGTTGACAGACGAGTGGAAACGTAGACCGCCCTTATAAGGGCCAATGGCACTATTAAACTGTACACGATATCCCAAGTTCACATGCACTTCACCTTTGTCATCAACCCATGGAACACGGAATGTGATGATGCGTTCCGGTTCTACAATACGCTCAATGATCTTAGCCTTCTCAAATTCCGGATGTTGGTTATAGACATCTTTGACAGATTCTAATACCTCACGTACGGCTTGTAAATACTCCAATTCACCTGGATGTTTCTGTTCCAGTGACAGCATGATTTTCTCAACTTCCATAGTAAGTGATTATTTATGATTTAGGTATATGATAGATAATTTGTCAAAATGTTAAAAATTCACTGCAAAAGTATCTATTATTTTCATATCCTCCAAATAAAAACAAGTATTTTTTATCAACAGGAATTACACTTTGTTTTGACTCTTGTGAAGTATTTGGAAGAAAAACAATCTAAAAGTGAATGAAGAGAGTGTTTTTTAACGAAAGATTGATATGTAAAACCGAATTATTTTGTATTTTTGCAACATTGAAAAAAAAATCTATGAAAGAGCCATTGCCACAGGAGTGGAGTAAATTCTATCTGAGAGACGTGTCGTTTGTAAATCTGATGATGCGCCGTATATATAATGTACTGATAGTTGCAAATCCATACGATGCGTTTATGCTGGAAGATGATGGACGCATTGAGGAGAAGATATACAATGAGTACATGGAGTTGGGATTGCGATATCCGCCGATGTTTACACAGGTATCGACAACAGAAGAGGCTAAGCGCGTATTGGAGACTACCAATGTAGACCTGGTGATATGTATGCCAGGTAATGCAGACAATGATGCCTTTGATGTGGCACGTTCTATAAAGATACAGTTTCCAGTCATGCCATGCGTGGTGCTGACACCTTTTTCGCATGGCATCACACAGCGTATGGCTCATGAGGATCTTTCGATGTTCGATTACGTATTCTGTTGGTTGGGGAATACCAACCTGATCCTTTCGATTATCAAACTGATAGAAGACCGCATGAACATTGATCACGACATCGCTGAGGCAGGTGTTCAGATGATTCTGTTGGTGGAAGACAGCATTCGTTTTTATTCCAGCATCTTACCTAATTTATATAACTACCTGTTGCAACAGAGTCAGAGCTTTTCAACGGAGGCACTAAACAAACATGCTGCAACTCTTCGTATGCGAGGGAGACCTAAGGTGGTGTTGGCACGTAACTACCATGAGGCGATGACGTGGTATGAGCGTTATGCTGACCACACGTTGGGGGTTATCAGTGACGGTCGCTTCCCTATGGACAATGCTATACCAGCAGATGTGCGTTCTGAGGATAAAGATAAAGATGCTGGTATGAAACTGTTGCGCGAGATACGTAAACGTGATGAGTATATCCCGTTGATTCTGCAGAGTGCTGAGAGTGAAAACCGTGAAAAGGCTGAGGCAGAGCGGTTCCGTTTTGTGGATAAGAACTCGAAGACGATGGAACGCGACTTAAGAAAGATTATGGAAGAGCACATGGGGTTCGGTGATTTTATTTTTCGTGACCCAGAGACCCATGAGGAGATAGCCCGCATCCATAATCTGAAAGAGTTGCAGGACAATATTTTCAACATCCCCAACAATTCAATGTTACGTCATATCTCACGCAACCATATGAGCCGTTGGTTGTGTGCACGTGCCATTTTCCCAGTGTCAGAGTTCCTAAAGGGCATCACTTGGCACAAGTTGCAGGATGTAGATATGCACCGTCAGATTATATATGATGCCATTGTGCAGTATCGTAGGATGAAGAATTTGGGTGTCGTTGCTGTCTTCGACAGAAACAAATTCGATAGATTTTCCCATTTTGCCCGTATCGGTGAAGGCTCGTTGGGTGGCAAGGGTAGAGGTCTGGCATTTTTGGATAATGTTATCAAGATGCATGCAGACTTCAACCGTTTTGAAAATGCGACGGTGCAGATACCTAAAACGGTGGTATTATGTACGGATGTATTTGATAATTTCATGGAACGTAACAATTTGTACCCAATTGCGTTGAGCGATGCCACTGACGAAGAGATTCTGAAATACTTTCTTAAAGCACAATTGCCGGATGAGTTTATCGGCGACTTCTTCGCTTTCATTGAGGCGACCCATGCACCAATTGCCGTACGCTCGTCATCTTTGTTGGAAGATGCCCATTATCAACCATTTGCTGGAATCTATTCCACATATATGATTCCATATCTGGAAGATAAGTATGAGATGCTTCGCATGCTGGCTGCAGCCATCAAGAGTGTTTATGCATCAGTGTATTATAAGGACTCAAAGGCATACATGACGGCCACCAGTAATGTGATTGATCAAGAAAAGATGGCTGTCATTCTGCAAGAGGTGGTAGGAAAACGGTACGGTAACCGCTTCTATCCAAATTTTAGTGGTGTATTGCGCTCACTGAATTATTATCCCATCGGTGATGAAACTGCAGAAGAGGGTATCGCTTCGTTGGCGTTGGGTTTGGGTAAATATATTGTTGATGGTGGGCAGACACTGCGAGTTTCACCTTATCATCCCAATCAAGTGTTGCAAACTAGTGAGATGGATATAGCACTGAAAGAGACGCAGACACAGTTTTATGCGTTGGACATGACCCAAAAGAGTGACGATTTCAAAGTAGATGATGGTTTTAATATCCTAAAATTAAAGGTGAAAGAAGCCGATAAAGACCGTGCTGAAGGTTCACAGATGTCACCATTATCGTTCATCGCTTCTACCTTCGACCCCTACGACCAAATGATTCGTGAGGGTTACTACGAAGGGGGACGAAAGATTATTTCCTTCTGTGGCGTGCTACAGCAGGGAATATTCCCGTTGCCGGAATTGTTGCAGATGAGTATGAAATACGGGTCGGAATCAATGCGTCGTCCTGTGGAGATAGAATTTGCCTGCAATGTGAACGATGACAAGACAGGGGAACTATATCTGTTGCAGATTCGTCCAATTGTGGACTCTAAACAGATGCTTGATGAAAATTTGACAGAGATTCCTGATGACAGTTGTCTGCTACGCTCGTCCATGTCTTTAGGACATGGAATCATCGAAGATGTGGAAGATGTCGTATATGTGAAGACAGATGACCAATTTACAGCGATGAACAATGCGACAATTGCCGACGAGATAGAGCGTATTAATAGGAAATTCCTTGAAGCAGACAAACAGTATGTACTCATCGGACCAGGACGTTGGGGGTCTAGTGATCCGTGGTTGGGCATACCAGTGAAGTGGCCGCATATCTCTGGTGCTCGTATTATTGTAGAAGAAGGGTTGAAAAACTATCGTGTTGATCCCTCGCAAGGAACACATTTCTTCCAAAATTTGACAAGCTTTGGAGTAGGTTATTTCACAATTAATACCTATAAGAATGAGGGTATTTACCAAAAAGAAATCCTTGATGCGATGCCAGCTCTGGAAGAGACGCAATATGTACGACATGTACGTTTCAATCATCCATTAGTAATTAAAATGGATGGAAAGAAACAACAAGGGGTAGTAATGTTAAACAAAGATTAAAATATAATAATGGAATATAGAGTATTAGGAAAAACAAACCTGCGGGTGTCAAAATTAGGGTTTGGAGCTTCGTCCTTAGGTGGGGTGTTTCATTCTTTTGACGAGCATCGCGGTATTGATGCCGTGTTTACTGCTGTAGATGAAGGAATCAATTTTATTGATGTGTCGCCGTATTATGGCTATTACAAGGCTGAGACCGTTTTGGGCAAGGCATTGAAAGATATTCCTCACGAAAAGTTTATTTTATCTACAAAGGTGGGGCGCTATGGAGAAGATGGTCATAATACTTGGGACTATAGTGCAGAACGGGTTACTCGGAGTGTTTATGAAAGTATGGAACGACTGCATATCGATTTTGTTGACATCCTTTATGTGCATGATATCGAGTTTGCAGATTTGAATCAAATCGCCAACGAAACACTGCCTGCGCTCCATCGTCTAAAAGAAGAGGGCATTGTAAAACATGTGGGATGTACGGATTTGCAGTTAGAGAATCTAAAGTGGATTGTTGAACACACGGAGCCTGGTACGGTGGAATGCCTGCTGAACTTTTGTCACTACTGCCTGTGTGACGATAAACTGGTTGATTTCCTTGATTTCTTTGAGGAGAATGGTGTGGGTGTGTCGAATGCATCACCTTTCTCGATGGGATTGTTGACAGAACGGGGCGTTCCTGATTGGCATCCTGCCCCCAAACCATTGGTAAAGGCATGTGAACAAGCTGCACAGTATTGCAAGGAGATGGGGTATCCGATAGAGAAACTTGCTATGCAGTTCTCTGTTAGCAATCCCCGTATTGCTTCAACAATTTTCAGTACGACACGCCCGGAGAATTTGAAGAATAATATTGCCTTTATCAATGAGCCGATTGATTGGGACTTGGTTGCAAAGGTACGTGAAATCATTGGAAATCAACAGCGAGTATCATGGGCAAATACATAATAGATGCACATGCACATTTGTGGCTTTACCAAGACACGATAGTAAATGGTTTGCCCATTTGCCAATTGAAAAAGAATCGTAGTCGTAGCCGTTTCCTGGGTGAGAATATGGTCCAGATGTTGCCACCGTTTATGATTGATGGGCGTAACTCTGCAGAGGTATTCTTGTCAAATATGGACTATGCGCAGGTCTCTGCAGCCGTTATCACACAGGAGTTTATCGATGGGCAACAGAATGACTATCTTGAGACTATCCAGCGACAGTATCCTGACCGCTTTTTTACGTTCGGTATGCCTGACACGCGTAAATCTGGTTTTTATCAGGAAACGGTTCGGTTGATAGAACGTGGCTTTAAGGGTATCAAGATTCCAGCTGCACGTTTACCAAAGGATTTTTTGAATGTCGAAATGAAGGAATTGATGCTTCTTTTGGAAAAGAAGCATATCATCTTGGGCATAGAATTGCAAGAAGGTGATGTGCAGGTGGGGCAAATGAAGGAAGTCATTCAACAATGTCCTAACCTGAAAATAGTCATAGGACATTTTGGAATGGTAACCCGTTCAGGCTGGATGTCGCAAATCAAACTAGCTCGTCATGAGAATGTCTTTATAGAGAGTGGTGGCATTACTTGGCTATTTAACGATGAGTTTTATCCGTTCCCGTCTGCAGTTCGAGCCATCCGTGAGGCTGCTGATGAGGTAGGGTGGAACAAGTTGATGTGGGGTAGTGACTATCCGCGTACGATTACCGCTATTACCTACAAAATGTCGTATGACTTTGTGACGAAGAGTCAGGAACTGACAGATGAACAGAAAAGTCTTTTCCTGTCTGACAATGCCAAGCAATTCTTCGGTTTTGGTGAACTGATAGAATTACCTTATATAAAAAATATGTCGGAGTAAATTGTTAAATAGTAAATTATAGTGATGAAAGCAGTAAGAATTATAGACACCGAAAAGGTGGAAGTGGTTGATCTCGTGAAACCAAAGTGCAGTGATGATGAAATCTTATTACGTTTACGTTATGTGGGATTTTGTGGTAGCGATCTAAATACCTTTCGAGGTGGGAACCCGATGGTAAAGATGCCCGTGATTCCTGGCCATGAAATAGGTGCAGTAATCGATGAAGTCGGCAAAAATGTTCCGAGATCATTTCAGGTAGGAGATATTGTTACAGTAACTCCATATACCAATTGTGAGCATTGTTCAGCATGTCGTAACAAACGAGTGAATGCTTGTGAACATAACGAGACGTTGGGCGTACAGCGCAATGGTGCTATGTGTGAGTACATTGCTCTTCCGTGGCAGAAGATTGTCCCTACCTGTAATATGGAAGTGAAACATTGTGCACTGATAGAGCCTATGAGTGTCGGTTTCCATGCCGTTAACCGAGCACAGGTTACGGATAGTGATGTGGTGATGGTCATTGGCTGTGGAATGATAGGTGTGGGAGCCATTGTCCGTGCAGCCTTGCGTGGTGCGACGGTTATTGCTTGCGACCTTGATGATGAAAAACTTGAAGGCGCGAAAGAGGTAGGTGCTACTTATACTATCAATTCAGCCAAGGAGAATGTACACGAGCGTTTAGTCGAGATAACTAACGGTGCGATGCCTGATGTGGTCATTGAGGCAGTCGGTGCTCCTCCCACTTATCAATTGGCTGTGCAGGAAGTCGGTTTTACTGGTCGTGTGGTTTGTATTGGCTATGCCAAGGCAGATGTGTCGTTCCAGACAAAACTTTTTGTACAGAAAGAACTGGATATTCGTGGCTCCCGAAATGCAGAACCTGACGATTTCCGTGCTGTTGCAAAATATATGGCTACTCATAACGTACCATACGATAAACTGATTACTAAGGTAGTCAAACCAGAAGAGGCAGGAGAAACGCTTGCGTGGTGGTCACAGAATCCACAGAAGGTGTTCCGTATCCTCGTAGAGTTTTAAGCATATACGTCTTCAGATTCATACCTATTTACAGACGGTTTTTCTGTCTAAGGAATATGTTTTGCAAATCTTGAAGATTTTAATTGAATATAAAATAAAATAGTTGTTTTTACGTTTTGAATAAAGAATAAACTATTAATGTTAAATTGAAAAGATATGAAAAAGTATTTAGCTGAAATGGTCGGTACATTCGTACTGACATTTTTGGGGTGTGGTGCTGCCGTTAGTTTGAACTGCGGACAAGATGCTGCATCTGTAGTGGGAACAGCAATGGCATTTGGTCTTGCCGTTGTTGCAATGGCTTACACAATCGGTGGTATTAGCGGATGTCATATCAATCCTGCCATCACGCTTGGTGTCTTTCTTAGTGGTCGTATGAATGTGAAAGACTGTGCGATGTATATGGTCTTCCAGTTTATCGGTGGCATCATAGCTGCGGCAGCTCTGTATGGTATCGTTTCTACTGCGCCTGAATTGGCAGAAGGAACAACAACGGGTGCTAATGGATGTAGTGGTGGTGTTGTCAACGCGCTCATTGTTGAGATTGTGCTAACAACTTTATTTGTGCTGGTTGTGTTGGGAGCAACGGCTAAGACTAATGGCGCAACCAACAATTTTGCAGGTCTGGCTATTGGTTTGTCATTGATTCTGATACATCTGGTAGGAATTAATTTCACTGGCACATCAGTCAATCCAGCACGTTCATTAGGTCCGGCACTCTTTGAATGTGGTGATGCTTTGAAAAATGTTTGGGTCTTTATTGTCGGCCCATTCCTGGGAGGTGCGATCGCCTCATTAATATGGAAGGTTATAGAGCCGGCAGACAAGAAATAATTTACAGATAGCATAAGACGGGCGGCATTGGGAATTCCAGTGCCGCCTATTTGTTATGTGCATTTTGCAAAAAACTCAGAAAAGACTTGTCGGAATTGATTTATGTATATTTTTCCTCTTTCTGTCTATAAAAAAGTTACGAACACTTGGCGTTCATAAAATAAAATGTTAACTTTGCGGTGATTTTGAACATACAACATCATAAATGATGACGATTCATTTTTAAAATAAAAGTACTATGGTAGATTACAAATCACTCGGCTTGGTAAACACCCGTGAGATGTTTAAGAGAGCCATCAATGGCGGATATGCCATTCCAGCGTTTAATTTCAACAACATGGAGCAGTTGCAGGCAATTATCAAGGCTTCTTCAGATCTGAAGAGTCCTGTTATTCTGCAGGTTTCAAAAGGTGCACGCAACTATGCAAATGCTACTTTGCTTCGTTATATGGCACAAGGTGCCGTTGCATATGCAAAGGAATTAGGATGCGAGCATCCCGAAATTGCACTGCACTTGGATCATGGTGACAGCTTCGAGCTCTGTAAGAGCTGTATTGACTATGGCTTCTCATCAGTAATGATCGACGGATCTTCTCTTCCATATGAGGAGAATATTGCTCTGACAAAGAAGGTTGTTGACTATGCTCATCAGTTCGATGTAACTGTTGAGGCTGAGTTAGGTGTTCTTGCAGGTGTTGAAGACGATGTGGTTGCAGCAGAGTCTCACTATACCAAACCAGAAGAGGTAATCGATTTCGCTACTCGTACAGGTTGTGACTCACTTGCTATCTCTATTGGTACTTCTCATGGTGCTTATAAGTTTACTCCAGAGCAGTGCACACGCGACCCGAAGACAGGTAAGCTCATTCCTCCTCCATTGGCATTCGACGTTCTTGATGCAATCATGGAGAAGTTGCCAGGATTCCCCATCGTTCTTCATGGTTCTTCTTCTGTTCCTCAGGAGTATGTTGACATCATCAACGAACATGGTGGAAAACTGCCTGATGCAGTAGGTATCCCAGAAGAGCAGCTGCGCAAGGCTTCTAAGAGTGCTGTTTGCAAGATCAATATCGACTCTGACTCTCGTTTGGCATTTACTGCTGCTGTTCGTAAGGTATTCGATGAGAAACCAGGTGAGTTCGACCCACGAAAATATTGCGGTCCTGCTCGCGATGAGATGGAGAAGATGTACAAGCACAAGATTACCGATGTGCTTGGTTCTGACAATAAGTTGGCTGAATAAATCACCTTTATATAATAAGGTGGGAGCATCATTGCGATGTTCCCACCTTTTCCTTCCTAGTCATTTAATTTCTTAAAAGCTTTTGGCAAAAAGTCGATGATATCACTGGCAATGAGGCTCTCTTCTCCTTTTTCTTTCGCAGCCAAATCGCCAGCAAGACCATGCAGGTACATACCTACCATACAAGCAGCAGATTGTTTGTAACCTCGAGCTAAAAGTCCAGTGATAATACCAGTGAGTACATCGCCACTTCCTGCTGTCGCCATCCCGGCATTGCCCGTACTGTTGAAGAACACTTTTCCGTTAGGCAAACACAATGCAGTATAATGTCCTTTCAGAACAATATAGACTTGTGCGTTTTGAGCTAACTCCTGTGCCTTACTCAATCGTTCATATTCGCCATTGCAGCGAGTTCCGGCAATACGATCAAACTCTTTGGGGTGAGGTGTCATAATCAGTCCCTTTGGCAGTTGTTGCATCCATGCACGATGGCTTGCTAAAATGTTAAGCGCATCGGCATCAGCTACAATTGGACATTGAGAACGACGCAGTTGGGATATCAATGCAATAGCGGTATTCTCTTGCTGGCCGATGCCAGGTCCAATGCCTACAGCATCGAAGTCTTCAGCATCAACGGCCTCAGAGAAATAAGTTTCCTCATGATCCATCTGCATGATGGCTTCGGGTACGGCTATCTGCATGATGCTATAGTTCTTGCGAGGAGTATGAGCTGTTACCTTACCGGCTCCGGTTCGCAGACAAGCACGTGTGGCAAGTATAGCTGCACCAGCCATTCCATAGCTGCCAGCAATAATAAGAGCATTGCCCATATCGCCTTTGTGTACAAACGGATGACGACCAATGAGTAGCGGTCTGATTTCATTCTCCTCAACAATCGTGTATTGTGCTTCTGTCTTGTTGATGTACTCCTGACTAAGACGAATGTCCAAAACTTTCAGCTGACCAATAAATTGTTGATTGTCAGCAAACATAAACGCCAACTTTTTGTATTGCAGCGTCAGTGTGATGTCTGCATGAATGATATTTGCCTGAATATTATAGGTGTTGTCTTCAGGCATCAATCCGGATGGAACATCAATACTTACAACCTTTGCAGGAGAACTATTGATATATTTCACCAATGAGGCGAAGCCGCCAGCCAACGGCTTGTGTAATCCCGAACCGAAGAGTCCGTCAACAACCAGCGTATCTGCATCGAGCGTTGGTGGATCGAATTGTGTGTTTACCTCAACAAAGTCTTTGATACGTTTGGTTTCCTTTACACGCTGACGGTTTGCGATACAGTCTTCAGACAACTTGCCGCTGATATTGAAGAGATAGACAGAAACTTTGTAATCCATTTCTGCCAACAAACGTGCAACAGCCATCGCATCACCACCATTGTTTCCAGGACCGGCAAAGACAACAACGGGCGTGCGATTGGTCCATATTTCAGTAATGGAACGCGTCAATGCTTTTGCTGCACGTTCCATCAAATCTATTGAGCGAATTGGCTCATGTTCGATAGTGTATCTGTCCAGTTCGCGTATTTGGGTGCTTGTTAATATCTTCATTTGGGGACAAAAGTACTACAATTTTTCGTTTTTACTATTGTGAAAGCCAACTTTTTTTGTAATTTTATATAAAATACTCCGTCTCGGTATAAAAAAGAATGTATTCATTTTGTTCTGCCCTCGACTTTTTGTAATTTTGCATCAAAAATAAACAAATATACATTATGGACATTGTTAAAATCAAAGACAAGACATTTAAAATCTCCATTCCTGAAGCTGAGATTTTGAAGCATGTAAAAGAGATTGCCGATCGCATCAATCATGATATGGCAGGCAAGAACCCTTTGTTTCTTGCCGTGCTGAACGGCTCTTTTATGTTTGCGGCAGACCTGATGAAGATGATTACAATTCCCTGTGAAATATCATTCGTGAAACTGGCATCATACCAGGGAGTCATTTCTACTGGCTCAGTAAAGGAGGTGATTGGTATCAATGAGGATTTGTCGGGCCGTACGATTATCATCATTGAGGACATCGTAGATACAGGCCTGACCATGAAGCGTATGATAGAGTCTATCGGGACACGTAATCCGGAGTCGGTGCACATCTGCACGCTGCTTTTGAAACCCGAAAAGTTGCAGGAGAAGCTTGATGTGGAATATGTAGCGATGGAAATTCCCAACGATTTTATCGTAGGTTATGGACTCGACTACGACCAGCAGGGACGCAACCTCAGGGATATTTACACGGTGGTGGAATAATTAAGAAATCGTAATATCGAAATGCCGAAATGCCGATATATCGATATTCCGATATTCCGAAATAATAATCGAAAAACAATAAATCAAAATGAAAAATATAGTAATCTTCGGTGCCCCAGGTGCCGGAAAAGGAACTCAAAGCGATAAAATCATTGAAAAGTACGGCTTGGGACATATCTCAACAGGTGACGTCCTTCGTAATGAAATCAAAAACGGAACAGAGTTAGGTAAGACGGCAAAAGGTTTCATCGATCAGGGACAGCTGATCCCCGATGAACTGATGATTGACATCCTTGCCAATGTTTATGACAGTTTTGGCAAGGAACATGCAGGTGTTATATTCGATGGATTTCCCCGTACGATTCCACAGGCTGAAGCCCTGAAGAAGATGCTTGCAGAGCGCGGTCATCAGGTTGCAGCAATGATTGAGTTGTTTGTTCCTGAAGACGAGCTGATGAAGCGTCTCTTGTTGCGTGGTCAGCAAAGTGGCCGTAGCGATGACAACGAGGAAACTATCAAAAAACGTCTGGATGTCTATCATAACCAGACAGCTCCCTTGATTGAATGGTATGAGAAAGAAGGTATCCACTACCATGTGGAAGGTCTGGGTACAATTGAGGAAATCTTCGCTCGAATAGAGAAAGTGATAGATAATCTTTAGGAACTCCTAGGAACTCCTAGGATAACCTAGAACCTCCTGGAAAACCCTATATTTATAGTAAAAAAATGGCAGAGTCAAATTTTGTGGACTATGTAAAGATCAAATGCCGCTCAGGAAAGGGCGGTAAGGGTTCTATGCACCTGCGCCATGTGAAGTACAATCCTAATGGAGGCCCTGATGGTGGCGATGGTGGAAGGGGAGGAAATATCTACCTTCGTGGCAACCACAACTATTGGACCCTGCTGCATCTGAAGTTCCAACGTCATATTTTTGCAGAGCACGGTGGCAACGGCGGTAGAGACAAATGTCATGGTACCGATGGTAAAGATATCTATATTGATGTGCCTTGTGGTACTGTTGTCTATGATGCTGAAACAGGCAAATATGTCTGCGATGTCATGCATGATGGTCAGGTGGTTATGCTACTGAAAGGTGGCCGCGGCGGATTGGGCAACTACCAGTTCCGTACGGCAACGAATCAAGCTCCGCGTTATGCACAGCCAGGTGAGCCGATGCAGGAGATGACTGTTATTATGGAGTTGAAACTTCTGGCTGATGTCGGCTTAGTGGGATTTCCGAATGCAGGCAAATCGACATTGCTATCTGCTTTGTCGAGTGCACGTCCGAAGATTGCCAACTATCCGTTTACAACCTTGGAGCCATCGTTGGGTATCGTGGCCTATCGTGACAATCAGTCATTTGTGATGGCTGACATTCCTGGTATCATTGAGGGCGCCAGTGAAGGAAAAGGATTGGGCTTGCGTTTCTTGCGTCATATCGAGCGCAACTCGCTATTGTTGTTTATGGTGCCTGGCGATACTGATGATATTAAGCGCGAGTATGAGATTCTACTTAACGAACTCAGCAATTTCAATCCGGAGATGCTTGACAAACATCGCGTGTTGGCTGTTACCAAATGCGACCTTTTAGACGATGAACTCATTGAGATGCTTCGCGAGACACTTCCTGATGATCTGCCCGTTGTCTTTATTTCTTCCGTAACAGGTTTTGGTATCGACGAACTGAAGGATGTTCTGTGGCGAGAACTTAACAGCGAAAGCAACAAATTGCAGAGCATTACGGCAGAAGATACGCTCGTTCATCGTGATAAGGATATGAGTCGTTTTGCTGCTGAGATGATGGCTGAAGGCGAGGATGATATTGAATTTATCGATGAAGAAGATATTGAGGACATCGAAGAATTAGAGGATTTTGAATACGAAGAAGACTGAGGTGCAACCTGTTTTGCACTATTATTCTATTGCCGACGGCGTAGTAGCTTTCAGTAGCACCCGATATGGTGGCATCAGTGAAGGCAACTATGCCGCTTTTAATGTAAATCATTATTGTGGCGACCAACTGGCACATATAGTTGAGAACCGTCGCCTGCTTTGTAAGGTATTGGATATCGATGAATCGCATCTGATTTATCCGCATCAGACCCATCATACTGAGGTGCGTGTCGTCGATAGTGATTTGTTGTCACTATCGTCTGAAGAAAGGTTGCGGCAGTTGGAAGGAGTCGATGCTGTCGTAACCGACCTTAAAGGGGTGTGCATCGCTGTTTCTACTGCAGATTGTATTCCCGTGTTGCTTTATGATGAGGCTCATCATGCTGTTGCTGCCATCCATGCAGGTTGGCGAGGAACTGTTGCGCGTATCGTTGAAAAAACGGTGGCTACCATGCAGCGAGTTTATCAGACCAATCCTGATCAACTGAAGGCAGTTATCGGTCCTGGTATTTGTTTGAAAAATTTCGAAGTGGGTGATGAGGTATATGAAGCGTTTGCTTATGCCAGTTTCCCCATGAATGAAATTGCCCAGCAATTTCCAACAACAAACGAAGTGCAATCGGAAATTGTAAATGGTAAATTGTCAAATCGTAAATTGCGTTGGCATATAGACCTGCCTGCTTGCAATCGCCTCCAGCTTGTACACGTTGGTGTCAAAAATGAAAATATCCACATGTCAGACATCTGTACGTATGACCATGTGGATACTTTCATCTCTGCGCGTCGTTTAGGAATCAACAGTGGCAGAATCCTTACAGGGATAATGCTTAATTCTTAAATTTTTTCTTCATCCGTCAACCTTAATTATGCATTATGCATTATGAACCAACGGTCTCTGACCGAAAGGAAGAAATTATGCATTAAGCATTATCCTTTCTTCCTGTTGGCTCGTTGTTTGCGGTATTTTGCTTTCTGCATGGCAGAACCGCTACCGTGAGCTCCGGTAATGTATTTCTTTTTCTTAGCCTTCGACTTCACCTTGTCATCGTTCTTGGGTTGTGACGTGCCGCCGCGTTTGAAGCTTATACCGCTTATTAATATGTCTTGAAAATCATCCATTTCTTCAATGCTTAATTCTTAATGCTTAATTCTTAATGCTTAATGCTTAATTATCAATTCTTAATGCTTAATGCTTAATATTTTTCTTTGTTTCGTTTTGTTGAGAGGTTTTTATTATGGACATAATAATTTTTATGAGTTCAACACAGTCTGTAAGCATGCTTTCTGCTTGTTTTGTTGTTATATAACCAGTGTCTCTAAGAAGTTCTATCCAAAATTCCGTTTCGCTTGCCTCTTTTAATGCAATACTCATTTTGACATTAAAGTCTGGCTTTGTATATCCTCTTATTGCTTCTTTAACGTTCGCACCAATACTTGTACCGCTTCGAAGTAGTTGATTACCTATCGTAAAGTCCTTTTTTTGTTCTGATAAGTATTTGTATAGTTTGACGATTCTTATTGAAAAGTCATAACTCTTTTGCGCTACAATATTGTTGTCTTTTGTTTTCATCAGGCAAATAATTAAGTATCATCAGATTGTCGGTCTGCACAGTAATTAAGCATTATGCATTAAGCATTAAGCATTGATTAGTGGTGGAACAGTCTTACACCCGTAAATGCCATTGCGATACCGTACTTGTCGCAAGTCATGATGACATGGTCGTCGCGGATGCTGCCACCTGCTTGGGCGATAAACTCTACACCGCTTTTATGTGCCCGTTCAATATTGTCGCCAAATGGGAAGAAGGCATCGCTGCCTAAAGCCACCTTTGTGTTCTGTGCAATCCAAGCTTTCTTTTCTTCAGCTGTAAACACTTCCGGCTTTTCTGTAAAGAACAGCTGCCAAGTGCCGTCGCGCAGTACGTCCTCGTATTCATCGCTGATA
>CADCPZ010000031.1 GCA_902803475.1 uncultured Prevotellaceae bacterium
ATGCTTAAATAGAGGGTTTCTAACCTTTCCCCTCCCCTCCCTTTGGGAGGGGTTGGGGGTAGGCCTTTACTTTCTCACTACCTTCTTACCATTCACGATGACTACGCCCTTGTAGCTCTTGTTGACGCGCTGACCAGCAAGGTTGTACATCGGAGCATTGGCATCGAAGTTATCGTTATCGTTAAGGTTCAGGTTATCAATGCCTGTTGCTTCACCATCGAAGACGATAATCAGCTTAGCGTTGTTACCACCTGTAGGCATCTGGGCTGTTGGAATCTGCAGATAAGCCTTACCTGCTGCAAGTATTCCTGCTTCGCCATAAGGATGGAACTCACCATTGCTCAAACCGAGATTTGTATTAGTACTTTCTGTTTTCTGAACCTCTGTATCAACAATCACACCTTTCAGCATATTGCCTACCGCCATTGAGCCAGAGTCAGCAACAGGAATCGTGATTGCCTGATCTGTAGTTTTCTTTTCTGCCGCACGGAGTAAGAGACCTGTTTCAGCCAATACCTTACCTGTCAACTTCGTAGCGGTCAACGTTGTTGCCCCACTAGCATGAGCGGTAATGGAGTAAGCACCCTCAAGTCCGTCAATTGCATTTGTGAAGTCAAGTTTATAGGGAGAGCAGAAGGTAATCCATTCCTTACCTGCTGGGATGACGACGTTTACTTTTTCAACCTTAACAAGCTTGATTTCGTCAAGGTACATACGTTTACTCTCAGTAGCAAAGGTAATGACCACAGAACCTGTTGCATTATTCAGATAGACCGTATATTCTGCGAAATCACTTCCTGCCTCCACTGAAACATCACCAGATGCTGTAGCACCTGTAACGGTTACTTCTATGGCATCTTCTCCAGATTTATACTGTTTTGCTTTGAAAGTGAGTTTACCACTTCCTAACATAGAAATAGCATTCGTTACCAAAATACCAGATTTACCACTTGCACCTAATTTGAAGCAACCATTTTTTCCTGGGTATACATTACTGAAATTATCATAATCCCATTTGTCAACTGCATCAAGGTAAGTGCTTGCATTTTCGCTTGTAATCTTTGTGCTGCTATCACTTTCTGAAGAGTATTTGCTTACACTCTCATACAACAGAGGAGCATTAGAATCTATTACGGTCAGCTCGTATGTTTTAGAAGATGCAGCGTAGGATCCACCACCAGCGTATGTAGCAGTAATCGTTGTTGTACCTGCTTTCACCAGTGTGACATTACCTGCATCATCAATTGTAGCAACCTCGGGGTCACTTGAATCCCAAGTAACTGTTGCACCAAGTACTGGACTTTCACCAGCCGTCACACTTGCTGTCAACTGACCACCAATTGTAGAAGCGTAGATGTCTGTATTAGTCAGACCCGTTGCATCAATATTTGTTACCGTTGCCGTACGAGTATCTGTTACTGTAAGTTCATACGTTTTCGAAGAACCATAATAATCATTGTTACCTGCGTAAGTTGCAGTAATTGTAGTTGTTCCAACTGCTACAAGAGTTACAGTACCTGCATCATCAATAGTTGCGACCTCAGGTTTACTCGACTCCCATGAGACAGTAGCTCCTGCGACAGGATTATCTCCAGCTGTTACACTTGCAGAAAGAGCACCTGCTGCTGTGCCATTCTTTAAGTCTGCACTTGTCAAATTAGCATCAGAGATAGTCGTTGTCGTCGCGGTTTTGGAAGCTATGGTCTTATAAAAAACGATAGAAGTTACGTCAAGTCCGCCATTATTGTCAGAAGAGTTGCTTACGCTGATCGTAATTTTGTAATAACAGTTATCCCATTTTGTAAGCGGACTTGTTGGGGTAAATTCAATTGAATTAGCAGTATTTTTTGTAATGTCTGGATTTTCCACAACGATTTCATCGACAAGCGTGTTGAAATCTGCATCAGACGCTACTGTAAGAGTCACAGAAGCAACAGTTACGTCATTTCGGCTTTTACCTTTGTGGTTAAAAGAAATCTTAGTAATCTGTTCATTAATAGCACTTTCCCCCGTTATTACACGGTCAACATTGGATAGTGATTTTCCACCTATTCGCCAGCAACCATCAATATTTTGGTTTCCAGGCGCATTCCAGTTAATTCCATTAACTGTTATATCGAAATAATTTGCATAAGCAGAATTTTTACTATTTTTGGGACAGTTTAGATTATAAACCTCCTCATAATCCGCCCACGCACTCGAACTACCCGCTATCATGGCGAATAGCAGGAACATTGTTTTGAGTAATAATGTTTTTTTCATATTAGTTGTTTGTTAGATTAATGATGTTTTAGTTATCAATATGGAAGAGAGGAAAGGGATTTTGCTCCCCTTCCTCCGTAGGTATTTATTCTTCGGTTCCAGGAACTTCTTCCTCTTCCTTGAAGAAGTCGAAGCCTTTTGCATCCGAACTAGCAGGA
Organism: uncultured Prevotellaceae bacterium; assembly: GCA_902803475.1. Lineage (GTDB taxonomy): Bacteria > Bacteroidota > Bacteroidia > Bacteroidales > Bacteroidaceae > Prevotella. The sequence continues at coordinate 2,421 of CADCPZ010000031.1, forward strand.
TCGGTATATGTATCTCCTGTAGGTAAAGATTCTGCAATCATCTGTTGCAATTCAACCTTAATGGTCTTTGTTTCCGGTTTAATATATGTATTAATCATAATTCAGTTCCTTTCTTTTAATTATTTCATTCTTGCACCATCGATTGTAAACTCTCCGTTAGCAGTCTCGATTACGAGGCGACCATTCTTAACCACCTTGCGAGTCTTTACGTTTACAGAAGCAACCTCCTCGATACCGTTGATAGCTGTGGTAGCGTCATCGAAGCTCATCTCCAAAGAACGAGCACTCGTAACAGCGAATTGCAAATAAGCCTTACCTGCAGCAAGTGTACCTGCAGATGCAGGCTGGAAGACGCCGTTGCTAAGGATATAGCCACCATCCTTTTCGATAGCCGTTGTTTCAGTAGCAGAACCTTTCATCAGATTGCCAGAAACATCGTCAGCACCTGTTCCATCGAATACAGGAACGTTCACTGCTGAATTTGGAGTAGTAGCCTTCAGTACCAAACCTGTGTTAGCAGGCACCTTGTTCACCTGTGCCATCTTTACTGAACCTTCAGAAACCCCATCTTTGGCAATAAATGCCTTCAAACCGCTAACATTTGTAAAGTCGAGAGGATAAGCACTTGTCAGCGTGGTATAGGTCTTAGCAGGAGTCAGGGTGACAACTTCAGCAAGAGTAACTACAACAGTCTTAACACGTGTTCCTGATTCTTCCCAAGAGAACGTTACTTCTTTATCAAATCCTTCCCATTTCTTAGTGGCTGTCATCTCTCCAACCGATGGAGTCGCAGTTTTCCAGTTGCTTCCATCAGATGTGAAATCTATCTCTGTAATTACATACCCTGCTGGCGCACCATATGTTAAGGTACAAGTGTTATAAGGTCTTGTATTGCTAGTATTGAAATAATAATTACTATTATCGGGAACATAATATGTAACCTTTACATTATCCTGATAGCCAATGAATGTCAGTTCCTCTTTTGATTTTGTACTACTAGTATAAACTTCTTGTCCGAACAGACTATTGGTCATTTGAATAGTTACAGGATTTTGCTGCTCTGTATTAACAACGTTTAAAACATATGTGCCAGAAGATGCTGCATAGGAGCCACCACCTGCGTAAGAGGCAGTAATGGTTGTCGTTCCTACTTTTACCAAAGTGACAACACCCCCATCAGTAATCGTAGCCACAGTAGGATCACTTGACTCCCAAGTTACCGTAGCACCAAGAACAGGATCGCCACCAGCTGTTACGCCTGCTGTAAGCGTACCTGCTGCAGTACCATTCTTCAGGTCTGTATTGGTAATGCCTGCATCGTCAATTGTTGTAATGGTAGCAGTACGAGTGTCGGTTACGGTCAATTCATAAGTATCAGATGACTCTGCATAAGTATCATCACCATCATATGATGCTGTGATGATAGCTGAACCAACACCAACCAATGTAACGACGCCTGAGGTTTCATTTACTTTTGCGACATCCTCATCGTCAGAACTCCATTTTACAATCGCACCACTAACAGTAGCACCACCTTCTGTTACCGTAACACTTGCAGACAATGAACCTGCTGCGGTTCCATTCTTAAGGTCAGTGTTTGCTATACCTGTAGCAGAAATGGTTGTTGTGGTAGCCGTCTTTGACGTAGAAGAACCTGCTGTCTTAACTATAAGAGATATGTCGTCAATACGTAGATTATTCGAGTTATTCGTATTTTTAAAAGTGAGAGCAATTGTCGAAGCACCATTTGTAGTTATAGTTGAACCTGATATCGTGACTCCAGCTGTTGAAGTACTGACTGATAAGGTTCCTTTGCCACTTTTTTCATAAGACAATGTTAATTCCGTAGCACTACCTGTAGGAATTCCAGAAACTGTAAAAGTTCCATTTCCTTTCGAGATCAGCAAATTGGCATTGTTTGCATCAGTATGCGGACCATTAGTATCTACATACACTTGTGTCGTAGTACCACCATCTGCACACGCGTATGTAACATTACCGCTATCATAAACAGTTGTTCCGGTATGCGAATTTGAAATCTCTCCAGATGGTACGGTTTTATTTGAATAACCACTAAAATCTTCTGCCCATAATACTGTGTTAACTGGGGCTTGTGCCCACGCATTCGTACTTCCCACTATCAGGGCGAATAGTAGGAATAATGATTTCCAAAATGTAAGTTTTTTCATGTTTGTAAAGTTTATAAGTTAATAATTGAATGAGTTTTCTCAACTTAGAAGCCTGTACAAACCTGATGCGTGGAGACACAAAAAAATATGCGCAGACCCTCATACTCCCTGACAGGTCTACCACAACCTTATACACCGTATGTTGAAGTCCACGCACAATTGCGCATACTCCAATGGTGTATAAATTTGCTCTTAAAATTCCGTGTTCGAGGTGGTAGTTCGTCAGGGAATTGAGCTAAAATAAAAAGATGTATTCCGTCATAAAGACAGAAACACGGCTACAAAGGTAGTGCAAAATTTCGATTAAGCGAAGAAAATACAAAGAAATTTTTATTTTTGAGCGTGAGAAATTTATCTAAACCGAGCAAAATACATTTAGAGTCCCTTGATAAGGGACGGCTATAATGCAGGGTTTATCAGAGGTGCAGCCTACCTTCGAGACGGCAGTCTCAGAGGTACGATTAAATGAGAACAATACATTTAGAGTCCCTTGTTAAGGGACGGCTATAATGCAGGGATTTTTGAGATGCAGCCTACCTTCGACGAATGTCAAAGGTAATGCAAAATTTCGATGAAGCGAAGAAAATACAAAGAAAATTTATTTTTGAGCCGGCAAGCAAGGCCATTAAAGCGGAGTTCCTTTTTTAATCTCTGCATCCACAACATATATGTCGCCATCTTTATCTTTCAGCACGTTCCTGGGTACTAGGTCCCAAACTTCATACGTACCATTGGAAAAACGGCCCTCATTGTTCTTCTTTGTGAAGCCAAGTGCTGCCATATATGTTTCAATCTCAATGGGAGTTGCAGGCTGGGCATCTTTCACCAGTCTTTGTTGAAGGACAGGCATCACAGTTCTACCGTCAAAGCCAGTAAACGCATAGAAGGAATAAGCTGTGTCATAGAATAAATCATTGTGCCAAAGCATCTTGTCGAAAAGGCGAAGGATACTTCCGCTATTCAGCAAGTTGTTCACCTTATATATCATGTCTTCTTTGACATAAGTGTCATTCTCATTTCCGCTTGGGCCAGGTGTGCCCAAGTCAAACATCTTGTCTATCGGAATCCAAAAACCGTTTTCTTTGGCATATTGCTCTGCTGCTCTTTGCTCAACATCAAGATGGTTTACATCTTTTTCGCCATTTCGAAGTTGCGCTTCATATAGTTCGCAGCATCTATAGAGTTCATCGGCAACTTGGCGGATTCTTCTATTTTGTGGAGTTTCCTCTCCACTGATTCTTTGTGAAACTGGTTCAAGTATGTCATTGCTCATCTTGTTTTAGGTTGTTTTTTCGACTGCAAATATAAATCTTTTCCTTGTATTATCCAAGAAAGTATCGAAGATTTAGAATAAAAAGAGTGACAGAGACTGACAGGAAATAATGCCTAATGCTTGATGCTTAATGCTTAATGGGGAGCTTTTACACAAAATTCTCTAGAGAATTTGTTGCGATAGCTATCCTCTTACACAAAATTCTCTAGAGAATTTCATTTTGGCAAAAAGCAATTGTTTTGAGAAAGTTTTGAGCTTGGAAATATGAGGATAACGGCAAGAAAAGGCACAAACGCCTTATTAGCAACGTTTTACGTGAATACAAAGAGATTGTTTGTAAAGAAAATTCCTGTCAGTCTCCTGTCAGTCTCTGTCAGTCTTAAAAGACTGTAACTTGCTGATACACAGCATTCCTGTCAGTCTGTCAGTCTATTATTCAAAATTTTACAAGAAAGATGATTACAGCACTTTGTATTTTGCGAATTTCAACAGCAGTTGTTTGATGCCTGCATTGCGGAACTCAACGGTGGCTTTGGTGTTCTCGCCCGTTCCTTCGATGCGAAGAACAGTACCGATACCGAAGCGCTGATGTTCGATAACGGAGCCGACGGATAAAGCCCCCTCCAACCTCCCCCTTAATGGGGAGGCTTTTTTCCCTTCTAAGCTCTCAGAAGAAGAGATGGGTTGCGTGCGCCCTTTCGTCATCACGTCGTTGATGCGGCGAAGATTGCCGCCACTTTGTGCCAAGCGCTGTTTGAAACGTTCGCTGAATGGGTCAACGGCAGGTTCTGGACGACGGGGAGCTGTTATCTTCGGTTTGGGATCGGCACGGAACTGGGTTGCCACAGGACGCGAGTTTTGCATACGCTGAGAACTGCTTCGCCAGTCATCGTTCCACATGCGGTTGGATGTAAATGATTTCTGTGACGACGATGCTCCTGCGCCACCATCTTCGATAAGCATCAGCGACGGGTCGATGTCTTTCAGGAAACGGCTGGGGGTTCCAAATTCCATCTTTCCATAACGGAAACGGCTCTTGGCATTGGTCAGGATGCAATGTTTCTCAGCTCGCGTGATAGCTACATAGAATAGCCGTCGCTCTTCCTCCAGTTCACGTAAGGAGTTGACAGACAGCGGACTGGGGAACAAATTCTCCTCTAATCCCACGATGAATACCGTTGGAAACTCCAATCCTTTGGCAGAATGGATGGTCATGAGCGTCACACGACTGGCTTCCTGGTCGTCGCTGTCTAAGTCGGTGAGCAAGGCCACTTCCTGCAGGAAGTCTGTCAGATAGACCTCCTGTTCCCTACCCTCTTCGCGGCGGCTCTCCACAAAGTCTTGCATGCCGCTCAAGAACTCCTGTAGGTTTTCCTGCCGCGAAACGGCATCGGGTTCTGTCGATGAATAGATATCGGCGCTGACACCACTCTCCTTGATAATCGCCTGTCCCAGTTCGAAGGCATCGGTGGTGGTCATCTGCATGATAAACGAGCTGATGAGCATTCTGAACGCATCAATCTTCGCCATCGTGCCTTTGTTGACAGTCAATCCATAGGCTGCGGGATTGCAGATAACGGTCCAAAGGCTGACGCCAGTCTTCGCCGCGCAATCCATGATTTTCTGCAGCGTGGTGTTGCCGATGCCGCGTGCCGGATAATTCAGAATACGTCGGAACGCTTCCTCGTCGTTTGGGTTTGCAATTAAGCGGAAATAGGCGATGATGTCTTTGATTTCTTTGCGCTGATAGAACGACAATCCGCCATAGATGCGATAAGGAATGGCCTGTTTGCGCATCTCTTCTTCGAAGGTGCGGCTCTGTGCATTCGTGCGGTAGAGGATGGCGAAGTCGCTGTATTCGCAGTGGTCTTGCCGACGGATGCGCTTGATGTCGTTGCAGACAATCATCGCCTCTTCGCGGTCGCTGTAAGCAGGCTTGTAGATAAGTTTCTCGCCCTCGTCGTTCTCGCTGAACACATCCTTCTCTATCTGTCGTTGATTGTGTCGAATCAAGCTGTTTGCTGCTTTGACGATGCGTTGGGTGGAACGATAGTTCTGCTCCAGTTTGAAGAGCTTTGTGTCGTTGAACTGCTGCTGGAAATCAAGGATGTTGTCGATATTGGCACCGCGAAACGCATAGATACTCTGTGCATCGTCGCCAACGACACATACATGTTGGTGTTCCTTTGTCAGTTGGAGCACAATGGCTTGCTGGGCATAGTTTGTGTCTTGATACTCATCGACGAGCACATAATGGAACCGCTGCGCATATTTCAAGCGGATATCCTCGTGCTGACGGAAAAGGAGATAGGTGTTCAGCAACAGGTCGTCGAAATCCATCGCGTTCGCTTGTTGCAACCGAGCCTGATAAGCCAGATAAATCTGAGAGACGGCAGGGATGCGTGCTTCCTGATCGCGCATCAGAAAACTGCGGTCCTGTGCATAAGCATCGGCAGTAATGAGGTGGTTCTTTGCCATCGAGATGCGGTTGTGAACCGTTGACGGCTTGTAGGCCTTGTCGTCAAGATTCATCGTTTTGATGATGCTCTTCAACAGCGAACGTGAGTCTGTTTCGTCGTAAATGGTAAAGTTGTTGTTATAACCGAGATTGGCGGCTTCCACTCTCAGGATGCGCGAGAATACAGAGTGGAATGTTCCCATGTGCAACTGTCGCGCCAAATCTGTTCCAACCAGTTTGCCGATACGCTCCTTCATTTCGCGAGCCGCTTTGTTGGTAAACGTCAGCGCAAGGATTTCCCAAGGTCGCATCCCTTGTGTCAACAGGTATGCTATCTTATAGGTCAGCACGCGGGTCTTTCCCGACCCTGCGCCGGCTATCACCAGCGAGGCACCGTCGTTGTATGCTACAGCCCGTTGCTGGCCTTCGTTGAGTTGTTGGAGGAGTTCTTTTTCGGTCATGGGGACAATGGGAATGATGGGAATGGATGGGAATGGATGGGAATGGATGGGAATGGATGGGAACCTTACTTTCGGTAATAGCCCTTTGCGGCAGTTTTTGGGTCGTAATCTTCGCCTTCACGCGGGAAGAGCGGCATATACTTCATTTGCACTTGTATCTGGCGCTGCCGCTTGAGCATATAGGCACTCGGTTCCTTTGATGAGAACTTGCGAGGATTGGGCAAGGTGGCCGCTATCAGCGCACAGTCGGCACGCGACAGTCCTGCCGCATCCGTATTGAAATGGTATTCTGCCACCGCATCGACGCCATAGATGCCGTCGCCCATCTCAATGGAGTTCAGATAGACTTCCATGATGCGCTGTTTGCTCCACAGCAGTTCGATGAGGAAAGTGAAATAGGTCTCAAATCCTTTCCTTATCCACGAACGTCCTGGCCACAGGAACACGTTCTTGGCCGTTTGCTGAGAGATGGTTGAGCCGCCACGAATCTTCTTGCCGTCTTTGTTGGATTCAGCAGCTTTCTGTATGGCATCGAAGTCAAAACCGTGATGAGTCAGAAACCGCTGGTCTTCGCTGGCCATCACCGCAACAGGCATCGAAGGCGACATTTTCTCCAACGGAACCCAATGGTGATGCCACGTGATGCTCTTTCCGTCAGCCACTTGCTCGATGCATCGTATGAACATAAGCGGAGTGGCATACACGGGAATAAACCTGTATGCCACTACTGCTAAGATGGTAGAGACAAAGAAGATTGTCACCGTCCATCTGATGATTTTCAAGGCTCTATTCATTCTTTTTTATAGCCTCCCCCTTGAGGGGTAGGTTTGGTGGGGGCTTTAAAGCGTACCTGCGTTAGCTTTGTCAATCATCTCCTGACTTGCATAGAGGTAAACCTCTACACGGCGGTTCTTCTGACGGCCAGCCTCTGTGCTGTTGTCAGCAACGGGATTGCTGGAACCAAAGCCGCTGACATTCTTGAACTGAGCGGTTGGAACTCCCTGATTAACAAGATATTGAGCTACGCTCTGAGCACGGTTTACGCTCAACGGATTGTTGATGGCATCAGTACCTGTGCTGTCGGTATAGCCCTGGATATCAACAGAGCAGTCGCTGTTCTGCTTCAGCACGTTAGCAAACTTAGCCAAGTCGTTCTGTGCACTTGCATTCAGGTCGTACTTGTTGGTCTTGAACAACAGGCCGCTGTCGAAGGTAACCTTCACACATGACAGGCCGTTGGCATCTTTCACCGTTTCCACCTGCGCATTCGGCACCTGAGCAGCTGTCTGAGCAGCCACCTTATCCATGTGGTTACCAATTATCGCACCTGTGCCGGCACCAAGCACTGCACCAATGGCGGCACCGATAACCGTTGAGCCGGTGTTCTTGCCGATGATATTACCCAGGATACCACCTACGACAGCACCACCAGTACCACCGATGGCCGTTCCTTTGGTCTGATTGCTCCAGTTCTGAATAGAACTACAATTGGAGAAAATCAGCAGGGCGCAGAGTCCCAAAGTCACTAATTTTAAATTCTTCATACCTGTTATTGTTTACCTTATTATATATATATAATGAAAATATTTACTGATGTTGTTCGCGCAACAGGTCGTTGACGGTTTTCACAGGATTGAACGTAGAGAGCGGCACCTCAACGAAGATGGTGCTCCAGTCGCTCATCGCTCCATTCCACAGACCTGGCAACTCAAGCGCCTTCAGTTCCTTTCCATTCTTCGACTTGGAGCTGATGAAGCCTGTTGTCTTGTCAACGAAATCAGGCAGGTTGAATGGTTTTCCCTGATAGTCCTTTACGGCACAAACGAGGTCAACTGGGTTGAAGTGTGTACCTTCGGTAAACATCTTCTGGTATTCAGCGTTGCTTTTATCAATCTGACTGGATTCCAGAATCTGCAGGCTAACCGTACCATCCTGGTTGTATGTCAGGAACGGACCGCCACCTGGTTCTCCCACATTCTTCACAACACCACAGACACGCATCGGCCGATTGAGTTTCTTGCGGAGATAGATAACGAGGTCAGCATCCTCCAGTTCCTTGATATCTGCCTTACGGCAGCAGAGGTCGCGCTGTACGAAGCGGATGATTTCCTCCAGGTCGTCGTGAGTATAAGAACCCGTATCAAGCAGGCGCAGATAGTTGAATGCTTTCTGCTGCATGGTGACGAGCACACCTGCAATCAGCTGTTTGTAGGTGACGGTGTCGTCTTTCAGACGATCGGGTACCACATTGTCGATGTTCTTGATAAAGATGACATCGGCATTGATTTCATTCAGGTTCTCGATGAGGGCACCATGTCCACCAGGACGGAACAGCAAGGAACCGTCGTCGTTGCGGAATGGCGTGTTGTCGGCATTGGCAGCAACGGTGTCTGTACTGGGCTTCTGCTCAGAGAAAGTAATGTTGTACTTGATACCGAACTTCTTGGCATAGATGTCGGCCTTTTCAGCTACCTTCTGCTTAAACAGTTCCATGTGCTCGTGAGAAACGGTAAAGTGAACGTTGGCCTCGCCGTTGCTGGCAGCATAGAGCGCACCTTCCACCAGATGTTCTTCCATCGGCGTGCGAGGACTATCCTCATAGTTATGGAACAGGAGCAGTCCTTTCGGCAGCTGTCCGTAGTTGAGTCCTTCTGCTTTCAGCATATTAGCAACAACAGCTTTGTAGTTGCCGTCGGCGATGAGTTCCATGATTTTCTTGCCGTTGTTGGCTTTGCACTTGTCGCACAATGCTTCGCGGAAAGCAAACTTCTTGATGTTGTCGAAGAAATGCTTCTCGAAGTCTGTTGTCGGCACATCATAGTCAGCATCAAGGAAAGCAAACATGTCCTTGAACATACGACTGGCGGCACCACTTGCCGGCACGAACTTCACGATGTCCTTGCCTTCAGCCTTGTAAGCCTTCCAAGCATCGATATATTTGTCGCGCTCATCATCGTCAGGAGCCAAGATGCCGTGTCCGATAGAGGCTGCTGCTTCGAGCTTAAGGAACGGAAAACCTGTCTTGAAATCATCAAGTTGTTTGTTTAATTTTTCTTCTGAGATTCCCTTTGCGGCAATCTGTTTAAGATCTTGTTGTGTCAGCATAATATTGAAGTTTTTAGAAATTTGAGTACAAAGATATGAAAAAAAACATACCGTTCCAAATTTTTAAGTGAAATATCGCAAACAAAATATTTTTATTGTTCTTGTTGCATTCTCAAAAAAATATGTATCTTTGCAGAATGACAGCGAATAAATTTACATATACAGAGGCCGAACGATTAGAATCGATTGCCATTCTGGACCTTTTGAGGAAAAAGGTTGGCGACAGTTTTCTGCCTGATGATGAAGAGCGTATCAGACGCCATCTTCTTGACATCATTGTCAACCATCAGGTGCATCGCAATGTGTTCGGTCTGAACCCCATTTTATGTTCGCTGCAGACAGCCCTGATTGCTGTAGAGGAAATAGGATTGAAACGCGATAGCGTCATTGCGATCCTGCTCTATAACAGTGTGCTCAACAACCAAAAGACCGTCGAGGATGTAAACCAGGCATTCGGCAATGGTGTCGCCACCATCATCAAAGGTTTGGTGCGCGTTCAGGAACTCTACAAGAAGAGTCCGACGGTTGAGAGCGAGAACTTTCGTAACCTGTTACTGTCGTTTGCAGAAGACATGCGCGTCATCCTGATTATGATTGCCGACCGTGTGAATCTGATGCGCCAGATTCGCGATTCAAAAGATGAACAGGCGAAACGTGAGGTCAGCGAGGAAGCTTCCTATCTCTATGCTCCCCTCGCCCACAAGTTGGGATTATACAAGTTGAAGAGCGAGTTGGAAGACTTGTCATTGAAGTATCTGGAGCATGATGCTTATTATAATATCAAGGACAAGCTCAATGAAACCAAACGTTCACGCGATGCTTATATCGAAAGCTTCATTATGCCTGTCAAGAAGCGACTGGAAGAAGCGGGATTGCATTTCCACATGAAAGGACGCACGAAGTCTATTCATTCCATTTGGCAGAAGATGAAAAAGCAGCAATGCGGATTCGAAGGCATCTATGACTTGTTTGCCATTCGCATCATCATCGAATCGCCCGACTACAGTCACATGACCAAAGCTGAGGAAGATGCACTGAAGAAAAAGGAGAAGATGCAATGCTGGCAGGTCTATTCCATCGTCACAGATATGTATCTGCCCAATCCCAAGCGTCTGCGTGACTGGATATCGGTACCAAAGACGAACGGCTACGAGAGTTTGCACATTACGGTGTTAGGTCCCCAGAACAAATGGGTGGAGGTGCAAATCAGAACGGAACGGATGGACGAGATTGCCGAACACGGACTGGCTGCTCATTGGCGCTATAAAGGCATCAAGTCGGAAGGCAATATGGATGAGTGGTTAGCGAATATCCGTACGGCTTTGGAGGCTGGCGACGACCTGCAGATGATGGACCAGTTCAAGATGGATCTGTATGAGGACGAGGTCTATGTGTTCACACCCAAGGGCGACTTATTGAAATTCCCCAAAGGGTCAACCATCCTCGATTTCGCCTACCATATCCATTCCAAGATTGGTAACACCTGCGTGGGTGGAAAAATCAACGGACGCAACGTCACTTTCCGTCAACAGTTGCAGAATGGAGATACGGTTGAGGTGCTGACCTCGAACAATCAGAAGCCCAAGCGCGAATGGCTGGGTTATGTGATGAGTTCGCGTGCCAAATCGAAAATCCGATTGGCGCTGAAAGAAACACAGGTGAAGGACGGCCTCTATGCCAAGGAGATGCTGGAACGCCGTTTCAAGAACAAAAAGATTGAACTCGACGAATCGACGATGTCTCACGTGATGAAGAAGCTGGGCTTCAAGGTCGTCAGCGAATTCTACAAGCAGATTGCCGATGAGAAGCTGGATGTCAACGAGGTTATCGAGAAATATATAGAGGTACGCGACCACGAACAGAACCAGAATGCGGCAAGGCCTGCCCAGAGTGCTCAGGAGTTTGAATATGAAAACCCTGATGCTATACTCAGTCGCAACGATGATGTGCTGGTGATCGACCAAAATCTGAAAGGCATCGACTTCAAACTGGCGAAGTGTTGTCACCCTATCTATGGCGATCCCGTCTTCGGATTTGTCACCAGTGGTGGCGGCATTAAGATTCACCGCATTGACTGTCCGAATGCCCACGACCTGCGTACCCGTTTCGGCTATCGTGTCGTGAAAGCTCGTTGGAGCGGAAAAGGAACCAGCCAATATGCCATTACCTTGCGAGTTATCGGCAATGATGATATCGGCATTGTGAGCAACATCACCAATATCATCTCAAAGGAAGAGAAAATTGTGATGCGTTCCATCAACATCGACAGTCATGACGGATTGTTTAGCGGCAATCTGGTAGTTATGCTGGAAGATATCAGCAAGATGAACACATTGATCAAAAAACTGCGCACGGTGAAAGGTGTAAAGAACGTAGAACGATTATAACCCCATTGAAATAAAAACATTTAAATCATAATAACACTAAACAACTATGGTAAAGATTACAAAAGAGGCTGCATTAGAATATCACAGCGGTCATCGGCCTGGCAAGATTGAGGTTAAACCCACTAAACCGTATCGTACACAAACAGACTTGTCGCTCGCCTACTCTCCTGGTGTGGCTTATCCCTGTCTGGAAATTCAGCAAACACCTGATGATGTGTATAAATATACAGACAAAGGAAATCTGGTGGCTGTTATCTCCAACGGAACTGCGGTACTGGGTCTTGGCGACATTGGGGCTATGAGTGGCAAACCTGTGATGGAAGGTAAGGGATTGCTCTTCAAAATCTATGGCGGTATTGACGTGTTCGATATTGAAATCGATGAGAAAGACCCTGATAAGTTCTGTGAGGCTGTTGAAAAGATTGCTCCCACGTTTGGTGGTATCAACCTGGAAGATATCAAAGCGCCAGAATGCTTTGCCATAGAGGAACGCTTGAAGAGAACATTGGATATTCCCGTGATGCACGACGACCAACATGGTACCGCCATCATCTCTGCTGCTGGTTTGAAGAATGCATTAGAGGTAGCAGGCAAGGATATCAAGCAAGTGAAAATTGTCGTCAACGGAGCTGGTGCTGCAGCCATTTCATGTACCAAGTTGTATGTGGCTTTAGGCGCCCGTACGGAAAATATCGTGATGCTGGATTCCAAAGGCGTCATTACGTCTGACCGTAAGAACCTGACAGAACAGAAGAAACTTTTTGCTACAGACCGGCGTGATGTGCATACGTTGGAAGAAGCCATCAAAGGAGCTGATGTATTCGTAGGTCTGTCGAAAGGCAACATATTGACAAAAGATATGGTTCGCTCGATGGCCGATAATCCGATTGTGTTTGCATTGGCCAATCCTGTACCAGAAATTTCTTACGAGGATGCGATGGATGCTCGTCCTGACGTACTGATTGCAACAGGTCGCAGCGACTATCCGAACCAGATCAACAACGTCATCGGATTCCCCTATATCTTCCGAGGCGCACTCGATGTTCATGCCCGTGCCATCAACGAAGAGATGAAGATGGCTGCTGTACTGGCAATAGCTGATTTAGCAAAGAGGACTGTTCCTGATGTTGTCAATCAGGTTTATCGCGTCAGCGACCTGTCGTTTGGTCCGAGCTACTTCATTCCCAAACCAATCGATCCACGACTCATCACAGAAGTGAGTGCTGCTGTTGCGAAGGCTGCGATGGATAGCGGCGTAGCACGCAAACAAATCGACGATTGGGATGCCTACAAACAAAACCTCAAGCAGATGCTGGGACAGGAATCAAAGCTGACACGCAATCTTCATGCTACTGCTGCCGCCCATCCGCAAAGGGTTGTCTTCGCCGAGGGTGAAAACCAAACCATGATGAAAGCTGCCGTAAAAGCTAAGACGGAAGGTATCTGTCATCCTATCTTGTTGGGAAACCCAGATCGTTTGAGACGTATGGCGAACCGTTTGAAATTAGACCTTACGGATGTGGAAATCATCGACATGCGTGCCGACCAGGAGCAGGGACGCCGTGCTACCTATGCAAAGCATCTGGCTGAGAAGCGCGGTCGCGAGGGATACACCTTCCAGGAGGCATACGACAAGATGTATGAACGTAACTATTTTGGTATGATGATGGTAGAGACGGGAGATGCCGATGCATTTATCACAGGTCTCTATACCCGTTATAGCAACACCATCAAGGTTGTCAATGAGGTCGTCGGAATCCGTCCTGAATACAACCACTTCGGAACGATGCATATCATCAACTCACCACGAGGAACCTTGTATATCGCTGATACGCTTGTCAATGAGGATCCAGATACTGATACGCTGGTGGATATCGCTAAACTGAGTGCCTGCTCAGTGGAATTCTTCAACGAGAAGCCTGTTGTCGCATTGATCTCGCACTCCAATTTCGGCAGTAGTATCACACCAGGTGCACTCAAGGTGAAGGATGCAGTTGCACGTGTACAGGCTGAATGTCCTAACTTGATTGTTGACGGAGAAATGCAGATAAGTTTTGCGCTCGATAAGGAACTACGCGACGATATGTACCCCTTCTCTCGTCTGAAAGGTCTTGATGTGAACACGCTCATCTACCCCAACCTCACATCGGCACGCTCAAGCTACAAGATGCTGCAGTCACTCAATACGGATGTGGAAATCATCGGTCCGATTCAGATGGGACTGAACAAAGCCATCCACTTCGTTGACTTCGGTGCTGATGTTCGCGACATCGTCAACATCACAGCTGTTGCGGTTATTGATGCCTATGTTGACAAAGTAAAACAAGGTAGGAAGTGATGAGAACACGATATATTTGTATATTGGCCTTGGCGTTTGTGTGTGTAGTGATGCACGCACAACGTCATGTCATATACAATGACCAAATACGTTCACTTCAAGTTGTAGCCAATGAGGATTGGATGTCGATGCCCGTGATGAAATTGGGCGATGGATTTATTGACATCGACTTCGACGACCTCACGCATGAATATCATCGTTATATATATAAGGTGGAGCATTGTGAAGCCGACTGGAAGGTTTCCGAAGAAATTTTCGAGAGCGATTTCATAGCTGGTTTTGCGAGTGGGAACACCATCGATGATGTGCAGGAATCGCTCTTGACGAATGTGCTATACAGCCACTATCACCTGCGGATACCAAATGAGAATTGCCGTTTAAAGATGAGTGGCAACTATCAGCTTACTGTTTTTGACGACAACGATGATACGCGTCCGATTCTGACCGTCTGTTTCATGGTGGTTGATACGCAGATGGGTATCGTTTTGCGTGCAACAACGAATACGGATGTGGATACGAATATGTCGCATCAGCAGATATCGATGGAAGTAAACTACAGCGGCCATACGGTTGTGAACCAAGAGGCACAAATCAAGACGGTTGTCCTACAGAATGGAAGATGGGACAATGCACGTTGGAATGTGACGCCACAGTATATCATGCCTGATGGTCTGCGATGGGAACACAACAAAGCGCTGATATTCGATGCCGGAAACATCTACCATAAGTTTGAGATTCTGAGTACCGATCATGCTTCGATGGGTGTTGAACGCATCAGCTGGGACGGTGAGAACTATCATGCTTATCCTGAGGTTGTGTTCCCACGTACGAATTATATCTACGACGAGAGCGCTAATGGTGCTTTCTATATCCGTAACAGCGACAACTACAACAACGACTTCCAAAGCGAATACATGTGGGTACATTTTCGGATGAAATGTCCTGAACGTGTTTCCAACGGAAGTGTTTTCCTAAATGGAGATTGGACCTACGACCGTTTTGCACCTGAACATCAGATGATTTACAATGAGGAAAAGAAAATGTACGAAGGAATGGTTCTGATGAAGCAGGGATACTACTCATACCAATTCCTGATACTCGACAAAGAAGGTAACACGCATCTGATGCCTACGGAAGGGAGTTTCTACCAAACAAGAAACAACTATCAGGCATTGGTGTATTATCGCGAACAAGGTGGCAGGACTGATAAACTGGTTGGCTATCATCAAATATCATTCCCAGGAAAACTAGGAAAATAACTCCTTCTCATTAGTCTCCCCCTTCAGGGGGAGATTTAGAGGGGGCCTTCCTTACTCCTTACTCCTCCCCTCCTTACTCCTCAAAAAAATAATACCAATACGTTTTCCCATAGACATCGCGTAAAGTAGCTTGACGCGCTTCTTTGTCGGATATTTCACGCTGTATTTTTTTGAAGTCAGCATAGTCAGTTGCTATCACATTATCGTGCAGCTTATATAGTGCATTTGGAGTAATAGCACCATATAAGTATAGGGCTTCTTTATAATGCTTGGGCAGGGGCTTGTCGAAGGGGTATGATTTCGCCAAAAGTGTAACGAAAGACTTCAAATCTTTATTCAGTAAATATCCGCAAAGCTGATAGTCAACGGATGATTTCTTCTTCTGCACAAGAATAGCTTTGGAAGGATACATCAACGTGCGGACGCTGTTTCCATTAGGTATCATCGCAGCAGCACCTCCCACAATGGGATATTCAAACAATCGGTCACCCAACTGGTGTGTTTTTGCCAAAGCATGAACACGTAAGAGCGTCAGACAAGAGTCTGTATCGTATGATTTCCGACCTACCTCCAAAGCTTCATTTGGTTTGTTTTCAAGCAGCAGTCTTTCCATTTTCATACGTTCATGAAACACTTTGTCACTATTGCCTGCAATGCCCACAAAGAAAAACATCACCAGCAACGTAAGCATGTTGACCCACATACAACGTGAAAACAATAATGGCCCTTTGATAGGCATCTCTACTTCCTGTATCTGGCGCAAAACGAAGGCTGCAAAAACAAATGCCACCAACAGGATAGGTACAATCCAACACCAAGGACCAAAAGAGAATTGTTTGTCGATATCCTTATCGCCACTAGTGATAACAGCCAACACAAGCAATGATGGCAGATAGGTCAACGCATGTCCACTCTTATACAAACGGAAGAAAGCCCTGACCAACATTTGCAGCAACTGCAGGACAACCGTAATGAGTATGGCTCCCGTTAGCGGGTAATACTTCGTTTGGCCACCTGAGAGCACATGTTGATCGACCATCAGCACATCCGCCTGATAGTAATATGTATAACAAAAGGTAAAAAGACAAAAGACAATAGCACACGCCGTCTGGATAACGGCGGTGCTATTCGAATTTATTTTCATCATCAGTTTTTCTTTAATACTACAGCACTACGTGCAGGAATATAAAGTTTCAACCACTCTTTGTGGTCGTCGGCATATAGCGGATCATAGTTGGTGAAATGCGTGATGCTGTCATCAGCAAATCCAAATCCACCAAACTCCTTCGCATCTGTATTCAATACCACATTATAAGAACCCGTTGGCACGAGGAATCCGTAATCGGTAAACGAACGTGTGGGAGAGAAATTAAATACAAATAGCAGGTCGCCACGCATGAACGCCAGTACCTGGTCGCCATCATTGTGCCAGATTTCCTGAACGGGTGTATCGTTGAACTTCTTCTGACTCTTTATCACTTTCAGCATCTCACGGTCGAAGTCACCCAGCCAATGATAGCACAAATCTTTGTTGTCAACGAGGTTCCATTGGCGACGGGCATACTTATAACTCCATCCATTACCCTCACGTGGGAAGTCAATCCATTCAGGATGACCAAACTCATTACCCATGAAATTCAGGTAACCACCATTGATGGCTGCAGCCGTAACCAGTCGAATCATCTTATGCAAAGCAATACCACGTTCTGCAACACCGTTGATGTCTTTCTTGGCAAAATGCCAGTACATATCGGCATCGATCAGTCGGAATATGATGGTTTTATCACCCACCAATGCCTGGTCGTGAGATTCGCAATATGAGATTGTCTTCTCATCAGGACGACGGTTCTTAACCTCCCAGAAGATGCTGCTGGGCTTCCAGTTCTCGTCGCTCTGCTCTTTAATGGTCTTGATCCAATAATCAGGAATGTTCATCGCCATACGGTAGTCGAAACCGTAGCCACCGTCTTCAAACTTAGCTGCCAATCCTGGCATACCACTTACCTCTTCAGCAATGGTGATCGCGTTGGGATTCACCTCATGGATGAGTTTGTTGGCGAGTGTCAGATAACAGATGGCATTGTCGTCCTGATGCCCATTGAAATAGTCACCATAGTTGCAGAAAGCCTCACCCAATCCGTGACTATAGTACAGCATCGAGGTAACACCATCGAAACGGAATCCGTCAAAATGGAACTCATTGAGCCAGTACTTACAGTTGGAGAGCAGGAAGTGAATGACGTCGTCCTTACCATAGTCGAAACACAGGGAATCCCAAGCCGGATGCTCGTGACGGTCGCCTGGATAGAAGAACTGGTTGGGGTCGCCAGCAAGGTTGCCTAAGCCTTCCACCTCGTTCTTTACAGCATGGCTGTGCACGATATCCATGATGACGGCGATGCCTTTCTGGTGTGCCGTATCGATGAGCGATTTCAGTTCCTCTGGTGTACCAAAGCGGCTTGAGGCAGCAAAGAACGAGCTGACGTGATAGCCGAAACTTCCGTAATAGGGATGTTCCTGAATGGCCATAATCTGAATGCAGTTGTAGCCGTCTTTAATCACACGCGGCAAGACGTTGTCACGAAACTCCGTATAGGTGCCTACTTTCTCTGCATCCTGTCCCATACCAATGTGGCATTCATAGATGAGTAGCGGATCTTTCTTTGCTTTGAAGGTCTTCTTTTTCCACTCATAAGGTTTAGCAGGGTTCCACACCTGAGCAGAGAAGATTTTCGTCTGATCATCCTGTACGACACGCTGTGCCCATGCAGGGATGCGCTCACCTTCTCCCCCATTCCACTTGACATGCATTTTGAACAGGTCACCATGCTTCATCGCCTTGTTTGGTAGTTTCAGTTCCCAGTTTCCTGTTCCCTCGATCCGTTTCAGGCGGTAGGCATCATCTTCCATCCAATTGTTGAAATCACCCACAAGAAAGATGTCCGTAGCGTTAGGTGCCCACTCTCTGAACACCCATCCGCGTGCAGTCTTGTGTAAACCGAAATAGTCATAGCCGCTGGCAAAATCAGTCAGCGTCTTCTTGCCATTCTGGGTCAACTGGTTGATTTTCCAGACAGCATGGTCATGACGGCCTTGGATAGCAGCCTCATAAGGCTCCAGATAACCGTCGTTTTTCACAAGCCCTATATGCTGTGGGACTTTCGTTCTCTTCACTGCAGTTTTTTTGGCTACAGGTTTCTTTGCTGTTGTCTTAGCGACACTCGTTTTCTTTGCAACCATAGTATATTGATTTGAGATTGATTATGCAGGGAGTTACATTTTCACTTTGAAGATAGCCTTTCGGATGTTGCCCTCACCGATACACGGCTGATGTCCGTCCCAAGGGAAGAATATCGCGAACTCACCAGGTTTGCAGTTGACGAACGTCTCTGCTACCACACCTGGATATTTTGTCACGTCCTTCTCGTCGTTGTACGTAGCCTCAGGAAGGTCGGCTAACGGCATGTAACCGTAGGTTTCGTTGTTGTCGAGTGGAATCTGGATGTCGAGCATCCGCTTGTGTGTTTCAAAGGTGGCAGCCTCTTTGGTTTTGCCTACAGCAACCTGAATGTTTACAAACAAGTCCTTGTCTTTGATGAAATGCTTTCCCTCCTCAAGGGTGTTCAGGTCATTCTCTTTCAAGAACTTCACGATATCAGCAAACAGCGGGTTTACAGATACGTACTTTTCAAACTGATCTAATGTGTCAACAATCATAGCGTTAATAGTTTAAATATTATTGAATAATTCGTCTTCCGTTCTGATACGTTCCCTGTGCGGTAATCTTGCCGTTGCGGTCTTTTTCCACAAATTTACCTTCACGCATATCGTCAACATAAGTACCCTCGAATCGGATACCGTCTTTGGTCTCTTCGATAGCTGGGCCATTACGCATTCCCTTACGATAAATACCCTTGAAGCGGCTGCCGTCAGCATAGTGGATAATCACTTGTCCTTCTACGGCACCGTCCTTGAAAGTTCCTTCAAAGCGATCCTGCGACTTTTTCGTGAGCTTACCCTGACCGTTCTGCTGATCATTTTTCCAACTGCCTGTATAAATGTCGCCATTTGCCCAGGTCATCGTTCCTTGTCCCTCCTTGATACCGTTGTTGAAATAACCAGTATATTTGTCACCATTCTTGTATTTGAAGATACCCTGCCCTGTTCGTTCACCATTCACATAGGTACCTTCATAGATGTCACCATTGGCAAACTTATAGATGCCCTGACCGTTCTGTACATCATGGAGCCACTCGCCAACATACACATCACCGTCGGCATACACATACGATCCTTTTCCAGAACGCTCGTTATTCAGCCAACTGCCCTCATACGACGATCCGTCGCCCCAGTCGAAATGTCCCTGTCCGTTCTTCTGGTCATCTTTCCATTCACCGTCATAATAGGCACCAGCGGCATAGGTGTATTTTCCTTTACCGTTTCGCTTGTCATGATACCATTCTCCGTCATAGACATCCCCATTGTAATAATACATAATGCCATGCCCCTCCTGGTAGTCACGATACCACAACCCCACGTATTTATTGTTGTTCATAAAGTAATAGGTACCTTTGCCGTGCTGCTGGTCCTGATACCATTCACCCTCATATTTCTCACCATCGGAAAAAGTATATACGCCATATCCCTGACGTTTGCCTTTCACATAATTCCCTTCATATACATCACCGTTCTTATAGGTTGCAGTTCCCTTTCCATAGGGCTTATTTCCAACTAATTCACCTTTGTATTGTCCACCGTCTTTCGTTACGGTCGATCCGAGTGTAATCTTCTGACTATAAGCCGTTAGGGAGCATATCAGGAGAAGAAATAATGAAATATATTTAAGTTTTGTATTCATGTAAGTTTCCTTTTTATTTCCAACTTTAGTTCGCACATCATGAGCGCGCACCTTATTGTTATCACGCAAAAGTACTCATTTTATTTTGAATAGCAAAACCCATTAGGATTTTTTATAAATTACGCCCCTTTCACATTGACTTTTTTTGATATGACACGTCCCTATCAGCAGTCAAAATTCCAAGGGGGTAATAAATCGTTACCCCCTTGTCCTTAGCATCAACATACACAAAAGGGTGTCCCTTTTGCGTACATCGTTTATTCATTAAAAATTATTCTTATTTTTTTGTTATATTTGAAATTCTTTGTATATTTGCCACAAAAAGAAGAGTTATGCCAAAGATATTTGAGTATTTTGGATTCATTTTCTACTTCTTCTCGAATGAACATGAACCGATACACGTGCATGTAAAGCATAGTGGAACAGAATGTATCTTCGATTTGATTTTGGAGAATGGAGTATTAAAAGATATAGTGCGCCGCGAGAAAAAGGGTGCTCTGCCTCTTGATAGCCAAGACGAGAAAGTTGCTATTGCGTTCATAAACAAATATTGGCAACGCATCGTCAAGAAATGGATAGATTTCTTTGTAATGAAGAAAGTTGTAAAGACCACTCATATTAAACAAAGAATGTAATGATGGAACATATTTTTATAGTTTCGGCAGAAGATGCTGGCAATCTTTGTGTAAAACTGATGTTCAACGATGGTCATCAGAGCATTGTTGATATTGGTGAGTTTATCCGCAATCACCCCCATCCTCAGTACAACAAATATCTTGATCCAAATTTGTTCCGTACATTCGTTATTGATGATGGCAATATTGTTTGGGGAGAAGATTGGGATTTAATCTTCCCAGTTGAGAATTTGTATAATGGTAAGGCTGCATAGAGTCCCTGTCACCTGTCAAAAAGTGAAAGTGGTGCTGAGAAAACTGAATTACTGAATACTGAATCACTTGATCATCAGAGTCCCTCTGATCTTTGGCCAAAAGTTTTATAATCTCGTATCACAGAAGGCGAGTCACTAAATGAGCTACGTTTATTCTATCACTCTTGATTCGCCTTGATGTTTCTAATTTCTTCTTCGGACACAACACTCATTGCCATTGTTTCTTTGTCTATTCGGATATATCCATACTGCTGCTCTGTTTCAAATCGCAGCCCTCTCAAGGCTTTTTTGCTAATAGGAACATACCATGATACATCTGTTTCTAAACTAATGGTATATTTTTCCAACGTACTTGTGCCCAAGGCGTTAATATACTTTACATTCTCATCCATTGGATTGCACGAAGATATACGAAAATGGCATTCTTCGTCCTTCAATAATGGCAGACGAACTTCGCAATTTGGTAGAATGAACCACATCAAACCTCTATCCATATCGGTTATGAGCATTTCCTTAT
The DNA here is from genome assembly GCA_902803475.1 of uncultured Prevotellaceae bacterium. Lineage (GTDB taxonomy): Bacteria > Bacteroidota > Bacteroidia > Bacteroidales > Bacteroidaceae > Prevotella. The sequence continues at coordinate 24,155 of CADCPZ010000031.1, forward strand.
TGGAATTGTTTCTCACAACAAGATCAAGCAAAAGTGTTTTCAGGTCTTCTGCTTGGGTTCTGGCATCAGCCGATGCTGCAAGTGAAGCATTTGTGTTTTCTCTTGCATTCACATAGTTCTGCATAGCCCAACCTTTGTTATATCCTCTGTTCATCTGGCTTTGAGCCATACCCTCTGAAGCGGAAGAAAAAGCTGCGGCAACCATAGCCCAGCCTGCGGCACTTTTTGCCCTTTTTATGTCACGCACCAAGTCTTGCGAAACAACCTGTTGCGCTAATGTGCAAGTGATTAGCCCATCCTTAGAAGACATAACAAGAGAATGAGCCATATTAGTCAAGGAATCCACTTCTCCGTTCTCTATCAATATAAGACGGTTGTCATAAGTCGGTATATATGTAGTCTTTGCCTGATTGAACGTGACAAAGACAGAAATCAACAAAGATAAAACTATTATTCTCTTCATATATTTTTGAGCTATTTTATTTGTTAACTATGTATATCACTCACCTTCCCCTAACATACGAAAATACTTAAAAAAAGATGAATTACAAGTCATCCATGTTCCTATTATCGTTATTAACTGTGTTAAGAGTATCGTAATAATCTATATGAATATCATAATTCGGATAATCTCTCGTACGATAAACATCAATTCTTCCTAGATATTTATAATATGTATTTTCATTCTCATTAGGTACTAAAAGGGTTAGGGCTTCATGATTATCCTTTGTTCCAGTTTCAATATCTGCAGTATCGTATTTTTGTTTTAGCATACCTACAAAATAATAATAACTATTATCCGCAATATCTTCATCTGTAGAATGAACAACAGCCTTTGCTCTATAAACTACTTTCGTCTTCTCATTATAATAGACATAAATAAAAGCTTTTTTCCCAGAGAATGTACCTCGAAATGCCCTGGTTCCAACACTCAACACTTTACTACCTTGAGTATCATAGTTAACACCTTTCGCTTGCAGCTTAGCTTGGAACTGTGTTATGGTTCCATCCAAGGGTATTCCCATAAATTTCAGATGTTCTTGCCCTTGAGCAACAGATAAGATCGGAAATGCAAATAAGCACGTCAATAACAATAACATTATCTTTTTCATAATCCTCTGTTTTTAGGTTGTTAGTTATTACTGCCGACAAAGTTAGTGCAAAATTTTGATTAAGCGAAGAGAATACAAAATAAATTTGAATGATTGAGCGGAATAATACCAGGTTATTGGTTTTTGGCATTATTTGAGTGTGGAAATGGTGTTAAACGTTAGCAAGTCCTAGTGATTTACCTTTCAAATTACCTGACATTTTTTAAGCATGTTGCCAATCTGAACAACAATCACTTGCAGAACCTACTTCTGGATGAAGATCACAAGATGTATAAAAAGACTTACGTTCTTTATTCCAGAAACAACTTCCGCAGCACATCCTATTACGAAATTCAGGAGCTACAGAATTATTATCATTATAACTATCAGAACTTATACTACTATGGGAATTATTTTCATTGGACACTCTGTCCTGACGAGCACGCATTTCACTTATGAATGAGGGTTAGTAAATAATTGCTTTATTTTAGGATACATTCCCCATATACCTGCGATAATACTCAAAGTCCAAGCCATTCCTGAACTCATTCCATTCATTTCGCCAATAAACGTAAGAAAGCGTACCACTAAGAACGGTAAGAGTCCATGTAATAGTATTTCAAAAATAAAGGAAAAAATCATTTTAGCAATAGCAAATATAAATACCAATGCTATCAATGCTATGATTGCTGTAAGAAAAATCTCCCAAGTCATATCATCAAATTATTGAAATAGGGCTACAACATTATTTCCTAAAATAAACATAGACTGTTATAACACCGAATGTGGAGTCTATTGTAGAGACTCTTGCGTATAATAATTTTTGATTGCTATCAAAATAAAGGTCCATAGATTCATCTCCGTCTGAAACAGTTACAGAATTACCATTAACCATATAAGTATTTGATTCTGTTACCCATGAACTTATACCAGATGTGTTTTCCTTCCAATAAGAAACACTCATTTTGCCATCATTTTTAAAAGACATTTCATAATATAATTGAGAATAAGCACCAGTTTTATCAATAGCACCTTCAACACTGTTCTGACCAACTGTTGATGAGAACTTGAAGCTGTGCCAATTCCCAACGATATAACTGTTTAAAGAAACTGGAGTATCTTCATCATCACCACAAGCTGTAACAAATGATACCAATACTATTATAAGCATTAATGAACTCCAAAATTTCATCTTTTTCATAATCCTCTGTTTTTAGGTTGTTAGTTTTTACAGCCGACAAAGATACGACAAAAAAATGAAATTCTTAATAAATCCGGTAAAAACTTAAAGAATGCCGGAATATTTTGACAATCGCAAAGGCCGGAATACCTTTGTCGAAAAAATGAAAGAAAAAAAGAATTTTAAAAACATTACGCTTCAGATAAAAGAAGAGTGTCTTAGTTTCGGCTATGGTACAATTAAAATGAATAATCCCTTATGGAATGATGTGGACAGTATCAAGATTGACTATGATGTTATATCACTATTCAAAGATGGAGTAAAGATTCTCACCTTTGACGATATTCACAGCATTAATAGGCAGATACAAATCTACGAGATTATCTTCGAATACCAAGATCAACTACGCTACTATCAACTTGATTGGAGCAATTATTTTAAGGCGCTTGCTGTTGAAGATGAGAATGGGAAATTCATCTGGCGCATTTTAACATCTGATGAAGCTCGCCACATATGGTATAATGGTCAAGGAGGAGAACTATGCGAACTATATGACGACGGTTCGGAAGGAGTGATTGAAGATGAAGAACGACTGAATAGATGTATTAACGAAGGCTGCGATATTGGCATTTCGGTCAATTAATCCTGGATTATCCTGGAAAAAGTTAAAGTATTCGGATTTCCGAATATCATACATTAATTTTGTCGCAAAAAAATGGAAAAAGAACAGATTCAAGCTATTTTGGACAATGACTCAGAGGAGTTTCTTGAAAGATTCTACGAAACTTTTCTCTATGAGATTAACTCTGACGATGAGCCTTATCACAAAAAGGCTTATCATCTATTATTAGCCTCCCTTAAAAATAATGAGCCCGATGATTTCTTTATCTCTCTTTGTGGCTGGAGTCTGGAAACAATCATTGGAAAAATATGATTATCAGTCCCTCTAATCTCATTGAGTAATCACTTCTCTGACTTCATACTAATTAAAAAAGCCGCATTATCTTCCCAGACAATGCGGCATCGCGACATATTGGGTGTGTAGTACATACACAACCGCGTTTCTTTTATTCTCTATATATCATTTCGTTTCTGGTTTAAACACCTCAACTTTCCATCCATTAGATCGGGCGAAAGAAATAATTTCATCCATTTTATTTATTGACCATTGGTTTGAAACGGCATATCTAATGCCGTCCTTACTTATCAGCATGTCTGATTCGTGGTAATAAAATCTTTTCTGTTTACCTGGCTTAAATGTTGCTAGTGACGAATCGTCAATAATTGTATTCTTAAGAAGATTAAGTTCACGATTAAACAGTTGACTTGCTTCTTCAAAAGTAGGGTTGTGATGCTCTTGATATAGCTTGATAATCATCCAAACCAATCGCCCCTTTGTAACAGGTTCATTTCCATTAAAAGAGTATAATGTGTGGTCTCTTTTGCAATAAACATCGCTTGTAGAAGTAAAACACACAGGGTTCTTTGGCAAACTCCGTTGTTTTCTTTTCCTCAGATTATCAAGATTGGCGGCATTTGTCTCTTTTGTATTGTCAATTTCACGATATTCCTTTTTCCTGACTAAAAAAACATAATCATCAAGTATCTTAAGGTCATCAATAGAATATCCTCTAGAAAGAAGCATGAAAGAATATGCTTCCTTCAAGTCATTGGTTATATTGCTATTATCTAATAAATTGATAATGTCGTCTTTTGCCATAGATTTTAAAGAATATAATATCTCTATTTTTTGTCTTTTATTATTCTGCCGAGTAATGTATCCTTATACCAATACCTAGTCAGCGAAAGCATTTCATATTCAGGTAAGCTCTCTAAATATTCCAATTCAAACACTAAGCGAGGTTCTTCATCGTTAGACTTGGGGTGAATCTCTGCTTTGTTGCCGATTCGAGCCACACGAATCAAGTATAAATCTCTCACGCCTTTTTCTTTAATGTATGGCATGAAATAATATAGCTTATTGATGGCAACAGTTGAAGGGAATGTTTTCGTCTTGCCTGTATAATATATCTTCGTTGGCTCTTCTTTCAAGAAATATTCTTCGTTGTCTTTCTTTACGAGACCTATTAGAAGGTGCTTTGCTGGGTCAAGGGTATATTGCTTCTTCGGGCGATTCACCACCAATGGTTTATCCTCATCAGCAAACAATCCTAAGTCAAGCATCGGCTTTGCATCACGTTCTATGAAGATTGGTTTCGATGATACAGGAGCTTCATCGTATATAAACTGGTAAAGGCTCTTGCCTATTTGTTCTACAATTCCACACACAAGCGCATTTCCCATCAGGAAAGCACGTCTGCCGTCAGATACCTCTGGGTGCATCGTGTGGTTGTCTGGGAACATATTCAAACGTTCCAATTCAATAGGCAACAGACGACGATACCGACCAGACTTCGTTTTCACAACATGCTTGAAACGTGAAGGAGCTGTGCCACCTTCTCCCGTGATGATTGTACGTGAAGGTTGGTCAAGATAATCAGGGAAAGCCATTCCACCCTCAGAGAACATATACTTGTAACCCTCTTTAGAAACTCGTTCAATCTTCTTTGCACCCTTTTCATATTCCCATCTAGGCAAATCATTCTCCGAGATGAAGAATTCTTCTGGTACAAAATTCTCATCTACGAGATTACCTCCCAGCGTTTGTCTTGGGCCATCGAAAACGGGGTCTGCATCTACAGAATAAACATGTCGGTCTTTCATGATTCCTGCATTACCAAAGGGGCTGATTTTCTTACCTTTATTGAAATTATCAGAAACTTCTTTGATAGTACCTTCGATGTCAAACGCAGAAACAGTTCCCTCCTTTGGCCTAAATTCGAAAGCCTTAGCCATTACGCCATCAAACTCTACCCAATCCTCCATTGCTTCAATCTTTTGAGCAACATCGGAATCCTTCTGATAGCCCACAATATATGTCCTTCTTCTGCGCTGGGGCATTCCATAGTCGGCTGCGTTGATGATACGCCACTCGACAATATATCCCAAGTCTGCTAAAGATGCCAAGATGATTGCGAAATCACGCCCACGCTGAGTTGCTGGAGAATTCAACAGGCGGTCAACATTCTCAAAAAAGATATATTGAGGGCGCTTATCACCTTTCTCCTGTAGGATGCGATGAATCTGCCACCAAAGCACACCTTTCTTTCCTTCAATGCCACCTGAACGACTCAATGACGCAGCTACAGAATAGTCTTGACAGGGGAATCCTCCAACCAACAAATCATGATCTGGTATGTCAGTTGTTGGTACAGTATTGATGTCTTTATTTGAATGACCTTTTGAGCCAAATCTTGCTCTATATACTAATGACGCATCTTGATGCTGTGTCGATGGTTCCCACTGGTTGTTCCAGATGGTATCATAAGCATCCGATGCTCCTTCAAGGCCGATGCGAAAACCTCCCACACCTGCAAATAATTCAACTACTTTAATATGATGATTCTTATTCATTATTTCTTATGATGTTTCTTTTATCAATAATTTCTCTTACATAATCGTTGTTAAACCAGTAACAATATTTCTTTGCGCCTTTTCCATCTGGAGTTGGTGCCAAATCCGTTGCCTTTTGTGCCTTAGGACGAACATGGAATTTTTTCTTGTCTGAAGCCTTCCACCAATACTCTTCTGAAATATGATTCGCTATAATCGTTTCCTTTATGTGGTTCCAATAATCTTCGGCAAAATCCAAATCACTCTGAGGCATCGTCCAAAAGAACACATCATCCAATACGAAATCTTCCTCTCCTGCTGTTTGTTCTTTGAAAACCACAAACATAAATCTGCTAGAGTAAAGTTCGTAGAGTCTAGAATCAAACCAGTCTTCGCATCCTGCCACTTCAATGTAGTCAATATTTTCGAAGGACATAGCCTCTTTGATGATTCCGTTTGCCTGAACACGAATGGTTTTCATCGTTAGACCAGCTTTGAGAAATTCTTCGGAGCGGTTTACGTTGAAGCATTTAGCAGAAGCAGCGATAGCGTTTGCCACCATTGCAAACTTATTTTTAGGATTTTTAGAAATATCAATCTTCTTTCGTTTTGCTATTTTCTTGAATGGCATATTCAAGAAAGGCTTGAAGCGTCCAAGCAAGATTTCATCGAAAGAACACTGACTAAGTGCTCGTGTGCTAACAAGCTCTGATTTTACCCCAGTTACATTTGAAACGGCATTTTTGCCACTTTGAATAACATGATTCAAAACCGTACGCATGTAAGCCATCTTAAGGCTAAATGCTCTGCGAGGGGCATCAATCTCTGCATTAAAAGGTTGTTTCATCAGGCTTTCACCTTTCTGCCCTTTACGACAAGCGCCAAGATACATTGTATCACCTTCGGATAATTCGTGAGCTTTACCCTGCTTTATTTTTTCGATAATTATATCATAGTCATGTCGAATTATTAGTAAATCCTTTTGGGGCAACTTCCACAGGACTGAGAAAATAAACTTCAAATCAAGATTATCGCAACCAGACTGATGTAAATAGAAGAGCAAAAGCATCAACTGACATTTCAAATAAAAATGAGAATGCTCAAAGTCTTCCTTCACTACATCACAGTAGTTAATCATGTTGCAGACAAGACGTTCTTTGATAAGGTAATCATCCTGTTTATTCTTCTTTAACGGGGTGCATTTCAACTCCATTCCCGCCTCTGAAAAGTCTGATGAAGGGTTACTATTTGTCTCCAGAAAAAAGTAAATATTCTCTACCATTTGTCCAAGCCCCCCTTTACCCTTTTTGGGTTCATATCCTTCCCAGACAAATTCACGTAAGGTCTTTTCAAGCAATCCTTTACTATAATCAAATATGCTTGATGCGCTAGCCTTATCGTATGGCAACTTCTCTGGAATAAATATTTTTGGTTTCGATTCCATATTATCAGATTCTAATTACCTCACAAAAACTATATCTCTATGATATGCTAAGAAATCTTTGCCTGGTTTATAATCTGTTGGCAAAGTTATTTTCTGCCCATCAATACAAGCAAAGTGTTTATCGAAAAAGTCTTCACTCTCATACTCTAGCAGAGCTGGAGAAAGACACACCTTATAATCGTCTGGCGAGATAGTGATGAGTCCTTTGTCAAAAGCTTTGTCATATAAGGCAGAAAGACAGATTCCATTACAGGGATTTAGCCGATTATTTTTGTATTCGACATCTGACCACGGAATAATATGACTGGCGAGTAATAACTGAGGAACATCAATGCCTGTCAAAGCACAACGACTATTGTAGTTGTTGAGTATCATCCGACGGAAATAGTCTTGTCCTCTTCTGTGTTTTGCCGTCGTAATCTTATCTTCTCCTTCCTTTGTAATGTCAAAGTGGCGAATTAGCTTTTCTGAGATTGTTTGGGGATTGATTTCCTGATTCACTATTTCATCTGCAGCCTTATCCTGTTCAAACTTAATATAATTTATATAGCTACCCAAAGCAGCTGAACAATAATTGTTCAATGGATAGCTAGTTTGTGCTGGATTTCCATTGTCAAAGATGTTTGGCTTTTTATCCCTCATCTTTTTCACTTCAACTTTGACCAAGTTTAGAATTTCCTCAATGATTATAGGGTCATTAATATCATAAAGTGATTTACCATTAAGGTTTATCACATCTTGATATTTCAATACAATATCTAGTATATCAATGGCTTTGGCATAACTGTATGCTCTACCGGATTTCTTTGTAGAATTCTGAGCATTAAAGTCTATAAAACCCTTTCTGTTCATTTTCTTTTCCTATGGGCCATAAAAAAGCCCTCTTTCTTTGTTTTGAAAGAGGGCGCAGAAGAAAGATGTGTTTAAGCAAGGTTTAGGACAACCCACATCAGACAACAATCAATCTGTCCACGCCCTCATATGAAGAGCGCAAACATCCGATGGCTTGTCTAACTGATGTGTTTGCTGAGGTCCTAATTCTGCTTAATCAGTCAAATCAAGGATGTATTTACTCAGTATTAAAGTTATTTTATTTATACGACCGCAAAGGTAATAAAAAATGAGCGAAACACCAAATTTATTTGAGTTTTTCTGAAATACAAAAGAGATCTATTTCGACAGTGGCACAGTTGTACACAAAGGGGACTGTCCTAGGGTGTTAAGTTAACTTGTATTTTTTCCGAACCGATGGAGCAGCGAGCACCATTATGCTTGTATATTTGGTCGAGTCGTGAAAGAGGAAGACGGAGTCACGTGAGTATCTTGGAAAACTGAATTCGAACAATAAAACAGTTGAACAGTTGAACAGTTGAACAGTTGAACAGTTACTTGTTTGCAGATTACAATAGAGATAAAATGGAACATGTAAAGAACTTTTACTATATATATAATATATATATATATTATATATATAGTAACTCTAAATTCTACCTTCTTTGCAGTTTGCATTTGATAAACTGTTCAACTGTTCAACTGTTCAACTGTTCAAATATTGCACTTTCTTATAAGTATTATTTTTAAAAACTTCTTTACAAATTAAGCAAGGGATAATAGCGTAAATATAAAACTATCATTACCTCCCCAAAACCTCATCATTACCTATAAAATACAAGGTCAGTAGTGTATTTCTCCCGTTTCGAAATTTTATAAAACGCTAATAATAAAGTGTTTACAAAGAAAATGCAATTTATGATGTAAAAAGTACACCAAAAACTTGCAGGATTCAAAATATTGTTGTACCTTTGCATTGTGAGAGATGATAGAAGTCGAAGTTCAAAAGGTGACCTTTCGCACTCCAAAAGCTTACCTTTTAGCGCGCAAAAGCATAGCTTTTACATTGCGAAACGTGTAATGCACAATGCGTATTTGAAAGAATATTACAAAATAGAAAAACCACCCTCCCAATTTGGGCGAGTGGTTGTAAGTAAAAGACACACTCGGATAATTTTCGAACACTAATCGCACAAATCGGACGAATAAAAGAAAACCTTAAAAACCCTTTGCTGTTGTTCATGGGCGATGCCCATACGTTTCCAATCCGTTCATCAGCGCATGCAA
>CADCPZ010000032.1 GCA_902803475.1 uncultured Prevotellaceae bacterium
GGGTGCCCGGTGGGACTCGAACCCACGACATTCAGAACCACAATCTGACGCTCTAACCAACTGAACTACGGGCACCATCATGACCGATTTTTGAAATCGGATGCAAAGGTACGCGAATTATTTGAATTGGCCAAATAAATCGCGTACTTTTTTGCGTTGTTTATTTCTTTGCAGCGTCCTTTGCTGGGGCTGCAGCAGGTGCATCAGCTTTTGCGTCGGCAGCTTTAGCATTGGCTTTACCCTGTGGTGCCTGCTGTTGGCTTGCTCCGAAGTTAGGCAGGTTGTTTGGATTAGCTGCGCTGTTTTCCTGTGTGTTCTCCAGTGCGCTCTTCTCAGTTGTAGCGGTAGGAGCAACATAAGCGCAAACGACGCTGAATACGACCATAGCGATGGCAAGTGCCCAAGTAGCCTTCTCGATGAAGTCTGTGGTCTTGCGTACGCCCATAATCTGATTTGAAGATGAGAAGTTGGATGCGAGTCCACCTCCCTTAGATTCCTGGATCAGCACGATGCCAATCATCAGGATTGATGCGATAACGATCAGAATGACAAATAATGTGTAAAGTCCCATTTTTTTAATTGTTTTATTTTGTTATTGTTTATATGCTTGTACTTGCATGTCCGCCTTTCACGAATGGGCATCGTTTCGGATGATTTTTTCGAGAAATCGGATTTGGTCTGCAAAGTAACTATTTTTTTTCGGATAAATCAAATTTAATCGCTGAATAATTTCCAAAGCCTTCAAATATCGTCCTTGTTTGATGTAAATTCGGGCTAAAGTCTCTGTAAAATACTCTTCTTCGACACTATTTTGTGTATCATTGTCCTCATCGGGTATCTCCGGCTCATATTCGGTTTCTTCCTTGAGTTCTATCTTTCCACCTTCCTCATGCAGGAATGTGTCGATGAGGCTCTGTCCTTTCATCGGTTCGCGCGCAAGGTCACTTGTCGCTTCTGTTTCCAGCAGGTATGCCACATAGTCGATCGCTGCATCGGCAGGAGTGGGTTTGCGCTTGCCGTTTTTGTCGTCTGCCTTGTCTTCTTCTGGAATCTGCTCCAGGAAATCGTCAATGAGTGCGACCGTACGGCTTTCCTCGACAGAGGCATCGGTGGTTTCTGTAACCTTCTCCGCTTGTTTGGCTGGTGTTGGTTGTTCTTTTTTCAGCCGATAGTGGGCAGCTTCTACAAGTTCGAAGAGTTTGTTGCGGTCACCGATATAGATGGCAGCACGGCGCAGTTCTTCGTCGAAGGTGGGGTCGTGCAGCAGATACAGGTTCTTCAACAGGAGCAGACGGGCCGACTGATAGTAGGGATAGAGCGCAAGCAGGCTTCGGAGTTCGTAGAGCGTCTCCTTGTTCATTTCTTCCGGATGGTCTATCAGATAGGCGAGTTGCATGGTTGAGGATTGAGGGTTGAAGGATTACCAGTTGGCGACAGTAGAGTTGAATATCTGGTCGCAGATGTCTTTGAGGATTTCCTCGACAAGTGCTTGTTGCACAGCATTCAGGCTCGCTTTGGAGTCGTATGCCTGTGCTGCTGTAAACTGCTTTTCGAAGTCTTCCGCATGGTTCGCATTGTTGGTGAAGCGTACGTTGACCGTTACCGACAGTTCTACCTGTGCGGAATACCCTTCACTGCTGACCGACTTGTTGCGTTGCTGGTATTGGGTAATCTCTCCAGAGAGATGCAGGTCGCCGTTGCGCTTGACCAGTTGCAGTTTCGTATGAGTGGCAAACTGGTCTTTCAGCTGATTGTTGAACATGGCGCCCATAGGTCCCCATACGTAGCTTGCCCGATTGGGAAACTCATCAATTTGTATCGTCTTGGTCTTGTTGTAGTCGATGCTGGCACCATTGAATGAGTATTTGACGGCACAGCTGTTGAGTGTGAACAGGCTAATCAGACAGAGAACGAGCACAAGGCCGTATTGCTTGATTTTACGATAGAGCGTGCGGTCGCTGATACCCAGTTCCTGAGCTGCTTTCTTGCGATTGCCGCCATTGCGTTCGAGGGCTTTTTCTACCATCTGTCTGCCCAGATGGCTCAGGTTCAGACTCTCTGGTTCGCTGATTTCTTCTGCAATAGCATCTTCAACGGTATGTGTTGTCTGCTGGGTGCTCTCGTGTTTGCTGACAGGAACAGGCAGGTTGTCTGGTGTGCTAACGGGAATCTGTGCTGCAAAACCGGCAGCTCCATTCAGGTCACGTACTTCCTCCATCTGTTTGCGTACGCTGTTCAGTTCGCGTCGCAGGTCGCTGACGTTGCCTCTCAGCTCATAGAGAATCTTATACAGCAGTTCACGCTCACTTTCGTAGGAATGGGCACCTTCTTTCTGTATGGTTGACAGCTGTGTGCTTTCTGGATCTTCTGGAATGAATTGGCGGAGTGTTTCCGCATCGATCTCACGGTTCGCGCTGAGCACAGACATCTGTTCGGTGATATTCTTCAACTGTCTGACGTTTCCAGGCCATTTATACTGTAGTATCAGTTGTTTGGCATCATCGGTCAGCGTAATTTTCGGCAAGCGGTATTTCTCGGCCATCTGCATCGCGAAGAGGCGGAACAGCAGGATGATATCCTGTCCGCGATCGCGGAGCGGCGGCATCTGTATGGGGATGGTGTTCAACCTATAGTACAAATCTTCGCGGAAGCGTCCTTCGCTGATGGCTTTGCGCATGTTGACATTGGTAGCGGCAACAATGCGTACATCTGTTTTTCGGATTTCTGTGCCTCCTACGCGGATGTATTCACCTGTTTCCAATACACGCAGTAAGCGGGTTTGGGTCGCCAATGGCAGTTCTCCTACTTCATCCAGAAAGATGGTACCTTTGTTGGCGATGCCGAAATAGCCTTCGCTATCACCGATAGCACTTGTGAATGCCCCTTTCTCGTGTCCAAATAATTCGCTGTCGATGGTTCCTTCAGGTATGGAGCCGCAGTTGATGGCGAAATATTTCTCTCGACGGCGTGGGGAATTGTCGTGGATGACGCGTGGGATAATCTCCTTTCCCACACCGCTTTCTCCTACGATGAGCACACTGAGGTCTGTCGGTGCGACCTGCAAAGCCACATCGAGTGCGCGATTTAAAGCATCGTTGTTTCCAACGATGTTGTAACGCTGTTTTACCCTCTGTAAATCGGTTGTATTCATCATTGAGCTGACAAAATTACATCTTTTTCTTGAAATAACTGCAATTTTGGCAGAAAAGTTTTTATTTCTCCGTTTTCTTGGGAACGGTGAAGCGTACTTTCTCACTGTCGTCGCGCTTCTCTTTGTATAATTTTTTCAGCGGGTTGACATGTGCCTCGTCATAGACTGCCCGATGACGGAAAATATCGATGGCTGCATAGATGGCGTGTCGAAGCATCTGCTCGTCGGCTTGTCCTTTGCCTGCGATGTCGTAGAGTGCCGTATGGTCAGGAGCTGTGCATACCAGCGGTAGCCCAGCGGTATAAGCCACTCCTTCGTTGAAGGTAAGTGAACGAAATGGAGTTGCGCCTTGATCGTGATGCATGGCAATCACACCATCGAAGGACTCGTACAGTCCGTTGCCGAAGAAATCGTCGGCAGCATAGGGACCAAACGTCTGAATGCCTTTTTCACATAGTGTGGCAATGGCAGGGATGATCTGCTCTTGCTCCTCTGTTCCTGCCCATCCCTTTTCACCTGTTTTGGGGTTCAATGCCAAAACAGCGATGCGCGGATTGGTGATGCAGAAATCTCTGCAAAGGCTCTCGTGCAGGGCTGTAGCCTTTTCCGTTATCAGGTTCTGATTGATATGCTCAGTGACTTCTTTGATGGGCAGGTTGCTGGTGAGAAGAGCCACCCGTAACCGTTCGCTGATGAGCATAGACAGTCCTTGCCCACTCATGTCGAGATGGTCTTCCAAATAACGGTCCTGTCCGCTGAAGCGGAACATATTGTTGTTGTCAACAGGCGCAGTGACCAGTACGTCAACCAGTCCTTGACGATAGTCGTCCAATGCGCGATCGATTGCTTTCAGGGCTGCAGCCCCCGACTCTTCGCTGGGTTTCCCCAACTCTACCTTGATTTCCTCATCGAATACGGTCAGCATGTTCAGTTTGTTGTCGATAGCATCTGCTGCCTTGTTGATGATGGTGAAATTAGCCTCTATGTTCAGCGCCTTCCGATGATAGGCTGCTACTTTGGGTGAACCATAGACGATAGGAGTACATAATTCAAGCATAGTAGGGTCGGCAAAGGCCTTGAATATTACCTCGTAGCCGACACCGTTGGTATCGCCGTGCGTGATTGCCACGCGAATTTTACGTTGTTCCATATTATTGTTGTTTAAATCACTTTTCACATTTCACTTTTCACATTTCACATTTCACATTTCACCTTTCACCTTTCACTTTCATCGTATATAGCACCGCTTCAAGTTGTTTTATTTTGTTGCGTTTTTTCATCTCCGGTGCATAGACGAAAGCCAATGCAGTCATCGTCTTGCCTGTAATACTGTCTTTCCAACAGTGCGCAACGAATGGTCCTCCCATTGCATCACCTTCCATTTCCCACAGGCCACGGATGATGTCTCTGCCTTCAGCGTGTGACTGGATGAGGCTCGTGGGAACCGTTTTCATATACATGCCGTTCTTTTCTCCCTTGATATTTGTCTGTAGCACACTATCGATATTGTCGGAATAGAACAGGCAGATGTTTTGCATACCGCTATTGGCATTGTTCGACAGCCACAGGAAATCTTTTCCGCCTTTGCTTGCCAGCATGTCTTCCGGTGCATGGATGCGATAGCCGAATTGTTTCTCAGTGAGTTCCAAAGCCTTCATGCTGTGATGGGTGCGCAGATAGGTGATCTGTCGGTTTGTCTCAGCACGACTGAGCAGTTCGGCAATGGTTTTTGTCCCTTTTCCGTTGAGGAATGCTTTCAGCCGTTCTGTCGATGGGGTTGTGATATAGATGATCATCTGCGGACGGGCATAGACATTCTTCTCATAACGGACAGACGGCTGCGTGAACCGTGTGGAGTCTGCTGTGACCACTACGATGCTGCGGGCATATTGTGTGGAAGCGTCTATTTCTCCGTATGCAACAGATACATCAAACGACGGTTCCTGCTGTGGTAAGGCGGTCTCCGTAAGGGCAGTAAGGGCATCTCTCACCGTATTGACTGCCGCAGTGTCGGTTCCGAGAACCAGTACCTCGTAAGGTTTCCCTCCACTGGCGGGCTGCATGCCGCTATTGTCGTTGCAGGCTGTCAGGACAAGCAGACAAAGAATTTCTGCAATGCCCACGATGGCTCGTCTGTGGAGATTACTTCCCATTTGTTTGCGCCCCCTTCCGCATGGTGTTGAGCAGTCCACAGGCAGCATAGATATCTTGTCCACGACTGGCTCGAATCGTTGTGAAGATACCATGTTGCGTGAGATAGTCGCGTAGCCGTCCCATCGTTTTTTCATCTGCCCCATGCAAAGGAACATTCGGAATCTGGTGGAATCGTATCAGGTTGATGCGACAGTCGAGTCCTTTCAACAGGTTGACAATCGCTTGAGCATGAGCCATCGAGTCGTTGACACCTCCAAAGACGATGTATTCAAAGGACAGACGGCGCTGGTGTGAGAAATCGTAGTTACTCAACAGATCAACGACTTCCAATATGGACATGCCCCGTTCGGCAGGCATCAGCTCGCCACGTTGTTCCGGCAGGGGAGAATGGAGGCTGATCGCCACATGACAGTCGCTTTCTTCGATGAACCGTTTCAGCTTCTTCTTCACACCCACACTGCTCACGGTGATGCGTTTCGGACTCCAGGCATAGCCATAGTCGGCTGTGAGGATTTCCGTTGCCTGTAACACATTGTCTAAATTGTCCATCGGTTCTCCCTGTCCCATGAACACGATATTGGTCAGTTTGTCACGTTCCGGCAGTGCATAGATCTGGTTCAGGATATCGGTAACGGAAAGACTGCCTTGAAACCCCTGTTTGCCCGTCTGACAGAACAGACAGTTCATTTTACAGCCTACCTGACACGATACACAAAGCGTAGCGCGGTCGTCATCAGGAATATAGACGGTCTCGACAAAAAGGGGAGAGTAGGGGTCTTTAGAATCTCTAGATAATCTAGATTCTCTAGAATCTTCTACAGGAAACAAGTACTTGATGGTGCCGTCCTTAGAATATTGTGCATCGACAGGAGCCTTACAGCCTATATCGAATGTTTCTTTCAACCGCTCACGATTCTTTTTGGAGATATTGGACATCTCGTCAATGCTTGTGACGTGTTGCGTATAGAGCCATTTCGCCATCTGGCTGCCTGTAAATGCAGGCATCCCCATTTCTTTTGCCACACCTTTCAGTTCGGCAAGCGTCATTCCCAATAAATGGCGTTTGTGAATCATTTTTCTTATTTTTGCTGCAAAGATAGTGGAAAAATAAAAAATATTACTAACTTTGCACGAAAATATGTTCAAATCATGGAGACAAAACACACATTTGACTGCTTTCTGCCTTGTGATAATCTGGCTGTCGCAGAGAAAACGCTGCAGCAGATTTGGCAATGCAAGACAGTTGGAGAAGTATATTTTTTAGTATCGTCAGACTTTGCGCGAAATCACGAGGCTCCCAAGGGCACCCGTTTTGTAGAAGTGGACAATCTCCAGTCCACCCAAACGATGTGTAAGATAGCCCAGTTGGCTCAAGCAGCATATGTGGTGTACGTGATGAAAGCCACCCCGTTGACCATCGGTTATTTTACGTTGGAACGCATGATGCGTATAGGCAGTGATACGGCGGCAACGATGGTGTATGGCGACCGCTATTCCGTGGAAGACGGTACGACGGTGAAACATCCCGTCATTGACTATCAGGAAGGATCCGTTCGTGATGATTTCGACTTCGGATCGCTGGTATTACTACGTACGGAAAACATCAAGGCGTGGGCTGAGGCTTCTCCGCAGCAGTACCAATTTGCCGGATGGTACGACCTGCGACTGTCGCTGAGTCGCCAAGGCAGTCTTGTTCATCTGAAAGAATTCCTCTATACTGAAGAGGAGGACGACCTTCGGAAGAGTGGCGAGAAACAGTTTGACTATGTGAATCCTCGAAATCGTGAGGTACAGATAGAAATGGAGAAGGCGGTGACGGGACATTTGGAAGCTATCGGTGCTTTGATAGATATTTCTACCTATCAGCAACCAGACTTCGACGAACAGCATTTCGAACTGGAGGCATCGGTAATTATTCCTGTTTTCAATCGTGAGAAGACCATCCGCGATGCAGTGGAATCGGCCCTTGCCCAGAAAACCACGTTCGACTATAATGTGATAGTTGTAGATAATCATTCTACGGACGCAACGACAAAGATTCTGCAAGAACTTACCGCGCAGTATAATAAAGAAGGTAGGAAAGAGCGCTTGGTGCACGTCATACCGAAACGTACTGACTTGGGTATCGGTGGCTGCTGGAACCGTGCTGTCAACGATGAACGATGCGGACGCTTTGCCGTGCAACTCGACTCCGACGACCTGTATTCATCGCCCAAGACACTTCAGCAGATTGTTGATGCATTCCATCAACAGCATGCAGCGATGATAGTTGGTTCCTACCGAATGTGTGATTTCGATTTGAACACGCTACCTCCAGGGTTGATAGACCATCGCGAGTGGACGAAGACGAACGGTTGTAATAATGCTTTGCGTATCAACGGATTGGGTGCTCCACGTGCTTTCTTCACACCGCTGGCGCGCCAGATGAAATTCCCCAATACCAGTTATGGCGAGGACTATGCGATGGGACTGATGTTCAGCCGTCGCTATCAGATAGGCAGAATATACAATGAACTGTATCTTTGTCGCCGATGGGGTGGTAATAGCGATGCTGCATTAAGCATCGAGAAGGTGAATGCCAATAACCTTTATAAAGACCAATTGCGTACGGTGGAGATTCAAGCTCGTCAGCAGTTGTTGAAAGGAAAGGTCGATCCGTTGATAGACAGCAGTCTGGCACGTTTCTTCGTCCGTCAGTTAGACACATGGGCAGATGCTCACCAACGTTATCGTGACCTACAGCATGTGGAGAGTCGCGAATTGAATGTCGGCGAGAGCAGTTTACGGATACAGTTCAATCCTGCCCGTATGGTCAGCACTGGAGCAAAAATCGACCAAAAGACCATTGCGAAGAGACCCTGCTTCCTCTGTGTGGACAACCGTCCGAAGGAGCAGATTGTAAAATACATCGATGACCGTTACGAACTGTTACTGAATCCCTTCCCCATCTTGCCGATGCATTTTACCATACCAGCCAGAAAACATCAGCCACAAAGCATTCTTGGCAACTATGGAGAGATCCATTGCCTGTTGGAGAAATACAAGGAGCTGATGGTGTTCTATAATGGTCCGAAGTGTGGGGCCAGTGCACCAGACCACATGCATTTCCAGGCAGGAACCAGTGGCGTTCTTCCGTTGCAGACATCATGGCAAAGGTTGAGCAGGAATCTGGAAGAGGTGCTTTCGCTCAACGAGAATGAGGGTATCTTCAAAATTATCGACTACCTTTGTCCTGCATTGCTGATCAAGAGCTGTTCCCTGCAAAATGACAAGGCACTCTTTGAACGACTCTATCATGCGATGGATGGTATCGCTACTGACGATAGTGGCGATTCAGCGGCAGAACCGATGATGAATATTGTGGCGTGGCGGAAAGACGACGAATTCCTTTCTGTGGTGTTCCCTCGTCGTAAGCATCGCCCTGATTGTTACTTTGCAACAGATGACAGCCAGCGATTGATTAGTCCTGGTGCGCTCGATATGTCGGGCTTGATCATTACGCCACGAAAGGAAGATTTTGAACAGTTGACAGAGGAAGAACTGCATCACATCTACGAGGAGGTGTCGGTTAGTCAAGAACAGTTGACAGAAATCGTTGACCGCATCAAACAGCAGCAAGCTTACCTGCGTGAAGAGTCGTCAGACAAAAAGGTGAAAGAGCCACAGGTTGCTGTAGGCATCGTGTCTGGTCAGAAAATATCCTTTAAACTGAACAACCCCTATTTGGCCAAAGGTGCCAAGATTGAAGGCGAACAGGTGGTGGAGTTTTCTGAAGGTGGTATTCTGTGGAACGGTAACCAATATCGCGAACTGTCGTTTGCACCTGTAAATAATGATGCATCGTTCTCGATATCCGATGTGACCATCGGGATGAATTTCCATTGGGAACGTAAAGAGACGCAGACGTTTTTGGGAACATTGCGGCTGGTGGTAGAGGCCGATCATATCTGCGCCATCAATGTGTTGCCAGTGGAGAGTTATCTCACCAGCGTCATCTCCAGCGAGATGAGTGCAACCTCTTCGTTGGAACTGCTGAAGGCTCATGCAGTCATCTCGCGTAGTTGGCTGTTGGCACAGATCAATAAGAAAAAGAAACTGGAAAGCGGAGAGGGTAATAACTTCTTCTCTTTCATCAAGAAAGACGATGAGTTGATTCGTTGGTACGACCGCGAAGACCATACCATCTTTGATGTCTGTGCCGATGATCATTGTCAGCGTTATCAAGGCATCACCAAGGCCAATAGCAAACAGGTGGAGGAAGCCATCCGTCAGACACGTGGACAAATCCTGATGTCGGATGATGAGATTTGCGATGCCCGTTTTTCAAAATGCTGCGGAGGTGTAACGGAAGAATACCAGTATTGCTGGGAGGATATAAAGAAACCCTATTTAATCTCCGTGAAAGATCCGTTCTGCAATACCAACGACAAGCAGATTATCTCACAGGTGTTAAACGACTACGACCTGGAAACATCAGATTTCTATGAGTGGACAGTACGATACACGCAGGAACAGATTTCTGCGCTCATCACTGAAAAACTGAAGATGGATTTCGGAGAGATTGTCGATCTCGTTCCTTTGGAGCGTGGAAAGAGCGGACGTATCTGGAAATTGAAAATTGTTGGTACCAAGTGTTCTTTCACGATTGGCAAGGAATTGGAAATCCGTCGTGCGCTCAGCGAGACGCATCTCTATTCCAGTGCCTTTGAGGTGGAGAAGAGTGCACAAACCACAGAGCATGGTGCTCCGGCAGAATTTTCCCTTCATGGGAAAGGCTGGGGACATGGTGTGGGTCTCTGCCAAATCGGTGCTGCCGTGATGGGTGAGAAGGGCTATCGCTACGATGAGATTCTCCTGTACTATTATCAAAATGCTGAAATCAAAAAAATCTATAGATAAAAAGACATGATGAAACAACAAAAACAACATTCACCCTGGTCATGGGTGTCAACTTTGTATTTTGCAGAGGGACTGCCCTATGTAGCAGTAATGACCATTTCGCTGATTCTCTACAAGCAGTTGGGAATGAGCAATGCCGACATCACTTTCTATACATCATGGCTTTATCTGCCGTGGGTCATCAAGCCCCTGTGGAGTCCCTTCATTGATTTGGTGAAGACAAAACGCTGGTGGATTGTTTCCATGCAGTTGCTCATTGGTGCCGCCTTCGGAGGTGTGGCGTTCACTATTCCGACATCGTTCTGGTTGCAAGGAACCCTGTTCTTCTTCTGGGTGATGGCATTTGCCAGTGCTACCCACGATATTGCTGCCGATGGGTTCTATATGTTGGGACTCGATGAGCATAACCAGGCTAACTTTGTGGGAATCCGTTCTACGTTCTATCGTTTGGCCACGATTTTCGGACAGGGTATCCTGGTGATGATTGCAGGAAATCTGCAGGTCATTTGGCGCAACAGCATCCCCTTCTCGTGGAGTCTGATGTTCTATGGTGTGGCAGGTTTGTTTATTGCCTTTTGGCTGTGGCACAACTATATCCTTCCTCGTCCGGCTGAAGATGACGAACGTAAGGTAACCAGTGTCAGCGATATCACAAAGGGAATGGGCAATATGCTCAAGACGTTTGTCACCAAATTCCCTGTTAAGGAGGTCATCATCGGCATCTTGTTTATGCTGTTCTATCGTATGCCGGAAGGCTTGTTGGCAAAAGTATCTGCTTTGTTCCTGGTGGATGCTGGCCATAATGGCGGATTGGGCCTCTCACCACAGGAATACGGATTGGTGCAGGGAACGGTGGGCATCATCGGACTGACCTTAGGTGGTATTCTTGGTGGTATCTGTGCGGGTCGGCACGGCCTGAAGCGTTGGCTGTGGCCAATGGTTTGTGCCATCACATTGCCTGATGCCGTATATATCTATATGAGTTATGCAATGCCAGCTAATTTGTTTATCATCAACACCTGCGTCTTCATTGAGCAGTTTGGCTATGGCTTTGGATTTACAGCTTATATGCTATACCTTATATATTATAGCCAGGGTACATTCAAAACCTCGCATTATGCACTCTGTACGGCCTTCATGGCGCTTTCAATGATGATACCAGGACTCTTTGCAGGTGCTCTGCAGGAAGCTGTAGGCTATCGTATGTTCTTCATCATCGTGATGGCATGTTGCGCTATAACGTTCTTGGTAACAGCATTTATCAAGGTTGATCCTGCATTCGGAAAGAAGACAGAGGAACAAAAGTAACAGAACAGAATCAACTTCTTGGTTATACAACATAAAAGCCGGGCGAGTCACTCGTCCGGCTTTCTTTCTCTCAAACTCTAAAACATTATTCTTCTAATACCTTATAATAAGATTGGAGCCATCGTTATTTTGTGTGAGTTTAAAATACCGATGTGTTGCATCTCTTTTGCAAAGATAGATTCTTTTTCGAGGAGTTCGCGCATCTTTTTCGATGTTTTTTGCAGAAAACGAGATTATTTTGATTTGTGTCAATTTACTATCTCTATATTTTGGCAATTGGGACGTTTTTTTTAATTTTGCACCCATGAAGCAATATAGACTTCCTGCGGAATGGGAACCGCAAAGCATGATACAGTTGACGTGGCCGCATCGTGGGACTGATTGGGTACCTATGCTCGATGAGATTGTTCGTGTCTATGTGGAAATGGCACGTGAGATAGCTAAACGTGAGCCATTGCTGATAGTCATTCCTGACAAAACCGACCTGCCGCAGGAAGTGCAGGAGATGAGAAATGTCACCATCGTGGAATGTCCGACCAACGATACTTGGGCACGTGATCATGGGTTTATCACGCTGGTGGAAGATGACGATAGGGACTCCAAAGATGGCGAGCATCCCCATGCACTCTTTTTGGATTTCTGTTTCAACGGCTGGGGGGGAAAATTTGCTGCCGACAAGGATAATGCGATCAATCGGCATCTCTTTCCCGTTCTTACCTCAAACATCCCCCCTAAGGGAGGGATAAGAGGGGGGCTTCTCTATATCGACCACAACGACTTCGTTTTGGAAGGAGGGTCTATAGAAAGCGACGGGAAAGGGACGATTTATACCACCCGTTGTTGTCTGATGGCTCCTCATCGCAATCAGCCGCTTACGCAACAGCAGATAGAAGAAAAACTCAAGGAGTATCTCTTTGCAGAACGCATCGTTTGGCTCGACGATGAGCCGCTACCAGGTGATGATACAGACGGACATATCGACACGCTGGCAAGAATTCTTCCTGATGGCAGTCTGTTGCGATTGCCCCTTCCTGAACCGATCATCGAAGACGGTGAACAGCTTCCTGCTACTTATGCCAACTACCTGATCTTGAACGGAGCCGTACTGGTGCCTACCTACGGACAGCCGAAGCATGATGAGGAGGCGATGCGCATCATCGGAAACGCTTTCCCAGATCGCGAAATCATAGGCATCGATAGCCGACCGATTATCCGCCAGCATGGCAGCATCCATTGCTGCACCATGCAATTCCCATCATTCCCATAACTCCCATAACTCCCATCAAAAACTCAACCAACAATGAAAATAGGAATCATCCAACAGCACAACACCGCTGACATCCAGTCAAACAAACAACGTTTGGCTGACAGCATCCAGCAACTTGCCACACAAGGCGCAGAACTCATCGTCTTACAAGAACTCCATAATGGTTTGTATTTCTGTCAGACGGAGAATGTGAATATCTTCGATCAGGCAGAGCCGATACCAGGTCCCTCTACAACGTTTTTTGGTGCTTTGGCAAAACAATTGGGTGTTGTCATCGTTACCTCCTTGTTTGAACGCCGTGCAGCCGGATTGTATCACAATACAGCTGTTGTTTTGGAGAAAGACGGCAGCATCGCTGGGAAATACCGCAAGATGCACATCCCTGATGATCCTGCTTACTACGAGAAATTCTATTTCACACCTGGCGACCTCGGTTTTCATCCCATTCAGACCAGTGTGGGCTGTCTGGGCGTACTCGTTTGCTGGGATCAGTGGTATCCTGAGGCAGCCCGTATGATGGCACTGCAGGGAGCAGAGTTGCTGATTTATCCTACTGCGATTGGTTATGAGTCATCAGACTGTCAGGATGAACAGGAACGGCAGCGGGAAGCCTGGACAACCGTTCAGCGCGGACACGCTGTTGCCAACGGGTTACCAGTGGTGACAGTCAACAGGGTAGGGCACGAAGACGATCCCAGTCATCAGACCAATGGCATCCAGTTCTGGGGCAGTTCTTTTGTGGTAGGACCACAAGGAGAAATGCTTTTCCGTGCATCGAAGGATGAGGAGGTGAGCACGGTTGTGGAAGTTGATTTGCAGCGATGCGAACAGGTGCGTCGTTGGTGGCCGTTCCTGCGTGATCGCCGCATCGAAAACTACGACGGACTTTGTCGGCGTTTTATCGATGAATGATAGTCATGCTGAATGAAAGAATGAGGTTTTGTTGTAAAATATAAAGGAAAATCAATGAAATTCAAACATAATCCCCTCGTATGGGTATTGGCCATCGTCTTGTTTTCCCTAATTGCTTTCCAATTGGGAAGAAAGAGGGGCGTAGAAGAGGGTCAACAGTCTGTAGAAAAGAAAACAGATGTTCCATCGGAGGCGGAAACAAAGAGCGGTCCTATGGCATCTTCCTCGGCTCAGGGTTCTGAAAATGAGGGAGATTTGTCCTCTGATTCCCTGTTGATGGCGCATGCGCAGGGGCTATCACATCAGATGTTGGTGCGTACAGGATATGTCACCTCTTATAATAAGGATACACGTTGCCCGAACTGGACAGCCTGGCGATTGACATCCGACCATACCAGCGGACCGTACAAACGAAAAGGTGTCAATTTTCATGAAGACGATGAGGTGCCCTTTCCCAAAGCTCAGAATGCCGATTATCAGCGTTCAGGCTATGATAGAGGCCACATGTGTCCGTCTGGAGATAACAAATGGAGCCAACAGGCGCAGGAAGACTGTTTCCTGTTTACCAATATGTGTCCACAAAGTCACGATCTGAACAGTGGCGACTGGAACGATTTAGAACAGAAATGTCGTAAATGGGCTGAACGTGAGGGCAGTATCTATATTGTCTGTGGCCCTGTTTTCCGTCAGAAAAAAACGATTGGCCGTAATAAGGTGGCAGTACCTGACGGTTTCTATAAAGTGGTGCTTTGTATGAACGGCAATCCGAAAGCGATTGGTTTTTATTTCGACAATGAGGATGGCCGCCGTCCGATGTCCACGTATGTACATTCGGTAGATGCTATTGAACAGATGACGGGCATCGATTTCTTTACGTCACTGCCCGATGATGTGGAAAAACGGGTAGAGGCATCTGCTGACGCAAAAGAGTGGGGGATACAGAAATAAAAGAAAAAGAGGGTGATTCATGTCGAATCATCCTCTTCGCTTATTTCTGTGATCTTTTTCAAAATTAAATTGTATAACTCGTATACATAGAAGCCTTAAACATCAATTCGTTTGCTTCTTGCCAATTCTTAACGATGGCACTTGTTACTTTCTTTACAATCTTTTTCATTTTACTTTTCCTTTCTTTTAATGACCTGCTGACCTCTCGTCAGTGGGTTGTGTTTATAAATGTTTGTTATCCTTTTTGCGGGTGCAAAGGTATGGGCTTTTTCGAACAGTCGCAAGAAAAGAAGCGCAAAGATGCCAAAATACCCCCCAAAAGATGACTTAAATCAAAAAAGTACCATTTTTATTTTGTATTGTCTTCGATTTGCACTACCTTTGGCTTCGCCCAAGATACTATCATTCGACAATAAAAATAAAATTTTGGCATTTTATTTTGTATTGTGCTCATTTAATCGTACCTTTGCAACCGAAAATGGGGATTGTTCCCCAATTAATACATATTAGCGTGAAAATCAAAGAGGTAATTGACGCCCTTGAACGATTCGCGCCTCTGCCCTTGCAGGAAGGATTCGACAATGCCGGCTTGCAAGTTGGATTGACAGAAGCGTGGGAAGTATCAGGGGCATTATTGTGTCTGGACGTGACTGAAAAGGTTGTGGATGAGGCGATAAGCTTAGGCTGCAACTTAATCGTCAGTCACCATCCGCTGATCTTCCACAAGTTGTCGCATGTGACTGGTGAGAACTTTGTGCAGCGTATCGTGTTCAAGGCAATCGAAAACCATATCGCCATAGCCTCTATGCATACAAATATGGATAATGCTCGTGGAGGCGTGAACTTCAGAATAGCTGAAAAGATGGGTCTGAAGGATGTGGATTTCTTCTGTGAGCAGAAAACGGTTGACGGCATTGATGGTGCATCGGGTGTCATGGGTATTTTTGAAACACCGATGGATGCCCACTCCTTCATTGATATGCTGAAACGGGTGTTCTGTGTGCAATGTGTGCAGGCAAACGAGTTGCTGCA
>CADCPZ010000033.1 GCA_902803475.1 uncultured Prevotellaceae bacterium
GAATAACCACCACCAATACTACCCTGCTGGACGGTAAAGCCTGTAATCTGCTGATATCCCGCTTGAGAAAAGTCGTCTTTGTCATCAAAGTTCATCTTTGTCCACATATATTTGGCACCCAACATCCAAGAGCCAGCACTACGACGCTGTACCACACTTCCGCTATAAACAGCAGTATAGGCAAAACGCTTGCGGTTGAAAGCGTAGTATCCATCGACAACGATTTCCTTCAGTTTGGCTGCATAATCGCTTTCTGCCTCAAAACCACCAGTTTCAATATGCCCGGTTTCTTCTGAATCTAAAGACAACCATGCCGTACCATTCGGCTTCTGCTTGATATTATGGTAGTACAACTGTAAACCATAGAACGTTCGTTTGAAAGCCAGATACATGGAGGTGTTCTTCTCGGCACTCTTACGTCCGATTTCCCAATTCACTCCTAAGCTGAGTCCACCCCATCCTGCAGCAACTCCCATCTGGTAGTGCACCTTCTCTTCCATTTTGATTTTAATCCTGGCATCTAACGTTTCTGTTGAAGGCGCATTTCCGTCGTAGAAGTCGGCATGCATGTCATTGTAGAATTTGACACCAGTCTGCTGTATATTGCCATTGAGTCTAACCATCCATTGGGGTTTTGGACGGTAGATATATGCTGTATCGATGTGCTTACCTGTTGGTGAAAACTTCATCACCATGCCTTGCATGCTATTGATTACATTCTTGTTCTTCTTTACAGTGTCAGTAGAAGCTTTAGGGGGATTAGGAGCAAACTCAAAATCCTGAGCCTGTGCCGACAAGAAGGAAAAACATAGGAAAAACAATACAAAAGTGGTTGCAATGGGTTGTAATATTCTATTCATATTGTAACTTTTATAAAGTGATATGGTTGCAAAAATAAGAAAAACTTCTGATTCTTCCAAAATTTATTTGGTAGAATCTTCAAAAATTGCTAATTTTGCAAAATATCGTGAAGAAAGAACGAAAAGAAAACCTAAAATAAAATGAGTAAACAACCTATTGTAAAAGAGCTGGAACAAGTTGTTGTACGTTTCTCTGGTGATTCTGGAGACGGTATGCAACTTGCCGGCAACATTTTTTCTACGGTATCGGCTACTGTAGGAAACAGTATTTCAACATTTCCGGATTATCCAGCTGATATTCGTGCCCCACAAGGGTCGTTGACGGGTGTCAGCGGTTTTCAAGTACACATTGGAGCAGAAAAGGTCTATACACCAGGCGATCAATGTGACGTGCTCGTGGCGATGAATGCCGCAGCCCTGAAAACGCAGTACCGATATGCCAAGCCGCAGGCAACAATTATTATCGACACCGATGCCTTCGGTCCTAACGATCTGAAAAAAGCACAATTCGATTCCGATGACTATCTGTTGGAGATGGGTATCGATCCAGACCGTGTGGTCGCTTGCCCCATTACAAAGATGGTGAAAGAGGTGCTCACACCGTTGGGAACGCTTGACAACAAGTCGATGCTGAAATGTCGCAATATGTTCGCCTTGGGTATTGTGTGTTGGCTGTTCAATCGTGATGTGGCATTGGTGGAAAACTTTCTCAAAGAAAAATTTGTCAAGAAACCACAATTGGCAGAAGCAAACATCAAAGTGGTGAATGCAGGCTACGACTATGGTGCCAACACACATGCATCGGTACCAGCTACCTATCGCATTGAAACTAAACACAAGGTGCCAGGTAGGTATATGGATATCACAGGTAACAAGGCAACAGTCTATGGACTGATTGCTGCCGCTGAGAAAGCTGGGCTGAAACTCTATCTGGGTTCTTATCCCATCACACCGGCAACAGATATCCTGCATGAACTGTCGAAACATAAATCATGTGGAGCCATCACTGTACAATGTGAAGACGAGATTTCGGGCTGTGCAAGTGCTGTGGGAGCAGCTTTTGCCGGTGCATTGGCCGTAACATCTACATCGGGACCTGGTCTCTGTTTGAAGAGTGAAGCCATTAACTTGGCGGTAATCGATGAGTTACCATTGGTCGTGATTGATGTACAGCGTGGCGGACCTTCTACAGGACTGCCTACAAAGAGTGAACAGACCGACCTCTTGCAGGCATTGTATGGACGAAACGGTGAGAGTCCGATGCCCGTTATCGCTGCAACCAGTCCTACCAACTGTTTCGAATCAGCCTATATGGCTTGTAAGATGGCTTTGGAACATCTTACACCAGTGGTGCTCCTGACCGATGCGTTCATCGCCAATGGTTCTGCAGCCTGGCGCCTGCCATCGTTGGGTGACCTGTCAGAGATTCATCCACATTATGCACCAGATGAACAGAAATACAAATATACACCCTACAAACGCGATACAGCGTCGCATGTCCGCTATTGGGCTATTCCAGGACAGGAAGGCTTTGAGCATATCCTCGGAGGATTGGAGAAAGACGGTGAGACGGGAGCAATCTCTACAGAGCCGGAAAATCACAACAAGATGGTGAAAGAACGCTATGCCAAGATACAGGCTATTCCTGTTCCTGATGTAGAGGTGGAAGGTGATAAGGACGATGCAGAACTCTTGATAGTGGGATTTGGAAGTACCTACGGACATCTTTATTCTGCAATGGAGGAGTTGCGTAAGAAAGGTCACAAGGTGGCATTGGCACAGTTCCAGTACATCAATCCGCTGCCTCGCAACACCCAAGAGGTGTTGATGAAGTACCCGAAGGTGGTGGTAGCCGAACAGAACCTCGGACAATTCCGTGCCTATCTTCGTATCCGCATCAATGGCTTCAGCCCTTATAAGTTCAACCAAGTGAAAGGTCAACCTTTCCAAATTCACGAACTGGTACATGCATTTGAGGAAATATTAAAATAGAATGACCATGAAACAATATACTTTTCAAGATTATAAGAAAGGACAACCGCGTTGGTGTCCTGGATGTGGTGACCATTTCTTCCTGGCATCCCTGCACAAGGCGATGGCGGAGCTGGGTGTACCGCCTTACCAGACGGCCGTTATCTCAGGTATTGGCTGTAGTAGTCGATTACCTTATTATATGAATACCTACGCTATGCAAACCATTCATGGCCGCGCGGCAGCCATCGCCACAGGTGCTAAGGTGGTGAATCCTGCATTAGCTGTATGGCAGATCTCTGGCGACGGAGACGGCCTCGCCATTGGGGGCAACCACTTCATCCACGCCATGCGTCGTAATATCGATCTGAACATGATTCTGTTGAACAACCGCATCTATGGTCTGACAAAAGGACAGTATAGTCCCACCTCCCCACGCGGATTCGTCTCTAAATCGAGTCCATACGGAACAGTTGAAGACCCATTCCGTCCTGCAGAATTGTGCTTTGGCGCACGAGGACGATTCTTTGCCCGTTCGGTAGCCAACGACGGACCGGAGACGGTGGAGATACTGAAGGCTGCCTATCAGCATAAAGGTGCATCTGTATGTGAGATCCTCCAGCATTGCGTCATCTTCAATAATGGTGCTTACGACCCCATCTATACGAAAGAGGGTCGCAAGAAGAATGCCATCTATGTGCGTCACGGAGAGAAACTCGTTTTTGGTGAGAACAACGAGTACGGACTGATGCAGGAGGGATTCGGTCTGAAGGTGGTGAAAATAGGTGAGAACGGAGTCACCCTTGACGATATTCTCGTTCATGATGCCCATTGCGAGGACAATACCCTGCAACTGAAGTTGGCGATGATGGACAATGAACACGGATATCCCATCGCTTTAGGTGTCATCCGCGATGTAGAGGCTCCCACCTATGATGTCTGTGTCAACGAACAGATAGAAGAGGTGAAAGCCAGGAAACCGTATCATTGCTTCGAAGAACTTCTTGAAACCAATGATACCTGGGAAGTAAAGGAATAAAAAATAAGAAATAATTTTGTTTTGTACTCATTAATTCGTATTTTTGCAACAGAATCCTAATTGTTAAGCCTATGAAAACTAACAAATTTTTAGTAAAAACATTGATGGCGATAGCTATTATGTTTGCCTCTGCGAATACCGCACAGGCCCAATTCGGTAACATTATTGACAAAGCCAAGAAAACTGTTACGGGAACAGCAGAGCACATGGTTGACAAAGCTACGGAA
>CADCPZ010000034.1 GCA_902803475.1 uncultured Prevotellaceae bacterium
AAAGCATCTCAAGATGCTCCATGTGATGCCACAAGATTTCCAGGAGAGCCTTCGCCAAGCACAAGAAGCCCCACACGTAGAACTGTCATACGAACAGGCTATCGCTTATTTGCGCCGCGAAGCTATCGTGCTGCCGGCAGATACACCTACAGGCATCGTTGTTGTAACCTATCATCAACTGCCGTTAGGACTGGTAAAGAATATCGGCACACGTGCCAACAACCTCTATCCTAAAGAGTGGCGCATCAAAAGCACCCATATTCCCAAATAAAAAAAACATAACTCCCATAATTCCCATAACTCCCATAACTCCCATTATTCCCATAATTCCCATAAAAAAATGAAACAATACTTAGACCTCCTCAACCGCATCCTCACAGAAGGAACACAAAAGACCGACCGCACAGGCACAGGCACCATCAGCATCTTCGGCAACCAGATGCGTTTCAATCTGGAAGACGGATTCCCGTTGCTTACTACCAAGAAACTTCACCTGAAAAGTATCATCTATGAGCTACTGTGGTTCCTGCGTGGTGACACAAATATCAAATATCTGAAGGAGCACGGCGTCAGCATCTGGGACGAATGGGCTGACGAGAATGGCGACCTCGGTCCTGTTTACGGACATCAGTGGCGTTCGTGGCCCGATTATGACGGAGGTACTATCGACCAGATACAGCAGGTTGTTGATCAAATCAAGAACACCCCCGACTCCCGCAGAATGATTGTCTCTGCATGGAATGTGGCTGAAGTAAACAAGATGGCATTACCTCCTTGCCATTCGCTCTTTCAGTTCTATGTGGCCGACGGACGTCTGTCGCTGCAACTCTATCAACGCAGCGCCGACACCTTCCTTGGTGTGCCTTTCAACATCGCCTCCTATGCTTTGCTGCTGATGATGATGGCACAGGTAACAGGCCTGAAGGCTGGTGATTTCATTCATACCACCGGCGACACACATCTGTATCTGAACCATCTGGATCAAGCTCGTCTGCAACTCACTCGTGAACCGAAAGCGCTGCCGACGATGCGCATCAATCCTGATGTGAAAGACCTGCTGGACTTCCAATACGAAGACTTCCAGTTAGAGAATTACGAACCTTGGCCACACATCAAAGCTGCCGTAAGCGTATGATCAATATTATTGCTGCTGTAGCACAAAACCGTGCTATCGGTTATCAGAACAAACTCATCTATTGGTTGCCCAACGACCTGAAAAGGTTTAAGGCATTGACAACAGGACACACCATCATCATGGGGCGTCGCACATTCGAGTCGTTGCCCAAAGGTGCGTTACCCAACCGACGTAACATTGTATTGACACGCTCGCAGCACACATTTCCCAATTGCGAAGTGTATGCCTCATTGCAAGAAGCGCTGAAACATTGTCAAGAAGACGAAGAAGTGTTCATCATCGGTGGAGCCAGTGTTTATCAGCAGGCAATGGCTGTTGCCGACCGTTTGTGTCTGACGGAGATTAACGACACACCGAAAGACGCCGATACCTTTTTCCCACCTTATGACGATTGGAAGGTGATACAAAAAGAAACGCACTCAAAAGATGACAAACATGCTTTTGAGTACGCCTTTGTTGATTATATCAGAGAAAACGATTAACCTTTACGGCTCCTATTCGTTATCCTCATCTTCTATCGGCATATTGTCGATGGGGAGAGGACGATCGATGATGGATTTAAACGAGATGATGGTCTCGCTGCGTGAAAGACCCAGCGGCTGCAACTTTCCATGGATGATATCCAACAGGTGATGATTGTTCAATGCGTAAATCTTGATGAACAAATCGTAGCCGCCAGTGGTATAGTGACATTCAACAACCTCTGGAATATGTCGTAAAGCCGATACAACAGAGTCGAAATCTTCTGGATTCTTCAGGTAAAGACCAACATAAGCGCAGGTCTCATAACCGATTTTCTCAGGTTCAATCACATATTGGGAACCTTTCAACACACCAAGGTTCGTGAGTTTCTGGATACGCTGGTGGATGGCAGCACCACTTACATTGCACGCTCTGGCGACTTCCAGGAACGGAACGCGGGCATCATCACACACCATCTTTAAAATCTTCTTGTCTAACTGATCTAAATTTCTATGTGCCATAATGTTATTTTAATTACTCTGCAAAGATAGCAAATTCATCTTTATTCTGCAATAAAAATGCAAGTTTTTCTATAGTTTTATAAGAAAAAAGGGACTATTCCTTTGCTTCGGAACGCGAAACAGCAGAATAATTGATGCGTAAAGCATTCGCTTTTCGTAAGGATTGTTTTACATCTGTGATGATTCCTACCGGCACCATTCGGTCGGCTTTGATGCTGACGGTCATCGCAGATGCATCATCAGGCGACATCGTGTTGCGCTCGGCAATCACATAGTCTTGTATTTCATCAACACTAACAAGTTTGTCATTCATCTGGATGAAGGAATCTCCGCTCCTCGCCCCTTGCTCCTTGCTCCTCGCCCCTTGCTCCTTGCTCCTTGCCCCTTGTTCCTCGCTCCTCGCTCCTATATAAATATAGGTAACAGCCGACTTCTTCGTAAGTTTCGTCAGTTCTGTACCAGCAGGAACTTGATACTGTACTTTCAGCGTAACCTGCCGCATGTGCGTAACAATCATGAAGAAGAAGAGCACCGTGAAAATCAAATCGGGCAACGAGGCCGTATTCAATGCTGGCACATCGTGACGACGGTGACGACGAAACATGCTCATTGTTCACCCTCCTTTCTTGCTCCTTGCTCCTCGCCCCTTGCTCCTTGCTCCTCGCCCCTTGCTCCTTGCTGATAAACCTCTGATATGCGCTGGGGTATTGCCTGACGAAGTTTCTCCTTCTGTTCATCAGAACACTGGACGAAAGCATAACCGTAGTCTTTTCGTGCTTTCCGGTCGCGCAACTGATTGTATGCTGCTACGATTTCGTTCTGTACGTTGAAATAGCTGTCGTATGATGCAAGACGGTCTGCTTCCAACTGGATCACATGTTCACGACCTGTTCGTGCGACGAAATCCATCACCCTTGCCTTCAGTTGTTTCACAGCTATCGCTTCATCATTACACGTCAGCATACCCTGTGCGTCTATCTTCAGACGCAACAGCATACCTTCCTTGATCTGGCTTTCCTGTATCTGTTCCTCCAGCGGGTTGTCTGGCGGCAACTGTCGCGTCAATCCCTTGTCTGTATCCATCGATGTCGTCACAAGGAAGAATATCAACAGCATGAACGAGATATCGGCTGTTGATGTCGTATTGAGTTCTGGAACTTTTCTTTTCTGACGACGAAACATAATCAATACTTAATTATTGGGCGTATTGCTCCTTGTTCCTTGCACCTTGCTCCAAATGATTGCCGCAATTGCAACGATTATTAATACCACCGCAGAAGTGACAAACATATCAGCGGCTTTCAACCAAAAAGTATCACGATAAGTAGCACCGTTGATTGACAAGGCCGAAGAAGAACCCAACAAGAAGGTCAACACCAGCAGCAACACCGTGAAGCCAGCAATACCATAAGTAATCTTCGCAACGGGCACACCATTGATCACTTTCCCTTCGCCTTTCCTGCGGCGAATGCTCACCATCAACGTCCAAATGCCCAGAGCCAAAGCCAATAGGAAAACCAACGCAATGAATACCAGTAGGATGTTGGTCAGCAGAGGAGCTGTAAACTGCGGATTCTCCTCAAACGGTCGGTCATATCCTATCAGATAGAACAGCCCGAACACCAGAGCCGTCACTGCCAGCATCACATACAATATCGTATGCGACAGCTTTTCGGTTGACCATTTATCGATTATCTTCCTTATTTCCATTTTGCTTGCTACT
>CADCPZ010000035.1 GCA_902803475.1 uncultured Prevotellaceae bacterium
ACCAGTCACCTGTTTAGGCATAGAGTTTCCAAATGACGATGCCCGCCGTGAATACTTCCGTGAAGAATTGCGGAAAAAACTGCCCGAGCTACGGCAGATAGAGGGTTTCCCCATCGGAAAGGATGAGGACATCATCCGTCTTAGCGACCCTCCATATTACACGGCTTGTCCCAACCCTTGGCTCAATGATTTCATTGCGGAGTGGGAGAAGGAGAAAGTGCAACTCGAAGTCGAAGGAAAGCGTAAGAAGGACTTTGAGGTGAAAGAACCATATGCTAGCGATGTGAGTGAGGGTAAAAACAATCCAGTCTATACGGCCCATACTTATCACACTAAGGTTCCTCATCCTGCCATCATACGATATATTCTACAATATACCCAGCCTGGCGACATTATCCTTGATGGTTTTGCCGGTACAGGAATGACGGGCGTTGCGGCTTCTGCATGTTCAAACAGTAAAGACGAAATAGCAGTACGTATCAATGGTGAATGGGAGAAACAGTTTGGGCATAAGCCTAACTGGGGAACTCGACATGCCATCATTGGTGACCTTTCACCATACGCTACCAATATTGCCTATTTCTACAATACACCTGTCAACATCCTTCAACTGAAGAGTGAAGTTAAACGCATACAGAAAGAAATGGAGGAAGAGTGTGGGTGGATGTACACGACAACCAACAGCAAAGGGGAACCAACCGGGAAAATCAGTTTTGTTGCTTGGAGTGATGTCCGTGTGTGCCATGCATGCGGAAAAGAATATGTTTTTTGGGAGCAAGCATATGATTACAAAAATCATTGTATGAAAGATGATTATGTATGTCCCCATTGCCAAGCTAAGCAATCAAATAATAGCATCAATGCTACGGAAACATATTATGATGTCTTTCTTAATAAGCCCATAACACGTATAAAACAGCAACCAGTCATAGTTGTTGCAAAAGCGAACAAGGAAAAAATACAACGATCGCCGACAAAATACGATTTCGATTTACTGAAACGTATTGAGGAAACATCGTCGGATGGTTTCTTCCCTTTGGATGATTTACCAGCAGGTCAAGAGACCCAGAGGAACATTGATAGAGGAATAACCCATGCGCATCATTTCTATACAAAGCGTAACCTCATAGCTTTATCCAAGTTGTATTCTAAGATAGAATCATCTCCAATAGCACATACGCTAAGATTCATGTTCACAGGTATGCTTACAGTATCAAGTAACATGAACAGAGTACGTGTTTCAAATCCATATAATCGTGGTAAAGGTCATCTTTCTGGTACTTTATATGTTTCTGGTGCATCTACAGAAACCTCGATTCTTGATCAAATAAATGAGAGGCTTGAGACTATGAACAGAGCCATTGAGGTTCTTTCTCTGCAACGCTCAAATGCTTTATATGTCGGAAGTGCTAACAGATTAACAATAGCTGATTCTACAATAGATTATATATTTACAGATCCTCCATTCGGAGCTAATTTAAATTACTCTGAACTGAATTTTCTTTCAGAACCATGGTTGCGTGTAATTACAAATAATGATTATGAAGCGATAGAAAATACAGCCCAGGGTAAGGATGCGCAACATTATCGCGACACGATGGCCCATTGTTTCCATGAATATTATCGCGTGTTGAAGCCGGGCAAGTGGATGACGGTTGAGTTCAGTAACACAAGTGCTGCCGTATGGAATTCTATACAATCCGCTCTGCAATATGCAGGTTTTGTCATTGCCAATGTCGCAGCCTTAGACAAGCAACAAGGTTCCTTCAAAGCTGTAACAACAACTACAGCCGTCAAACAAGACCTTGTTATTACCTGTTATAAACCATCTGATAAATTATCTGCGCAATTTAAGCTACAAATGGACAGGAAGGATGTTGTATGGGATTTTATTCAACAACATTTGGAACATCTTGCCGTCCACATTGAAAAAGGCAATCAAACGACTACAGTCATTGAACGAAGTCCAAAGATATTGTTCGATCGTCTTATCAGTTACTACGTCCAGCATGGGCTACCAGTTCCGATGGATGCTCAGGAATTCCAACAAGGACTGCGTGAACGTTTTGTAGAGCGCGACGAAATGTTTTTCACAGTCACTCAAGCTGCCGAATACGAGGAGAAGCGTAAGCATACCGACGGTTTTGCTCCTATGGGTATCATCGTTAGCGACGAAGCTAACGGCATAGAATGGTTGAAAAACCTGTTGCGTGAGGCGCCAAAAACTTATCAGCAGATACAACCAGAATGGATGCAAGCCATCAATGGGCTCCGTAAGGGCGACATTTTGCCAGAATTGAAGACCTTGCTTGAGGAGAATTTCATTGAAATGCCAGATGGTAAGTGGCGATTACCCAACATTCAGGACGACAAGGACGTGAACGCTCTTCGTACAAGAGCTTTGCTCAAAGAGTTCAAGATATACGTAGATGTCGCACAAAAGCCAAAGGCCAAAATAAAGGAAGCCCGTGTGGAAGCCCTACGTGCTGGTTTCAAGCAGTGTTATGTCGATAAGGATTTCCAGACCATCGTCACCGTTGGTGACAAGATTCCACAGAACCTGCTGACC
>CADCPZ010000036.1 GCA_902803475.1 uncultured Prevotellaceae bacterium
GGATTGTTGGGAAACTTTTCCGTAAGCGATTTGTAAACAGGTAGATGTTGCGCAATCTTCTCGATGAAATTGGGAACCAGCTGCCCGTTCTCATCTCGCCAGGGTTGTTCTTTTCCCCAGTGATTCCGGAAGTTCTGCTGGACTTGCCGCATTTGTTTTGTGGCAGCCTGCTCTGCATATTTCTGCAGACGGGTATCCAGTGTGGTATAGATTGTCAACCCACTGGAATAGAGATCGTAACCGTTGTCTTCACACCAATCCTTCAAATATGCGGCAATATATTCGCGGAAATAGAGAGCCTGACCGTCATAGTTGTCCTCTACCTGTACATCAAGACCTAAAGGCTTCTGGCTGAGCAGTTCATATTCGCTGCGGCTGAGGTCACCATGTTCCACCATGTTGTAAAGCACAACATTGCGTCGTTTGATACTGTTCTCTGGATGACTGATGGGATTGTAAAAAGTCGTAGCTTTCAACATACCGACCAGCGTAGCAGCCTGTTCTGCAGTCAGTTTCCCAGGTGTCGTGTTGAAATATGTTTTGGCGGCAGTATTGATACCAAACGAGTTGTTTCCAAAATCTACGGTATTGGCATACATCGTAAGAATTTCATCTTTGTCATACACCATTTCCAGTTTGATAGCAAGAATCCATTCTTTACTCTTCATAATCAGCATCTTGATGCCAGGAATTTTTCCTAATAATCCTGTTGAATATTGTGAGCGAACGCGAAAGAGGTTTTTTGCCAACTGCTGTGTGATGGTGGATGCACCTCGCGCATCGCTGGTAACGGCATCTTTAACTGCTCCAGCGATTCCCTTGAAGTCTATACCATGATGATCATAGAACCGTTCATCTTCTGTATCAACCAATGCTTTCCAAAAAACAGGATTTACATCTTTATATTTAACGGGAATTCTATTCTCTTTGAAATATTTTCCAATAAGAACACTATCGGCGCTATATATCAATGATGCATCGTAGGTGGGAGGAGTCTTGATTTCGCGGAAACCAGGTGATTTTCCGAAGAGCCACAGAAAATTCATATCAACCATTCCCAAATAAAGGAATAGAGATATGATTACAGATACGATAACCAATGCGGTCTTCGTGTACCAAGCTCGTCCTTTGTAGAGTGATTTATACCAAGGAAAGAACGCACGTACTTTACTCCAGATATATTTAAGTATGTCTAAAATTTTCTTTATCATGATGTTGATTTCTTATCATCGATTTGTTGGCTGCTATTGATAGGACTGGTCTTTTCGGATGTATTCGAGTATAGCCGTTTCGTCATTAGGGGAAAACCATTTTATGGTGGTGTCTCGTTTAAACCAAGTCAATTGTTTGCGACAATACCGGCGCGTATTGCTTTGTATCTTACAGATGGCTTTGTCCAATGTGATATTCCCGTTAAAATACTCGAACATTTCTTTGTAACCAACTGTGTTTAATGCATTTTCGTTTCTGAATGAATAAACTTTTCTTGCCTCTTCCACCAATCCGTTTTCTATCATGTTAAGAACACGCTGATTGATACGTTCGCACATTTCTTCACGTGGGCGATTCAAACCAATCTTGATAATTCGAAACGGACGTTCTTTCTTTTCATTTTTACGAAATGAGGTGTATGTTTTGCCTGTCATGTGGCATATCTCTAAAGCATGAACAACACGTCGTGGATTATTCTTGTCAACAAAATTCCAATGTTCAGGATCGAGCTGATGTAACTCTTCTACCAAAGCGGGCAGTCCTTCATCTTCTAACCGTTTCTTCATCCAAGCGCGTGTGTGTTCATCTATAGTGGGAATGTCATCGATGCCGTTGCATACAGCATCAATATACATCATAGATCCACCAGCAAGGATAGCGATGGGGGAGAAGGCGTCTGCATGATTTTCGTTATCGCCATCTTCTTTTTCCAGTTGTTGACATAGATTCAGTACATCCTGTTCATACATGGAAGCACTATAGTATTCGCCGATATGATGTGTTCCTACAAAATAATGCTTTACCCGTTGTAGCTGTTCTTTTGTTGGAGCAGCTGTGCCGATAGGAATTTCCTTGAATATCTGTCGAGAATCTGCATTGATAATGGGTAAATGCAAAGATTCGGCAAGACGAAGGCATAACTCCGTTTTGCCGACTCCTGTAGGACCGAGTATAACTATTAGGGTTTTCAACTTATACCTCCTGTATCTTTACCCTTATTCCTCTTTTCTTTATTTGATAATTCCTCGCTCTGAAGAACTAACGAAATCAATGATATATTGTATTTCAGGGGTTATTGTGAGTGTATCTTTTATTTGCTGAATGGCTTCAGCACGGGTTCCTGTACCATTGTAAATGATATTGTACGCTTCTTTGATCAGTTCGATCTGTTCGTTTGAAAAACCACGCCGACGCAAACCGATGATATTCAGACCTGCATATCGGATGGGTTCTTTGCCTGCGATGACGAATGGTGGAATATCCATAGATGTGCGACTTCCACCTTGTATCATTACATAACTTCCAATTCGACAGAACTGATGGATAAGAACAGTTGCTGAGATAATAGCAAAATCATCGACAATCACTTCTCCCGCAAATTTCGTAGAGTTGCCGATGATACATCCATTACCGACAACACAATCGTGGGCAATGTGCATATTTTCCATCAGCAGGTTGTTGTTGCCAACTTTTGTAGTCCCTTTGGAAGCTGTACCACGACTGATTGTTACATTCTCACGAATGGAGTTGTTGTCACCAACTTCACAAATCGTATCCTCGCCCTTGAATTTCAAATCTTGTGGTTTGGTGGATATACTGGCTCCAGCAAGAATCTCATTGTTATTTCCAATGCGAGCACCATAGTTGATCGTCACACTGTTCTGGAAAACATTATTATCACCGATAATTGTATTCCTGTCAATGTAACAAAAAGGACCAATCACGTTGTTGTCACCGAGTTTTGCCTCTGGGTGAACGTATGCTAATGGACTGATTTGATTCATATCTTATTTGTTTTTGATAATCTGTGCAGTAAATGTTGCTTCAGAGACGACCTTGTCACCAACAAACATATACCCTTTCATGGAACTGATGCCGTGACGTACGGGGTGGAGCAATTCCACACGGAATAACAGCGTATCTCCGGGTACAACTTTCTGGCGAAACTTCACATTGTCGATATTCAGAAAATATGTTGACCAGCGTTCTGGTTCTTCTACCTGATTGAGAACAAGCAGACCTCCGCACTGTGCCATTGCTTCAACTTGAAGGACGCCTGGCATTACGGGTTCTTGTGGGAAGTGACCCTGGAAGAATGGTTCATTGGAAGTAACATTCTTCACTCCTACAATACTGGTAGGACCGATTGCTGTAATCTTGTCAACCAGCTGCATGGGATAGCGATGAGGGAGCAATTCGCGGATACGGTTGTTGTCCATAATTGGCTCCTCATTGGGATCGTAGATAGGTGCCTGTATGGCATGCTTTTTGATTTCTTTACGCATCATACGGGCAAACTTGTTATTTACCGTATGTCCGGGACGTGTTGCGATGATTCTTCCTTTGATGGGTTTGCCTATCAAAGCCATATCACCAATAACATCCAGTAACTTGTGGCGTGTGCATTCATTTTCCCATACCAATGGCTTATGTTGGATGTATCCGAGATTATCTGCACTCATGTGGGGCACATTCAGCATATCAGCAAGCATATCCAGACGTTCTTGTGTAGTCTGACGCTCGTAGATGACAATCGCATTATCCAAATCACCTCCCTTAATAAGATTGGCTTGCAACAGTGGTTCTATATCGCGTACAAAGACAAAAGTACGGGCGGCTGATATCTCTTTCTCAAAGTTCTCCATATTGTCCAATGTCGCAAACTGGCTATTGATGAATTTTGATTCGAAGGAACACATTGCCGTAATAGAAAACTGATCGTCAGGAAGGATTGTAATACAAGAACCAGACTTCTCGTCTTTTACTTCAATCTTTTTGCGGATGATGTAATAGTCTTTGGGCGCATTTTGTTCTTCTATGCCAACTTGTTTGATTTTCTCAACATACATAGCTGCAGAACCGTCGAGAATAGGGAATTCCGGTCCGTTAACCTGTATCATACAGTTGTCGATGCCCATTGCAAAAAGAGCAGCCAGCCCGTGTTCAACTGTTGACACCCTTGCGTCACCATTTGCCAATACGGTTCCACGTTGTGTATCTACGACCTTTTCTGCAACAGCATCAATGACTGGTTGTCCTTCTAAATCGATTCGCTGTATTTTGTAGCCTGTATTTTCCGGTGCGGGGTTAAAGGTTACTGTCAAGTTTAAACCAGTGTGCAGTCCTTTTCCAAATATAGAAAAACTGCCTTTCAGTGTTCTCTGCTTTGTTGTTTCCATTTGTTAGTGTTTTATATGGATTTACATGTACGAGTAGAGCCTTCAACTCTGATTTATGATTTGCTTTTAAGTTCTTCA
Organism: uncultured Prevotellaceae bacterium; assembly: GCA_902803475.1. Lineage (GTDB taxonomy): Bacteria > Bacteroidota > Bacteroidia > Bacteroidales > Bacteroidaceae > Prevotella. The sequence continues at coordinate 4,470 of CADCPZ010000036.1, forward strand.
ATCTCTTTCTTCAACGCATTGATCTGTTGATACATTTCAGGCAAGCGACGGAAGACGGCGTATGATTTCATATAAGATTTTGCATCGATGGCAGGAGAGCCGATAATGGGGGCTTCAGCCTTTTTAATGCTGTTGGTGATGCCTGCTTGTGCACCAACTTGCGTACCATCGCCAATTGACAAGTGTCCTGCGATGCCGACTTGTCCGCCAAACATACACCAGTTACCAACTTTCGTACTGCCAGCAACACCAACCTGCGCAGCCATTACGGTGTTTTCACCAACTTCCGCATTATGGGCAATCTGAATCAGATTGTCTAACTTGGCACCTTTACGGATGTAGGTGCTACCCATTGTGGAACGATCGATACAGGTGTTGGCTCCAATTTCCACATTGTCTTCAATAGTAACGATACCAATCTGTGGAATTTTGTCGTAACCATCAGCATTTGGCGCAAAACCGAAACCATCAGCACCAATAACACTTCCGGAGTGAATAGTTACTTGGTTACCTAAACGACAATCGTGGTAAATACTTACATTTGGATAAATCAGACAGTTGTTGCCCAATTTTGTATGATCGTAGATAACAGTATGGGGATATATCTGGCAGTTGTTGCCAATCTCTACACCATCACCAATATATGCAAAAGCTCCGATATAGCAATTCTCGCCGATCGTTGCAGAGGGTGAAATGAATGCCAACGGGTCAATACCCGTTTTCTTCGGTTTCATGGAATCATAGAGTTGTAGCAACTTAGCCACACAGTCATAGGCATTATCAACTCGGATAAGGGTTGCCTGAGTAGGCTTTTCTAATTCAACCTGCTTGTCAATCAAGACTACGCTAGATAGTGTATCGTAAATATAATGTGTATATTTGGGATTTGACAGGAATGAAATAGCACCTTTCTTTCCTTCTTCAATCTTTGCGAAAGTATTGACAACAGCGTTTTCGTCACCTTCTATGATGCCTTGTACAAACTCGGCAATTTGTTTTGCTGTAAATTCCATTTTTCTTGTTATAACGTATTTATTTTGCAAAAATACAACTTTTTTGCTAAATACGTTGATATGAGAGGTAATATTTGCATATTTTTTTAGATAATAGCTCAATATTTAATATTTCTGAAGCCTCTGCAATGTCTTTGATGCTTCCATCTTTGTATAATACATCGATATGGTCATCGGTAATATCATACATGTCTTTTTGAATGCAATCTAAGCTCATCAGGAAATGGGCTTCATCAATAGAAATACCGGTTTTTTCTGCTAAAGTTGCCTTTATCTCATTGATTTCCTCAATGGTTGGTTTTTCCTCGCGAACCTCCACCGTAAAAAGACATCTGTTCAACAAGTTCTTTGCCAGCATAGACAGAATGGTGTCGTCACTATCTGCCCATACTTTCAAAGAACTCCATATATCAGAATCATCGAGATGTGCATAGTTGTCAAGTGCTTCCTCATGTAAGTTGAACCACTCTGCATCAACATCATGTTCCAGAAAATACTTTAACGCTGGTGGTGCAAAGAGGGAATATCCTTCTTTAACTAATTGCTTGGCTCGCATCAATGTATTCACCAAAACTTTTTCATAGCCAACTGTTGTCTTATGGAGATATACCTGCCAATACATGATGCGACGTGTGGTGAGATAGTTCTCCAAAGAATAGATGCCTTTATGTTCAACCACTAGATTGTCGTCAACAACATTCAGCATCTTAATAATACGAGCGCTGCCTATGTTTCCTTCCGTTACACCTGTAAAGAATGAATCCCTGCGCAAGTAGTCCAATCTGTCCATATCCAGTTGACTACTAATAAGTTGATGCAGAAAACGTTTCGGGTATTCGTTTTTGAAAATTTTTAATGCCAGATTCAGATCACCATTCATATCCTGATTGATGCGTTCCATCATCAACAGGGAGATGTCTTCATGTGATATTCCCTTGATGAGTGTATGCTCCAAAACATGTGAGAATGGACCGTGACCTATATCATGCATTAGGATAGCAGCTTGAATAGCTTCAGCTTCGGAATCAAAGATAAAGATACCTTTCTGGCGCAACGAAACGATGGCTTCACTCATCAGGTGAAATGCACCTAACGAATGCTGAAAACGGGTGTGTTGAGCACCAGGATATACAACAGAGGTTAAACCTAGTTGTTTGATGCGAGTCAGTCTTTGCATCAACGGATGCTTGATGATGTCCAACAGCAGTCCTATCGGAATCTTGATAAAACCGAATACGGGGTCAATAATCGTCTTTTGGTCTGTCATATATGAACAGCAATGATTCCTCTTATAGTTTTGCCAACTCAACTTCCATTTCTTGCTGCAGTTTTTGGGCGGCTATTGCTGCAGCTTCTGCAAAATCTTCTGTTTGACTGGCATAGATGATACCGCGTGAAGAATTGACTAACAAACCGCAGTCTTTGTTCATTCCATATCGGCAGACCTCCTGTAGGCTTCCTCCTTGTGCGCCTACTCCTGGCACAAGAAGAAAATGATCCGGTGCTACACGACGGATGCATTCAAACATCTTTCCTTGCGTAGCTCCCACAACATACATCATATTTTCAGTATTGCCCCATTGTTGAGATGTCCTGAGAACCTTTTCAAAAAGTCGTTCCCCCTGAGCATCTTCCATCAACTGAAAATCATGTGATCCATTATTACTGGTAAGTGCAAGAAGAACAACCCATTTCCCATCGTATTCAAGAAACGGTTTGATGGAATCTTCACCCATATAAGGCGCAACGGTCAGTGAATCAACGTTATATTCCTCAAAGAACGTCCTTGCATACATCATGGATGTATTGCCGATATCTCCTCGTTTGGCATCGGCAATGATAAAATGACAGGGATAGTATTTCTTCAGATACTTGATGGTATGTTCAAAAGAAATCATTCCCTTGACACCGAATGCTTCGTAAAAAGCGAGATTGGGTTTGTATGCCACACAATAATGTGCGGTGGCATCTATGATAGCCTTGTTAAAAGCAAACAGCGGATCGTCTTCTTGAAGAAGATGCTGTGGAATCTTTTTGAGATCAGTATCCAGACCGACACACAAAAACGATTTTTTTGTAAAAATCTGGTTAATCAGTTCTTTTCTTGTCATAGTTCTGCTTCTTTCATACGTTCAGCATTCTCAGCAACAGTCAAGGCATCAATCATATCCTGAATATTACCGCCAAGGAATCCCTGCAGGTCATGTGTTGTATAGCCGATACGATGATCTGTCACACGTCCTTGAGGAAAATTATAAGTGCGAATCTTGGCACTACGGTCACCTGTAGATACCAGACTCTTACGACGACTGGCAATATCATCGACATATTTCTGATGCTCTTTGTCATATATAAAAGTGTATAGACGTGAGAGTGCGCGCTCCTTATTTTTGGGCTGGTCGCGTGTTTCCGTACATTCGATGAGAATCTCTTCTGTTTCGCCAGTATTAGGATTTTTCCACTTATAGCGCAAACGGACACCCGATTCAACCTTGTTGACGTTCTGACCGCCTGCACCGCTGCTTCGGAATGTGTCCCATTTAATCTCACCTTCGTTGATGTTCACTTCGAATTTATCGGCTTCAGGAAGTACAGCAACGGTTGCTGCAGAGGTCTGCATGCGACCATTGGATTCTGTTACAGGTACACGCTGGACGCGATGTACCCCCGATTCGTATTTCAATGTACCATACACATCCGTACCACTAACGGCAAAGTCTATTTCCTTGAATCCACCAACAGCACCTTCACTGGCACTTGTGATAGAAAGGTTCCATCCCTTTGAGTCACAAAAACGTTTGTACATTTGGAAGAGGTCGCCCGCAAAGAGACAGGCTTCATCGCCACCTGTTCCAGCACGGATTTCCATTTGTACATTTTTGGCATCTTCAGGGTCTTTAGGAATAAGGGCAATTTTGATTTCTTCTTCCAGCTTGGGCTGTAGAGATTCGTTGACTGCGAGTTCTTCGCGAGCCATCTCCTTCATCTCAGGATCATCCTCGTTGGCAAGAATATCTTTGGCTTCCTTGATACAGTTTAAGCAAGCAATATATCGCTTACGTGCATCCATGATATCGCCTAAATCCTTATATTCCTTTGTCAGTTTAACAAAACGGTTTTGGTCAGCAATCACATTAGGGTCGGTAATCAGCGTTGACACCTCCTCAAAGCGAGCCTCCAAACCATCAAGTTTCTGTAAGATACTATTATTCTCCATTCTATTTCATTTTAATGTATGGTGACTTTTAATACTGGAATGTACCATTCTCACTTTGGATAGTCAGACTCTTCGTTCCCTCTTCAATATGTCCCACTACTTGGGCATCGATATTGAACGATTTGCTGATTGCCATCACGTGATCAGCTACTTCTGGATGGACGTAGATTTCCATACGATGCCCCATGTTGAACACTTGATACATCTCCTTCCAGTCGGTTCCGCTACATTCGTGGATAGCTTGGAAGAGTGGGGGCACAGGGAACATGTTGTCTTTGATGACACTGCAGTTGTCGTTGACAAAATGTAATACTTTTGTCTGCGCACCACCTGTACAATGCACCATACCGTGAATCTCTGGCCGCAACTCATCTAAGACCTTTTTAATGACAGGAGCATAGGTACGTGTTGGCGACAGGACCAGTTGTCCCATATTCGGAAGCTCTGTGTGTTGCGATTCAGTTGCAGCATACGAGACAGCATCGGTAAGGGCGTATTTCCCGCTATATACTAATTCTTTTGGGACAGCGTGGTCGTAACTTTCTGGATAATTCTCAGCCAGATATTTAGCGAAGACATCGTGGCGGGCACTTGTCAAACCGTTGCTTCCCATTCCGCCATTGTAGCACTTTTCGTAAGTAGCTTTTCCTGTGGAAGATAGTCCAACAATAACATCACCTGGACGTATATTGGCGTTATTGATAACGTCACTGCGTTTCATGCGACAGGTAACGGTTGAGTCAACAATGATGGTGCGAACAAGGTCGCCCACGTCTGCGGTCTCCCCACCTGTGGGATATATGCCGATGCCCATCTCGCGTAGTTCCTGAAGCAATTCGTCAGTTCCGTTGATAATAGCAGAAATCACCTCACCAGGAATCAGTATCTTATTACGTCCGATAGTACTGCTAACCAGGATGTTATCCACAGCTCCTACGCATAGCAGGTCGTCTGTATTCATCACAATCGCATCTTGTGCAATTCCTTTCCAAACACTCAAATCGCCAGTCTCTTTCCAGTACATGTAGGCAAGACTGGATTTGGTTCCTGCTCCGTCGGCATGCATGATGTTGCAGTATTCCGGATCTCCTCCAAGGATATCCGGAATAATCTTGCAGAAGGCTTGTGGAAAAATACCTTTATCAATATTCTTGATGGCATTATGTACATCCTCTTTGGCTGCACTCACGCCACGCATCATATATCTGTTGTTATTCATTGTTCTTTAGGGTGTTGCAAGTTCATCGCAACAAAAAATGACAATTAGAATTTGACAGTCGGAGCATTCTGTGCAGCTGCATCAGCTTCGAATTTCTCCATCTTGTCAAAGCCGAAGATGCCAGCCAGCAGCGAGTTGGGGAAACGACGTATCTTCATGTTGTAATTCTGCACGGCAGTATTGAAACTGTTGCGTGCCTCGTTGATGCGGTTTTCTGTTCCTTCAAGTTGTTTTTGTAAGTCCATGAAGTTCTCGTTTGCTTTCAAGTCTGGATACGACTCCTGTACAGCCAGCAACTTGCCGAGAGCTTGTGACAATTCACCCTGTGCTTTTTGGAATTGCTCCAGTTTCTCAGGTGTCAGATCGTCAGCATTTACTTGAATACTGGTAGCTTTAGCACGGGCATTGACCACTCCTTCAAGTGTTTCTTTCTCGTGAGAAGCATACCCTTTCACCACTTCAACCAAGTTCGGAATGAGGTCGGCTCGACGCTGATAAGCTGATTGTACCTTTGCCCATTCTGTTGTAGCTTTTTCTTCTACATTAACCATACCATTGTAGGCACTGATGCTCCAAATGACGAGTACTGCTACAATAACTCCAATAATGATGGTGCTTTTAGAAAAGCCGCCCACTTTACTTACATTGTTCTCCATAATGTTTCAATTATAATGATTTATATGTTTATGATTTCTTCTTACTTCTTACTTCTTACTTCCAATATCTCTACCATCTTCCGCCTGAGCCGCCACCGCCCCAGCTGCCGCCGCCGAAACCTCCGCTGCTACTGCTGCTTGACGATCCTCCGCCCCAGCTGCTTGACGATCCTCCGCTGGAACTGCTTTCAATGACGAACGGGTTTGCCATCAAAGAGGCAACGCCGAGACTCGTACCCACCTTGCAGCCCATGTAGTATGAATATATTCCCCATAAAACGATTATCACAGCAATGATATAAAGGGGAACATCCTCGTCTTCCTCTTCATCCGTAGTGTTAGAGCCTCCAGAAACAAACGATGACATTTTTGGTCTTTCCTTGCCACTCATCAGGGCAAATACTCCACGTGCCAGATAGAGCATACCGCTGTCAGGTTTCTCTGCTTTCATACTGGGTATCAGATAGTCCTGTGCCAAATGGTTACACTCCAAGTCTGTGAGGTCTGCTTCAAGACTTCGGCCTGGTGCAATGAAATAGGAGTGATCCAGATAACCTACGACGATCACCAGACCGCGGTCGTTTCTTCCCACCTTATATTTTTGATAGATACCGCGCACCATAGCCACTGGGTCATCGTTGTCAATATGTCCCACAATGGCCATCACAGACTCAATACCCAAGGAATCATCCAACAGTCCAAGTATCTTGTTGATACTGTGAACAACTTGTTCGGAAAGGATGCTGTCAGGATTAGATACATACAGGCTGTGGTCTTGCATGTGGGGCATCGGGATATTATCGGCATTCCAAGAACGTGATTCCATCAGGGCCGTCTTTGGGTTAGAATCAGCAGTCAACCCCATATTAGTACCAAATGTTATTCCGATGACCGCAACCCCAAGAATAAAGATTCTCTTCCAGCTGCGCGATACAGAGAGGTTGCTTTGTCCGAAGGATTTCCATCTTTGTTTGATAGCCTGTACGTTTAGCTCGTAGTCTTCCAGAATGGAATAGTATTGTTTCTCGCCTGAATGTCTGCTTATGCCGCTATTTTGTAGCTTCTTGACTTCGTTGTTGTATTTTTCTGCAAGTTGGTTAAGTTCTTCGCGTTGTTGTTTGATGGTGTTGAGTTCCGCCACGTGGGTCTTGTTTATACTGTATCCATATAATATAAGGAGAGCCAGCACACCGACACAAACAAGAATCAGCTCTGTAGACGTTATCTGGTCTTTCAGGGTAGAGCCAAAAATGTAGAAAAAGCTCAAAAGTAATACAGCAAGTATGGTGTAAAGACATCCTTGTCCTGAACAGCAGCCGTTACTTGTTGCTAAAGGTATATTGCTTGAAAACCTTGAATTGCTTCTATTTGTTTTTGCCATGTTTTTCCGTTCTATGTTATAAATCTTTTTTATTCCAAAATTCCCAGCTGGCAAAAGCCTGTAAAAGTAACATCTCAAGTCCGTTCTTCACAGTAGCACCTTGTGCTTTGCCCTTTTTCATAAACAAAGTCTCGTCAGGGTTATAAATCAAATCATACAAGAGTGTATGACTGTCCATCGCCTCATAAGGAAGGTCCGGACAACTGCCTATTTTAGGATACATTCCTAATGGTGTACAGTTGACGATCACGTTGTATTCCTGAATTACTTCAGGTGTAATCTTGTCATATTGAGTTGTATCTGGACGTTCATATCGGCTTACCTTAACAGTTTCAAGCCCCAAGGATTTCAAGCCATAGTCAATAGCTTTCGATGCACCGCCTGTTCCCAGAATCAATGCTTTCTTGTGATAACGTTCCAACATAGGTTCAATACTTTGGGTGAACCCGATAACATCGCTGTTGTAACCTTTCAGTTCCACATCGTTGCCTTTGTGAATGACCTTAATGACATTCACGGCACCAATGGCACGTGCTTCCGAACTAATGCTTGAAAGATAGTTCAGTACTTTCTCCTTGTATGGGATGGTCACGTTGAGTCCTTTCAACTCCGGATTGGAATCGATTATTTCCGGAAGGATGTCAATGGAGTCAATCTCAAAGTTCTCATACGTAGCATCGATGCCCTCATTGTAAAACTTTTCGTTGAAGTATCCTATTGAGAACGAGTGTCCCAAAGGGTAACCAATCAGTCCGTATTTTTCCATGATGTGTTGAATTCGTTATAACGTTATTTTTTGGCTATATACATCGTGCAAATTCCAAATGTCATACGTTTGAATGCAACCTCATTGAATCCTGCTTTTTGTAGAATCGCAGTCATCTGTTCTCCTTGCGGAAATGCTTCTATCGTCTTTCTGAGGTATTTGTTTGCACCTTTTTCCTTTGATATCAGTTGCCCGTATATAGGCAACATGACATGAGAGTACACTTTGAAAAGCTGCTTCATGGGAAATGAGGTAGGGTGGGACAGTTCCACAATACTCAGTTTCCCTCCAGGTTTCAGTACGCGACAGATTTCTGTAAGGCTTTTGTCCAGGTCTGCAAAATTGCGAATGCCAAAAGAACTTGTAACTGCATCAAAGCTGTTATCATCAAAAGACAAAGTCTTGCAATCTTCTAGTTGAAAGGTGATAATGTCTTGCAACCCCTCTTTCTCAACTTTCTGTTTGGCAATGTTCATCATCCCTTCAGATATGTCGGCACCAATGACAGACTTTGGATGCAGCATTTTTGCAGCAAGAATGGCAAAGTCGCCAGTTCCCGTAGCAATGTCAAGGATTCGTTCCGGTTGGCTGTCATGCAGTTGCAGGATGGACTTTTTTCTCCAATAACGATCAATGTTCCACGACATCCGGTGGTTCAGCGTATCGTAGGTAGGTGCAATATGGTCAAACATAGCAGCCACCAGTTGCTTCTTGTCGCCAGCTTTGTCGTATGGGTTGATTCTTTCCTGTTCGTACATAAGCTAAATCTTCACCTCCACCTTAACTACAGTCTCTAATGCTCAACGATTAGATAGATAGTTGCTTACGTTTTTCTCTATACGTTGGGCAATGTCGCTCTCAGTTTCCGCCTTGTTGAACTTTTCTCCAGTGATATGTTCGTAGAGTTCTATGTAACGTTCACTCACGCTCTCTGCATATTCGTCAGTAATCTCAGGCATTGTCTGTCCTGGCTCATTCATAAAGTTATGCTCGATAAGCCATTGACGTACGAATTCCTTAGACAATTGGCGTTGAGGCTCTCCTTTTTCAAATTTCCCCTCATAACCATCAGCATAGAAATAACGGCTGGAGTCTGGAGTGTGAATCTCATCAATGAGATAGACCTTTCCGTCACGCTTGCCAAATTCGTATTTCGTATCCACGAGTATCAATCCTTGCTTGGCTGCAATCTCCTGACCACGTGCAAAGAGTTTGCGTGTATAGTCTTCCATGGTGGCATAGTCTTCTGCGCTAACAATCCCTTGTTCGATAATCTCTTCTTTGGAGATATTCAAATCGTGTCCTTCATCAGCCTTGGTTGTTGGAGTGATGATAGGCTCTGGGAAGCGCTCATTCTCACGCATGCCTTCAGGCAGCTTTACACCACATATTTCGCGAACACCTTTCTTGTAGTCGCGCCAGGCTGAACCAGTGAGGATGCCACGAATAATCATTTCCACACGAAAGCCTTCACATTTCAGTCCCACTGTTACCATTGGGTCTGGTGTTGACAGTTTCCAGTTCGGACAAATATCTGCTGTTGCATCAAGGAATTTGGCTGCAATCTGATTGAGCACTTGTCCTTTGAAAGGAATACCTTTCGGCAGAATCACGTCGAATGCGGATATTCTGTCTGTAGCAACCATGACCATCAGGTCATCGTTAATGTTGTACACATCGCGTACCTTTCCATGATACACGCTTTTTTGTCCCTCGAAATGGAAATTTGTTTCCGTCAATGCTTTCATCTTTATACCTTATATAATATATTTGGGTACAAAGGTACGATTAAGTGAGCGAAAAACCAAATTTATTTGAGTTTTTCCGAACGTGAGTACCTTCGAAGCAAAACTTCAAAGGTACGATTAAGTGAGCGAAAAACCAAAATAAAACCTATTTTCTTTATTCTTTTTTATCTGCAGCCTCGTATGCATTGACGATTCTTGTTACCAGTTTGTGCCGCACAATATCCTTCTTTGTCAGTTCAACGACACCAATTCCTTCGATACCCGTCAATACACGTAGCGCCTCCTTCAATCCGCTGAGTTGTGTTTTGGGTAAGTCGATTTGTGTCATATCACCCGTAATGATCATCTTCGTGTTCCATCCCATGCGAGTTAGGAACATTCGAATTTGGGCTGGGGTAGTATTTTGAGCTTCATCAAGAATAACAACAGCATCGGAAAGAGTGCGTCCCCGCATGAAGGCAAGGGGGGCAATCTGAATGATATGTTTTTCCATCATGTCCTGCAGTTTAACAGCAGGTAGCATATCTTCCAGTGCATCATATAAGGGTTGCAAATATGGGTCGATTTTGTCCTTCATGTCACCAGGCAGAAATCCCAGTTTCTCACCTGCTTCTACAGCTGGTCGCGACAGGATGATGCGTTTGGCTGTTTTCTCTTTTAAAGCCTTGACAGCCAATGCGATGCTCAAATAGGTTTTGCCTGTCCCAGCTGGTCCTACAGCAAATACCATATCGTTTTCTTCGTAGGCATCAATGAGTTTCTGCTGGTTTTCCGAACGGCTTTTGATGGGACGTCCGCTGAGGCTATAGACGACAACACCTTTCACAGCATCAGCTTTTGTTTTCTGCCCTTTGACAATGTCGAGAATGTCTTCATCGTTGATGTTGTTGTATTTCAGAACATGCTGACGCATCGTTTCGACATTCTCTTCAAACTGTGCCATTTCCTCCTCGTCGCCTAACACACGTATGACATTGTCTCTGGCTACGATGCGCAGTTTGGGGAACAGGGACTTTAATATTTGCAAATGTCCGTTGCCTGCTCCATATAGCATAACGGGGTCAATATCTTCCAGAACAATATGTTTCTCTATCAATTTTCCTTAATTTTTATAATTTTGTTTGCAAAGATAGTGCAAGTCGAATGAAAAACAAAATAAATTTTGATTTTTTCTGAGACGCAGCCTATCTTCGAGTTTTGAAAAAACTCAAAGTAGCTAAATATTATTCATTTATCATTCATAATTCATATTTATTTTATAATTTTGCACCCATGAAAGTAACTCAGAAGAGGTTTCTGGTGGTATTTGCAGTTATCACGCTGATATTAGCGTTGGTTCGTTTGTTTTTTCCATCAGTATCAGGAGAACGCCATATTGTAGAGCAAACAGCCCTTGCTGACTCGCTGACGATGCAGCAGAAGGATTCTATGATCACTATCGTTTTGGCACAAGCCGATTCCGTATTGAGAATAGCAGCCTTTCCTCAGTCGCAAGTTGAAGAAAATCAGTCTGAAACAATCATGCCTTCTGTGCCTGTTACAGCCCCTGTTGCTGTATCGGATTCAGCATCACGCTCCATCTTTTTCAATCCTGATGGCACTTTGGCGAAGCACCCGATATTTAGTGTTTCGAGCTATAAGGCCTGCTTTCCAGATTCGAATAGTGTTCAGCTGTCATCTGCCAGCAAACTGGGTGTGTCTCCAGTGGCTAACCGTATAGATGCAGAAAAACGTAAGAACGAACTGGTATATGTTGGTGGAAATCCGTTTTTCTATGTGGAACCCCTCAAGCAAAGTATTCCTTATCTGATACCAAAGGCAGCCGTCTTGCTACAGGATATTGGTCGAAATTTTATGGACAGTTTACAGATCAAGCAGATTCCGTTGCACAAGATTCGTGTGACCAGCGTCTTGCGTACGAAAGACGATGTTGATAAACTTCGCAAACGCAACCAGAATGCAACTGAAAACAGTTGCCATCTTTATGGTACGACGTTCGATATCAGTTACACTAAATATGTTACGGTGAGCGACCCTGCTGGTCCGCAACGACGAGCTGTTCAGAATGATACGCTGAAATATGTGCTCTCAGAGGTGTTGCGCGACCTACGTGTTCAAAACCGTTGTTACATCAAGTATGAGGTGAAGCAGGCTTGCTTCCATATTACCGTCCGTTAACTTCAAATATTTTTTAATTTCCAGATTTCTGATAGTTATAAAAAACCACGAGATTCAAAAATCTCGTGGTTTTTATAGATAGCCTCGTAGAAATGATTACGTGTTTACCAAGCAAACAATGGATATTCCTTCATTGTCGTGTTCACTTTCTCGCGAACGCTGGCAATAACCTTCTCGTCTTCAGGTGCATTCAGCACTTCCTCAATGAGGTTGGCAATGAGTACCATCATATCCTCTTTGGCACCACGTGTGGTGATAGCTGGTGTACCCAGACGAATACCACTGGTTTGGAAAGCCGAACGGCTGTCAAACGGTACCATATTCTTATTGGCTGTGATATCGGCAGCAACAAGTGCACTTTCAGCAACCTTTCCTGTAAGATCGGGATATTTCGAACGAAGGTCAACGAGCATAGAGTGGTTGTCGGTGCCTCCGCTGACAATCTCGAATCCGCGATTGGTCAGCTCATGTGCCAGTACAGCAGCGTTTTTCTTCACCTGTGCAGCATATTCTTTCCAAGATGGTTCCAGATTCTCCCCGAAACCAACAGCTTTGGCTGCGATGACATGCTCCAGCGGACCGCCCTGTTGTCCTGGGAATACGGCAGAGTTCAGTAGCTGGCTCATCATCTTCACCTGACCCTTCGGAGTGGTCAGACCCCATGGGTTTTCGAAGTCCTTACCCAAAAGGATGATACCTCCGCGAGGACCACGTAGCGTCTTATGTGTGGTTGATGTGACGATGTGTGCATATTTGACGGGATTGTCCAAAAGACCTGCGGCAATCAGTCCGGCAGGGTGAGCCATATCGATCATCAGCAAGGCGCCTACCTCGTCGGCAATCTTACGCATACGCTTATAGTCCCACTCGCGGCTATAGGCAGAGCCGCCTCCGATAATCAGCTTGGGTTTATGTTCATGAGCAAGTTTCTCCATCTCGTCATAATCCACACGACCCGTTTCTTTGTTGAGATTGTAGCCTACGGGGTTGTAGAGGATACCGCTGGTGTTGACACCTGAGCCGTGCGACAGGTGACCACCGTGTGCAAGGTTCAGTCCCATAAAGGTGTCGCCAGGTTTCAATACAGCCAATAATACGGCTGCGTTAGCCTGTGCTCCTGAGTGTGGCTGCACGTTTGCATATTCTGCACCGAAGAGTTTGCAGACACGCTCAATGGCAAGCGTCTCAACTTCGTCAACGACTTGACAGCCACCATAGTAGCGATGACCAGGATAGCCTTCGGCATACTTGTTGGTCAGATACGACCCCATAGCTTGCATGACCTGGTCGCTGACAAAGTTTTCACTGGCAATCAGCTCAATGCCTTTCAGTTGGCGCTGATGCTCTTTCTCAATTAACTCGAAAATCTGTTGGTCTTTTCTCATTGTTTTATCGTTGGTTGAAAAATCTCTTTATTTCTTATTTTCAGTTCTTGACTCTCCCTTTAGAGGGAGCCGGAGGGAGCTTTTAACACAGTTCCACTTTGTTGATATCCTGCTCCTTGTCGCAATAGTGGCATTTGCAGATTCCTTTCTCTTTGTCAACGACATGAAAAATGGTGGGCATCGGTTCGTTGTTGGTAATGCAGACAGGATTGTTGCATTTCACGATTCCTTGCAGCTCGTCAGGCGTTTCCACCGTTTTCTTTTCTACAACCTCATAGTTGCGGATGATGTTGAGCACCACTTTGGGAGCCACAACCGACAAGCGCGATATCTCGTCATCGGTGAAAAACTTATTTGACACTTTGATGATACCTTTTTGTCCAACCTTCTCCGACAGGTAGTTGTAACCGATGGTGACGGGTGTCTCGACATTTTTCAGTCCCAGGAGGTTTACCACCTGAAACGTCCTGTTGGCAGGAATATGGTCAATAACGGTGCCGTTCTCAATAGCGGCTACAAGCATCTCTTTCTTTGCCATGATACAATCGTTTCTTTACACCTTATTATTATAGTGGCCTTTCAGCCTTTGATAATCGTTGGGTCGTTCTGGATGTCGTCTAATGTAATCCCCAGACAGTAACAAAACAGTGCCTCACGTGCATAGAGTCCGTTTTTGGCCTGCTGGATATAGTAGGCATGCGGATTCTCATCAACATCGTAGGCTATCTCGTTGACGCGTGGAAGCGGATGCAGGATGCGCATGTTCTCTTTCACATTGTCAAGCATCGCATTTTTCAGGATATATACGTTCTTCACCCGTTCGTATTCCATGAGGTCAGAGAAACGTTCCTTCTGTACGCGTGTCATATAGATAATGTCGGCATCGGCAATGACTTTCTCGTTGAAGGCTGTATGTTCCTGATATTTGATGTGGTGTTCGTCGCAGAATATCTTGTATTCTTTCGGCATCGCCAGTTCTTTGGGTGCTACGAAGTGGAAGGTGGGGTTGAAATGGCGCATTGCCATGATGAGCGAATGAACAGTGCGACCGTACTTCAGGTCGCCAACCAGATAGATGTTCAGATTCTCCAGCGTCCCCTGGGTCTTGTAGATGGAGTACAAGTCGAGCATACACTGCGAGGGGTGTTGGTGGGCACCGTCGCCGGCATTGATGATGGGAACGGGCGAAATCTCGCTGGCATATTGTGCTGCCCCCTCGATGTAATGGCGCATCGCAATCACATCTGCATAGTTGCTCACCATCAGGATGGTGTCCTTCAAGGTCTCTCCTTTGGTGCCGCTGGTCACTTTTGGGTCGGCAAATCCGATAACACGGGCACCTAACCTGTTGGCAGCAGTTTCAAAACTAAGTCGGGTTCGCGTGGAGGGTTCAAAGAAAAGGGTAGCAACAACCTTACCCTTAAGCATCTCGCGATTGGGATTTTTCTCGAACTCTTGAGCCATCTTGATCAGATAGAGAATCTTCTCCTTGGTCAAGCTCTCAATGTTCACAAAATTCTGTTTCTCCATCGGTGAAAGAATTGTTATTTCTATTTTCGCGTGCGAAGTTACACATAATTTTTAATTTATCAGCATCTTCGTGCGAAAATTTGAAAATTTATTTTGATGTATGCTGAATTTGCATTACCTTTGCAGTGTATTATCTATTAACAACGAGATGAGAAAAGCATTCGTTCACTTCCTATGGGGAGCCTTGATGACAGTCATTGGCTTGTCAATGGTGTTCTTTATATTCGTATGGAACGGCTGGATAGGATACATGCCGGACATGGAAGAGTTGCAAAACCCAATCGATAAATATGCCTCACAGGTTTATTCAGCCGATGGGAAAAACATTGGTACGTGGAACCAGGACAAAGCCAATCGTGTGGCTGTCGATTATAACAATATGTCGCCACACCTTGTGCATGCATTAGTGGCTACCGAGGACGAACGCTTTTATGAACATTCAGGTGTTGATTTCATCGCTTTGGCACGTGCGGTCTTGAAACGCGGCTTTATGGGACAGACCAATGCTGGTGGTGGTTCTACGATTACCCAGCAGCTTGCCAAGCAGCTATACTCAGAGAAAGCCCACAGCACCATTGAGCGTATTCTGCAGAAGCCTATCGAGTGGGTGATAGCCATCAAACTGGAGAGAAACTTCACCAAAGAGGAAATCATCGCGATGTACCTCAACTACTTCGACTTCCTGCACAATGCTGTCGGCATCAAGCGAGCTTCCAATATCTATTTCAATAAGGAACCGCGCGACCTGACTATCAATGAGGCGGCTACGCTGATAGGCTTGTGCAAGAATCCCTCGTTGTTTAACCCTATACGCTATCCTGAACGATGCGAAGAGCGCCGTAATGTCGTACTGCAACAAATGGTGAAGTCTGGTTATATCTCATCAGCCGAATGCAGACAGCTGAGTGCCGAACCGCTCGTTCTCAATTTCCACAAGGAAGAAAAAATCGATGGCTCAGCCAACTATTTCCGCGAGTTCCTGCGCCAGTATATGATGGCCAAGAAACCTGAGCGCGATGCTTATCCAGACTGGAACAAGCGCCAGTATGTCATCGACTCCGTTGCTTGGGAGCAAGACCCGCTTTACGGATGGTGCAATAAGAACTTCAAACGCAACGGTGAACCTTATAACATCTATACCGATGGTCTGAAAATCTATACCACCATCGATACACGCATGCAGAAATATGCTGAAGAGGCTGTCCACAAGCACCTTGCTAACTATCTGCAGCCACAGTTCAACGCTGCCAACCGCTATAAGAAAAATGCACCGTTTACCACAAAGATTTCACGTGCACAGATTAAGGCGATACTCAACCGCTCTATCCATCAGAGCCATCGCTTCCGCGTGATGGTCGAAAACGGTGCCTCACCAGAGGAAATCAAGAAAGCCTTCCGTACACCCACCGAGATGACCATCTTTACCTATCACGGTGAAGTGGATACAGTGATGACACCTATCGACTCCATCCGTTATTACAAGTCCTTCCTGCGGGCAGGATTCATGAGTATGGATGCTAAGACTGGAGCAGTGAAAGCATACGTCGGAGGCATCGACTTCGAACATTTCAAATACGATATGGTGATGCTCGGACGCCGTCAGGTGGGTTCTACTATCAAACCATATCTCTATTCGTTGGCTATGCAGAGCGGAATGACACCTTGTACCACAGCTCCTAACGTGCAGAGAAGTTATGGCGGATGGACACCACGTAACGGCAGCCGTGCACGCTACGGACAGATGGTGCCGCTGAAATGGGGTCTTACGACATCAAACAACTGGATATCGGCATACCTCATCAACCAGCTGGGGTATATGAACTTCGTACGTATCCTCCACGAATTTGGTATCAACAATCCAGATATCGACAGATTGGCATCTAACGTGCTTTGTCTGGGACCGTGTGAAATTTCTGTCGGCGAGATGGTCAGTGCCTATTCCACTTTTGTTAATAAAGGTGTGCGTTGTGCACCGATGTTCGTCACGAAGATAGAAGATAGTAGAGGCAATGTCATTGCCAAGTTCCGTCCTCGCATGAACGAAGTCATCAGTCAGGAAAGTGCATACCGCATGATCGAGATGATGCGTAGCGTTGTTGACAACGGTACTGGTCGTCGTCTGAGAGGAATGGGCATTCAGGGACAAGTGGGAGGTAAGACCGGTACGACGAACAACAATTCCGATGGTTGGTTCGTAGGCTATACTCCACAACTTGTCAATGGTTGCTGGGTTGGCGGTGAAGACCGCGATATTCACTTCGATTCCACAGCGATGGGACAGGGTGCAACGATGGCGCTTCCTATCTGGGGTTACTTCATGAAACTCGTCTATGGAGACAAGTCGTTAGGCTACAGTCCGGATGAGAAATTCGATGTTCCTAAAGACTTTGATTCTTGCGATAACAACGCTTCCGCCGGAGGTGGAATCGGCATTATGGATGTGTTTGAGTAAATTCAATGCAGGAAGGTGCTTGGAATTTGCTAGAAACGTGATTGATTCATCTGCAGGAAGAACTGGTGAATTCTTGGGTCGTGGTCTAATTCCGGATGAAATGAAATTGCGAGTTGGTTCCGTTGGCGTGCAGCAACAAGATGCCCGTCAATACAGGCAATAGGAACACAATCATCCGAAAGGACTGACTCGATGTAGGGTGCTCGGATGAAGGTCATAGGGATGTCATTGCCGATGCCTTCAACTGTACCGACCGTGTGGAAACTGCCTAACTGCCGGCCATAAGCATTCCGGCGCACGTGGATATCCATCGTGCCGAGATAACCTTCAGAGAGGAGAATCATACCTGCACATGTACCAAAAACGGGCAGACTGTCATGAATGGCCTCACGAATGGGGTCATACAGCCCCAGTTGTGAGAGCATGCGCATTTGCACCGTACTCTCACCACCAGGCAGAATCAGTCCGTCCTTGGGCTGCTGCCAGTCTTTCAGGTTCCTTATCTCGAAAGTCTCGACACCAATCCGTTGCAACATTTGCTCATGCTCAATGAATGCTCCTTGTAGGGCAAGAACAGCTATTCTCATTTCCCTCTTTCCGCCATTAAGAGTTCGATTTCCTGCTCATTGATGCCCACCATAGCCTCGCCGAGATCTTCGCTGAGTTCGGCCAGAAGTTTGGCATCCTGATAATTGGTGACGGCCTGCACGATGGCGGCGGCTCGTTTGGCTGGATTACCGCTCTTGAAAATACCACTACCCACAAACACACCCTCTGCGCCGAGTTGCATCATCAATGCTGCGTCGGCTGGCGTAGCTACACCCCCAGCAGCGAAGTTCACTACTGGCAGTTTGCCGTTGTCATGCACAAAACGCACCAGTTCGTAAGGTGCTTGCAACTGCTTCGCAGCTTCGTACAGTTCGTCTTCGCTCATAGAGACAAGCCGTCGGATTTCACTTTGCATCAGTCGCATGTGACTGACGGCCTGCACCACATCGCCCGTTCCTGGCTCGCCTTTGGTACGAATCATCGTGGCCCCCTCAGCGATACGGCGCAATGCTTCACCCAGATTCTTTGCGCCGCAAACAAATGGTACGTCAAACTTTGTCTTGTCGATATGGTAGATATTATCGGCAGGACTGAGCACCTCGCTCTCGTCGATATAGTCTATCTCAATTGCTTGTAGTATCTGTGCTTCAGCGATGTGTCCAATACGGCACTTGGCCATCACAGGAATGGTGACAGCTTCTTGTATGCCACGAATCATTTTGGGGTCGCTCATACGGCTCACACCACCCGCAGCACGAATGTCGGCAGGGATTCTTTCCAAAGCCATCACTGCACAAGCACCCGCTTCTTCGGCAATGCGAGCCTGTTCAGGAGTCGTTACGTCCATAATCACTCCGCCTTTTAGCATCTGAGCCAACTGGCGGTTTAGGTCTTGTCTTGAGTTTGTTTCCATATAATTGATAGTTTATGTGTTGAAAAACAAGTGCAAAATAACAGCATTCCAACGAGAATGCTGTACGATGTTCCCATTCTGATAAACAAAAACTCAATATGGGAAACTATTTCTTCCTGAACTCGCTGGGAGTCTTACCCGTTTGCTTCTTGTAATAACGTGACAAATGGGCTTGGGAAGAGAATCCCAACAGAAGGGCAATCTCCTTCAGTGGTTTGTTGGTGGCGAGCATCGCAGAAACCTCCTCCGTAATGCGCTCATCGATGATGGACTTGGGTGAACGATTGACAACGTGGCGTGTCACCTGTCCCAGATAACGGGCACTGACTCCCAACTGCTCGGCATAGAAAGCGACGTCGCTATAAAGGCGATGGAAACGTTCTACTGCTTCAAGAAACAGATTATAGAGTTCACCGCTTCTGCTACTATCTTCGATATAGCCTTTTGGAAATAAACTCAGATAACTGCGTGCATGGAGCATGGCTTCGTTGATGCTTTCACCACAACTCAGATAATAGGCTAATGCCGCTGACAACTGGTTGGCTTGGCCATGTTTACGAATGACTGGTGGTAGGTCTGACGGCTCCAGCACAATGGTGCACAGCGGTATGATTTGCTCTTTGATGGCACTGAACACTTGCGGTTTCACAAGTTGGTCGCCACGAGTAGATGTCAGAACAGGCGCATAGATAATATGCCGAGGATGATACTTTCGCATCATTTCAGCTACCATATCTACCACATCAATCCGCCTGATGAGACCAATCTTCACGATCTGTGGCTGCAAGTCGTTGAAGATAGCCTCTATCTGTTTGCGGATAATCATCACAGGCAAATCATAGAACTCCTGGATACCCAGCGTATTCTGTATGGTAATAGATGTAACAACTGATGTAACTACACCTCCAAGCTCGCTGATACAACGGATGTCAGCCTGCAAACCCGATCCGCCCGTGCCATCTGAACCTGTAATCGCCAGTATTGTCTGTTTATTGCTCATTTTGATTTGTCATCTCGCTCATCCTGTTTTTCTTTAATGAAGCGATGATTGAGTCTAATTCATTGGCCAGATGTTGATAGTCTTCTTTCTGAAGAGGACAGGCTTTCAGCATTTCACCCATGCCTGTAGGAATGAGCCTGTAGGCTTTTTCCTCCATATTGCGACCTTTATCTGTAAGGCTGACAAGCTGCTGACGTTTGTCCTGCTTCCCTTTCTTACGCACCACAATGCCCAGTTTCTCCATACGCTGGAGTAGGGGAGTAACAGTGTTGGTCTCTAAAAGCAGCCGGTGGGCAATGTAGTTCACAGGCTGGCAGTCCTTCTCCCAAAGAACCATCAGAACGAGGTATTGCGGATAGGTGATGCCCAACTCATTCAGCAACGGTGTATAGGCCTGCGTGATAAGTCTCGAAGCAGTGTAGAGGCGGAAGCATATTTGGTTGTCAAGTTGCAATTCTTCGTGCATAATCCTCAATTTTCAATTGATACTTCGTATCGAAACAGCTCAATCATCCAAGCATCTCTTCAATATCCTTTTCAAAGTCTTTTGGCTCTGTCGTTGGTGCAAAGCGCTTGACGGTCTCACCATCTTTTGAAATCAGGAATTTGGTGAAGTTCCACAGAATGTCGCTATCTTTCTCTACACTTTTGCTGAGCGTCTTCAGTAGCGTACGGGTAGCCTTTGCCTTCAGTCCCTTGTATTCCTCCGTGGGTGCCTGAGTCTTCAGATACTCGAAGATAGGCTCAGCGGCTGCACCATTCACGTCGGTCTTTTTCATAATCTGAAAAGTCACACCATAATTCAACTGGCAGAACTCTTCAATCTTTGCATCGCCCTCAGGATCCTGCTCCTTGAATTGGTTGCATGGGAAACCGATAATCACGAGGCCCTGATCCTTGTACTTCTTGTTCAATTCTTCCAGTCCGGCGAATTGAGGGGTGAATCCACACTTACTCGCTGTGTTGACAATCAGCAGTACTTTACCTTGAAACTGTGAGAAATCTAACTCTTTACCTTTGCTCGTGAGAGCCTTAAAATCATAAATCTTATTCATACCTATTATATATTTATTGATGTTTCGAATTTACAAGAGCAGCCATCTTCGAAATGACAATGCAAAGGTAATACGAATGTTTTATATCGCAAGCGATTTAATTTAAACTTTAAGCTTGTTTAACAAAATATCGCGAACGACATATTACCTCTGCCGATATTCGTATGATAGGGTATAACCGCTAATCTCAATTATCAAAATCTTTCAATTAAGCATTTCACATTTCGCATGACGGATTGTAAAAGCATAGCTTTTACCTTCCAAAAGGTCACCTTTTACCCTTCAAAAGGTCACCTTTCAGGCTCCAAAACCTAAGCTTTTACAATGCAAAACCTTACATTTTTAAAGTGATTGACTATCAGTATGTTACTGGTGTAGCCTTTTTCGACGAAGTGTAGAGGCGTCTTTATATTTCTGTAAAGAACTTTCGCTTCCATGTGTGTGATACAGAATACAGAATACAGTTTTATCAGCAGCACAAGTAGCGTTACGGTATTACGGTTTACAGTTTTCTCAGCAGCACTAACGACCAGTTTTCGATGTCAGATGTCAGATGTCAGTTTTCTCAGCACCACTTACATCATCATGAA
>CADCPZ010000037.1 GCA_902803475.1 uncultured Prevotellaceae bacterium
GGCATCAAAGCTCCAGCTATAGCCGTCGAGCATTCCCTGTTCCAGTTCACGAGGCAGGCCGTAGTAGGATTCATACTCGTACATGTGTTCTTCCTCGATGACGCGGCGTAAGGCATCGAAGAGTGAGTCTGGGATGTTCTCGAAACTCATCTCGCTGCCGTGCCAGAAGCTGAACGAACTCTTGCCGCTGTCCGTACGAATCAGGTTGAAGTTGCTGTAAGGCATCCTCGCCATACCTGAGTAATTGTACATCACGTGCATCAGCCGTCCCTGAGGCATCGTCGCTTTCTTGGCGGGCTGCTCAACGGTGTTGTCTTTATCGGGAATCACAGGCTTATTGCTTTTGCATCCAGCGCAGAAAAGCAGTATGCCCACTGTCATCAATAATAAAAACGTAGTCTTCTTCATAAGTAATAGTTATTAGTATGTTGGTGCAAAGATAATCATTTGTTTTCACATTGTATCTTTTTTATGAAAAAAATACATACCTTTGTATGCAAATTCTGATAGAATTAAATAGACGAACAACGATGAGATATCTATTGTTGACAATCGGTTGGCTGGTGGCTGTGGTGGCGATGGCAGCAACAGGCACGTGGAAGAGTACCACCACAGGTACTTCCGTCTCCTATACCACGTCTGCGCCAACAGGTACGGCGGCAACGGATGTCAACGGGAAACCGATGACAATCGTTTATCTGGAAAACCTCCCTATTCCCAAGATCGGACAAAACAGCAATGCCGAGGATGTGGCGTGGTTGCGCAGTCAAGGCTATCAAGTGATAGAATTGGACTACGGACAGGATTCACATGCGGTGTCCCCTTTGTTGAACAGCGATATCATTGCCATTAACAACAGTCTGCAAAGCGGCAAGTTTTGCGGACGCGACTGTTCGCCCAGCAGGTCGTATATCCTGATGGAAGGTTATCGCATCAGTCGTGACATACCTTATTATCATGACGATCCGGCCGTTTACAACTATCCTGACGGCTATAAAAACAGCGAGGGTGACTGGCTCTACCTCGATTTGGTGTATCCTGCCAATCCCTCGTCACCTGTGCCTGTGCTGGTGACATTCTCATATAGTAACAGTTACGCCACCTATAGTAGTGGAAAACTGACAGCTGCCAACAAGCACAAACGCATGTACCTGCCTTATTTCTGGGGAGCTTTCAAAGACAGCTTTGTAGAAGGCGCGTCGGCTGTGGGCTTTGCTTGGGCCGTATGCGACCATCCTAAGTATTGTGATTGGGGACAGGGCAAATACAATGGTGGTGCCAACAAGAGTCTGGGAGCCATCGAGGTGAATCCGGATGCGGCACGAAAGGTGAAGTCGGCCATTCGGACAGTACGTGCTGTGGGCAGAGACCTCGGACTGAACGGCGATGTGGCTGTGACTGGTTTCTCACGTGGTTCTACGGCTGCCTCCCTCGCTGTGGGCGACGGCATGGTGGAAGCCTATGAGGACGGCTTGCGAGGCCTTTATACCGATGAGAGCAGCAATGTGCAGTGCGCGCTCTTGGGACCAGGTATGTTTGATTACGGACAAGCGTTGCAGTCATCGACGGAATACACGAATATGAAAGCGTATGTAAACGCTGTCGCAGGTGGCTCCTGGTCGATGCAGGGAGCGTTGGCAACCATCCGGACACAGGCTTCAGCACCCACGTTGTTCTTCTATAACACAGACGACTACTACAAAGACAATAACAAAAATCCGCAAGGACTCTATGCTACGCAGGCATCGCTGATGAAAGCACGGCTCGATGCTGTGGGCACACCTACTGAAACGCTTACAGACTATAGCAGCGGACATGCTGTTCCTCAGACCATAGCCCAGTTGCAGAGCATGTACGATTTCCTGCTGAAATACGTGCCGGCCCCTGTCGTCAGCGGCATAGAGGAATGTGTCGTCCAACAGCAAAAGTCGCCTGCTGCCACATACAACCTGCAGGGCTGCAGGGTAGGGCGCAACTACAAAGGACTGGTTATTCAATCAGGACAAAAGAAATGGAATCGCTAGATTATTTTCTGTAGCAAAGAGAATCATTTTTTCAGAATACTGCTTTGGTGGAAATATTTTTTGTATATTTGCACACAGAAATCAAAAACAAAACAAGAGAATATGAATAAAAACGAGCAATTTGTCATTACCTTGAACCGTGAATTGGGCTCTGGTGGACATACAGTAGGCAGACTCCTGGCAGAGAAACTGCATGTGACCTATTACGACAAGGCTGTCATCAATGCCCTGACAGACCGGCTGGGGATGACGGTGGAAGAGGTGGAAGCCATCAAGGGAAAGAAACGCTCCTGGTGGGATGAATTCCGTTGTGGTGCTGGTGTACAGGTGTTTAATGGAGGTATGCCTCAGTTGATGGGTGATTACTACAGCATCGAAAACGATATGCCGGCAACTGACGAGATGTTCCGAATGGAAAGTGTTGTGCTGAAAGAAATCGCGAAGAGCGAGTCTTGTATTGTTGCTGGACGCAGCGGGTTTGCTATCTTCCAGAACTGGCCCAACTCGATGCATATCTTCATTCAGGCCTCAATGGAAAAGCGTATTGCACGAGTCATCAAGCGTCAGGGACTTTCCCAGCAGGAGGCTATAGCAGCCATCGAGAAGGTTGATGCAGGACGTGAGAACTATCTGAAGAAAAACGTGATGACCACTCGTTACGACACTCGTCATTACGACCTGGTGCTGTCAATGGATCATCTGACAGAAGAACAGGCTGCAGATATCATCTTCGACTTTATAGAGAAACAGGCAGAATAAAGCCCCCCTCCAACCTCCCCCCCCCTTAAAAGGAGGGAGGTTTTTTGTTTTTTGTTTTTACAGTGGGTAATCCTCAAACGCATAGAGGACGGTAGAAAGATAGCGTTCACCAGTGTCTGGAAGGAGTACCACAATTTTCTTTCCTTTGTTCTCAGGACGCTTGGCCACTTGGATGGCTGCGAAAAGTGCTGCACCAGCAGAGATGCCTACCAGCAGACCCTCTTGTTGGGCAATCTCGCGACCAGTACGGATGGCATCGTCGTTTTCCACATCAAAGACCTCGTCAATCACATTCGCATCGTATGTGTTGGGCACGAAGCCGGCACCGATACCCTGAATCTTATGAGGACCACTTTGTCCGCCGTTCAGTACAGGACTTGACTTCGGCTCTACGGCAATCACCTTCACGCTGGGATTCTGCTCCTTCAAGTACTTGCCCGTACCACTGATTGTACCACCAGTGCCCACACCACCGATGACGATATCCACCTGACCGTCTGTGTCGCGCCAGATTTCAGGACCAGTGGTGGCATAGTGCTTGGCAGGGTTGGCAGCGTTTTCAAACTGTTGCAGGATGACGGCACCAGGGATGCTGTTGCGCAGTTCCTCTGCGGCACGGATGGCACCAGGCATACCGTCTTTGCCAGAGGTGAGGCGAACCTCGGCACCGTATGCCTTCACAAGGTTTCTGCGCTCTACACTCATCGTTTCAGGCATGGTAAGGATAAGATGATAGCCTTTGACGGCAGATACCAGTGCCAATCCTACGCCTGTATTTCCGCTGGTAGGTTCGATAATGGTTGCGCCTGGCTTCAGGATGCCTTTCTCTTCGGCATCTTCAATCATCGCCAGTGCAATACGGTCTTTCACGCTGCCTCCTGGATTGAAAAATTCTACTTTGGCAATGACGGGTGTCTCCACACCTTTTGCCTGTGAATACTTGTTTAGCTCTAACAATGGGGTGTTGCCGATAAGTTCGGTCAACTGTTTTGCAATCTTTGTCATAATCTTATCCCTTAAAAAAATAATTAAATGTTTCTGGGTGCAAAGGTACGGCGGTTTCCGTACGCTCACAATCGCCTTTTTATGGCATTCTCTATACCACGAATATGGTATGTCACCCCCAGTGTCGTTTGTTTATGTTGAATAATCCACCTTATTTAATAGCATCCTGTATCACCAAGCCAGCGAGCATGAAGCCGAAGACGGCAGTGATATGCACCAGCGAACCTTTGCCTTCGCCCTGTGGCTCCACCCGTTCATCGGAATAGACGCACTCGAACGGACGGGCAGGATACTCATCGTTGTGCTTGAACCGTTTACGCAGCACACGTGCCAGGGGATCGCCTTGCACCTTCCAGAACTCAGCCGTTTTGATGCGGGTGGGGTTGAGTTTCAGGGCTGCACCCATCGACGAGAAGAACCTCGCATCGGTCTTTGTGGCCATCAGGATGAGCAGCGCCTTGTCTTTCAGTGTGTCGATGGCATCAATGATATAATCATAGGTGTCAAGTTCAAAACTGTCTGCTGTCTCTGCCGTGAACACCTGCTGCAGGGCAGTGATTCCCGCTGAAGGGTTGATGCTGAGCAGTCGTTCCTTCAACGCCTCTACCTTCACCTGACCAATGGTTTTCGTGGTCGCCATCAACTGGCGGTTGATATTGGTGACACACACGCAGTCGGAATCAACCATCGTGAGATGGTGGATGCCAGAACGAATCAGACTCTCAGCGCACCACGAGCCTACGCCGCCCACGCCAAAGATGATCACCCGTTTCTCAGCGATGCGGCTCATCGCCTCGCTGCCCAACAGTAGTTCCGACCTATGGAATATTTCCTGCATCGTGCATGATTTGAATAATATCGGTGCAAAATTAGTAAATAATCAGCAAATTATCACTTTTTTAAAGAAAAAAACACCTTGCGACCTTGCATCCTTTCATTTGCAAAATTGGGCTATTTCCCCACAAAAATTTTGTAAAACCAGAAATACTTGTTATCTTCGCAGGCAGAAAAACTAATTCGATGAAAATGAAGAACTAATGTCACTGGGACAGGTGGCTGACAGATTCTTTGAAATATGAAAAGTATTAAACTGATAAAGAGTGAGTTTGCTGAAAAACTCGACCTCCTGATAGCGCCAGAGATCAAGGCGGGGTTCCCTTCCCCGGCGGAGGACTACCTGCATGACAGTCTTGACTTCAATCGCGACTTGATCAGGCATCCTGAGGCAACGTTCTACGGACGTGTCGATGGTGACAGTATGGTGGATGCAGGTATCTGCGACGGAGACATTGCCGTCATCGACCGCAGTGTGGAACCACAGCACAATGATGTCATCGTTGCTTATGTAAATGGGGAGTTTACAATTAAATACCTCGACCTTTCCCACAAGGAGGAGGGCTTCATTGAACTGCGTCCTGCCAACCAGAACTTCAAGCCTATCCGCATCGATGCGAATGATAAATTCGAGGTGTGGGGCGTAGTCGTTTGGACGATTAAGAACTGGAAACGGTAAACTTGTAAATCTGAAAGATGTACGGCATCATTGATTGTGATAACTGCTACGTCAGCTGTGAGCGCGTCTTTCGCCCAGACCTGAACGGAAAACCTGTCGTTGTTCTGTCAAACAACGACGGCTGTGTCGTTGCTCGTAGCAATGAGGCGAAGAAAATGGGCATCAAAGCGGGAACACCTTACTTCCAGCTTGCCAAGCAATACCCTGATGCCAAAATCGCCGTGTTCTCCAGCAACTATGAGTTGTATGGCGAACTCACAGGCAGGGTCGTAGAGATTATCCGTCAGGAGGCACCCAAATACTTTCGTTACAGCATCGACGAGTGCTTTGTCTATTTCAACGATTTTGAGGATAAGAACCTGAAAGAGTGGGGGGAGAACCTGCATAAACGTATCCGAAAGAGTGTGGGGATGCCTGTGAGCATCGGACTTGCTCCCACGAAGACGCTGGCAAAGATGGCCAGCTATTTTGCAAAGAAATATGCTGGCTATCGGCACTGCTGTCTGATTGATACGGATGAGAAGCGGACGAAAGCGCTGAAGCTCTTTCCTATCAATGAGGTATGGGGAATCGGCCGACGGTATGCTGCCAAGCTCGAAGCTTTAGGGGTGCATACGGCTTACGACTTTGCACAGCATCACGGCGACTGGGTACGTGCCACATTTCATAATATTGTTATCTACAGGACTTGGCAGGAACTGAACGGCGTGGATGCTGTTCCCAATGAGGAGATGGCGAAGAAGAAAAGTATCTGTACCAGCAGGAGTTTCAACGGAATGGTGACAGATTTCGACACGTTGAAGACGCATGTGTCGAACTACGCTGCCCGTTGCGCAGAGAAACTGCGTCAGCAGGGAACGGTTGCCAGCATCGTTGCTGTGTTTCTCCACACGAATCTGTTTCGTGAGGACTTGCCCCAATACTGGAACTTCCAAGAGAAACGGCTGACTGTTGGCACCGACAGTACCATCGATATCTGCAAGGCTGCTAATGAGGTGTTGCAAAGCATTTATGTCAAAGGCTATCATTACAAGAAAGCTGGTGTCATCGTGATGGGCATTGGTCCGAACGCACCCATGCAGCTCGACTTGTTTGATTATAATGCTGAGCAATTTCAAAAGATGAAGCGCTTGGATGCAGTCATCGACCGCATCAACAAGGTCAACGGCACAGAGACCATCGTGTTAGGCAGTCAGCAATATACACAGAAAGACGGCAAGGGCAGGGCAGAGGTTTTTGCCAATGCCATCAAGCATGATTATCGAAGCAAGAACCCCACCACGCGGTGGAGTGATATCATTCATCTGAAATAACAGGAAAGGCTGTCAGATAATCATTCTTCAGAAAGATAGTCTAACATTTCTTGTTTCCAACTGGACATATTTGCTTCATCACCGTTGGAGTCATCATTGTCACCAGTAAGAAAATCGTCTATATACCAATTGCCACGTTCTTTGACGAGTTTGACATGAATGGTCTGATAGGTGTCGCTGGTACGATATTGTGCGTCGCCTTCGAATAGTCGGAATTCCAAAGATACAAGATAGGAACCATCTCCCATTGGTTTGACTCCCAGTATCTTACGAAACTTCGTGTCGCCAAAATCCTGTGCCTCTATCCAATAGTCTGCCTCAAAAAAGATGCCGTCCGTCTTCTCCACTTTCTTTTGAACAGCCCTCAAAGTCGTATTCCAGTCGTCGCTGCAATATTGGACATCCAATGAGGCAATCGGAGCGTAGGGATTTGGACTGTCTGCATTCTTGTTACAAAGTGCATATTGTTTGTAAACGTTCGTAAAAATCTGTGTCGCACGTTTCTGAATGGTTTTATATTCCTGTGAATGACAGGTGGGAATACCCCAAAACAGCATTCCAACAAGCAACATGGTGATAGAAATACTTCTTTTCATAGGGATGTGTTTTAATGGTGTGTCATCTTTAAACTAATATACAGGCAGCGCAGACAACTGGTAATAGAGGGTGCGAGCCATACGCTCGTGGCCTTTGTCGTTGGGGTGCAGACGGTCAACGGTGCCATCATTGAAATAAGGTACGTATTCGTCCATTAGGGGGTAGAGGCCACAGAGGGCGTTGAGGTCGATAACGGGCATGGCCCAGAGGTTGCCTGCTTCTTTCACAGACTCGACATACGCTGATATCCACTCGCCACACTTGTTCTGATAGTCTTCTGTGGGCTGCCAGTTTTTCTCATTGCGATAGAATCCTGCACGATGGATGGGTGTGAGCAGCACGATCTGCTTGTCAGGATAGGTGCGTTTCACCTTGTCTAAGGCGATGTTGATGCGCCCACGATAGGTGTCGGCATTCATATCGGGAATCCTACGCAACCGTTTTACCAGGTGCTTGGGTTCATGGATGCCTGCCATCACTTCTTCCTCCTGTTCGATGAACCATTGACCGATGGGTACTCCTGCATTGAAGTCATTGGTGCCGATGAAGATGAAAATTGCATCGACGTCCTGTCCGTGTTCCGTCTGCAGCTGCTCAGTCTGTCGAGGAATATCGTTCCATTGTCTGCCGCTGACGGCATAGACGTATGGGGTGATGTGAAGCCATTCTTGCAACAGGCTCCAGTATTTGTTTTGTGA
>CADCPZ010000038.1 GCA_902803475.1 uncultured Prevotellaceae bacterium
ATGGTGCTCCACTTCCCTGCAAACATCAAATCGCAAGATGGTGCAGCGTGCTGCGTGCTGCGTGCAGTGTGAAACAGACATACATCTGTAACAAGCATAGTATTTATCTTTACATCTTCCTTGCCTCCTCATTCTTGTATATATAAGGTATGAAAAGTGGCTTCTGATGGCCATTTTGGATTTTACGGCATGTAAATAAGATGTAAATAAGAAACGCTAAAATTTCCTTGTAAATACCTATATATAAGTTAATTACACGCGTTGCACGCTTTTCAAAAACCCGATTTTACCCCCGATAATTTGAAAAATGCTTGTGGGGTCAAAACCGTATTTGTACCTTTGCATTGTGAGAGGATATCCTCTGACGGTAAGACTATTGAGCGTATTCCCGCAAGACAGTTGCTTTAACGTGAAAGAACAATGAAGAAAACTTTATTATTAATGTTCCTCCTTGTCAGTATGGGAGTGAATGCACAGTCCGAACTCTATGATGCCATCAAGGATTACGTGAAGGCATGCCCTTCGACTATCGAGGGTATGGAAAGTATCATGAAACCTTCGATGACGTCATTGAATAAAAAATTCATGGAAAACTATAGTGATCAACGTTCAGAAGCACTTATCAAAAAGTACTGTGAAGGCCCTTTCATTGACGAAATGATAAAATACCTGATGATTCCCTCTGCAGAAGGCATTGCCAGTGTAAGCGATTTTCAGGCTTTAACGAAAGCCATGCTTACCCCTGAGGGCAAAACATTCCAGACACATCTGTCGATGATGAGTGCAACGACCTCTAAATTACTTGAGCAAAAGTGCGTAGATGTCATTAATTTGCTAATAGAGGGCAAGACTCCACCAGCAGAGAAGATTCGACAGGAGATACCGCAATCGTACCGTCAGCAGTACTATCAATTTTACAAAGTCGCTAAAGTTGATGAAAGCATTGTTTTGCTTATAAACGCTATTGCTAATAATATGAATGCCCCACAGAAAAGGTTGATACAGAAATATTTGGATTATCTCTACGAGAACTTCAGAACGGTTAATCTCAATAGGAGTTACGACTATCTCACTACCGCAGACCTCAACTTTGGCATCGAAAATGGTGGTCTGCCAGAATACCAACATGTCTTGGCAATACAACAGAAAATACCAGAGCATGCACAAAAAGCAGGAATGATAGTTTTTATATCATACATCGAATGGCTGAATTCTCAGGGTGTGGCCTTAAAAAAGCAAGAATAAGGTGTAGTTATCCGAGGGTCATTCCTCACAATCTACTTTCTTGAACTTAAATTTGCCCTTCGGTCAATTTTGTCACGACTCAACAAATGAAATGCAAGCATTTCTTTGTATTCGCTGTTCCAAAATATGGGGTTCACTTCATTTCGACACATCCTCTTTTTCTTTTGCAGGCCGGAGCGTACGCATGGCATTAAAGACGGCAAGGATGGTGACGCCCACGTCAGCGAAAACTGCCATCCACATGGTACACAGACCCAAGGCGGCGAGGATGAGCACAAGCACCTTGATGCCAATGGCGAACCAGATATTCTGTTTGGCAATCCTAAGGGTACGCCGAGCAAGACGGATAGCAAGTGCTACCTTCGATGGTTGATCGTCCATGATTACCACATCGGCAGCTTCGATGGCGGCATCACTGCCCAGACCTCCCATTGCAATACCCACATCAGCGCGAGCCAATACAGGTGCGTCGTTGATGCCATCGCCGACGAAGGCGAAAGCCCCCTTCTGCCCCCTCCTTGCAGGAGAGGCTTTTGATGTTTGTTGGGTGTCGGATGCAGAGAGCTGCGTGATGATAGAAACCTTGTCGGCGGGCAATAGTTCTGCGTGGTATTCTGTGATGCCCAACTGTCGAGCCACATGGTCTGCTACCTCTTGACGGTCGCCAGTGAGCATAATCGTACGGTCAACACCCAGCGTGTGTAAATCTTCGATAGCCTTTCGGCTGTCCTCCTTGATTTTGTCATTGATGACGATATGTCCGGCATACACACCATCGATAGCAACATGGATAATCGTACCTACATGTTTGCAGTCTTGCCATTGTGTACCTATCGCATTCATCAATTTTGTGTTGCCTACACATACGGTGTGGGAGACCCCTTCTGGGTGTTGGGTGATCGTAGCTCGGATGCCTTGTCCGGCAATTTCCTCAACCTCGCTGACCACACAGCCGTCTGTTGCTTCTTCTGGGAAAGCAGCTCGCAGGGCAGCACCGATAGGGTGGGTAGAGTAGTGCTCCACGTGAGCAGCTAAATGCAGCAAGTGTTTTTCTCCTTCCTCTTCTCGTTTCTTCGCTCTCGCGTTCCTCTCGCTCTCGTCTCCTTGATGTACGGCTTCTACCGCAAATTCTCCATGCGTCAGTGTGCCCGTTTTGTCGAAGACGACAGTATCCACTTTCGACAAAGCATCTATATAGTTGGCCCCTTTGATTAAGATACCCTTGCGTGATGCACCACCGATGCCGCCGAAGAACGCAAGAGGGACGCTGAGCACCAACGCACAGGGACACGATACCACCAGGAACATCAGGGCGCGATAGAACCAAGTGGTAAATTGAGAATTGAGAATTGAGAATTGAGAATGATGAGCCAGCGTGATGATGATTGGTGGCACGATGGCAATGGCGAGGGCAGCAAAGACGACGATGGGGGTATAGATTCGTGCAAATTTCGTAATGAAGGCTTCGCTCTTCGATTTGCTCTCGCTGGCATTCTCCACCAGGTTGATAATCTTCGATACCGTGCTCTCACCAAAACTTTTGGTCGTGCGAACGCGGATAACCCCCGACAGATTCATACATCCGGAGATGACTGTATCGCCTTTTTCCACTTCACGAGGTATGCTCTCACCCGTCAGCGCCACCGTGTTCAATGCCGTGTTGCCGTCAATGATGATACCATCGAGGGGAACCTTCTCACCAGGTCTGATCACAATCACAGAACCGACCTCTACTTCCGACGGATGCATCATTGTTTCTTCTCTCTCCCTCCCTTCGTGAGGGAAGGGGTGGGCTTCTACCCTTGCCACATCCGGACGGATGTCCATCAGGTCGGCAATGCCTTTGCGACTCTTTCCTTCCGCATACCCTTCAAAGAGTTCGCCAATCTGGAAGAACAGCATCACAAATACTGCCTCAGGAAACTCCGTCTCTGCTCCAGGAAGGAAACCGATACACAAGGCACCGATGGTGGCCACAGACATCAGGAAATGTTCGTTGAAAGCCTCGCCGTGAAGGATTCCTTCTGCGGCCTCTTTCAGTGTATTGTAGCCAATGAGCAGATAGGGCACCAAGTATATCAGCAGCAACTGCCATGTGGCCAGTTCGAATTTCTTTTCGATGATGACGGCAAGGATGAGCAGATTAACAGTACAGAAAATGAGTCCTAATTGTTTCTTCAGACTCCCTTCCTCATGCTCATGATGGTGTTCATGCTCATGATGATGCTCATGTTCGCAGCATCCGTTATGGTTACAGTGATGTTGATGTGTCATAATTTCTTTTTTTTATCATTTATGGTGCAAAGGTACAGCCGTTGCAATGCAACCGAGTTGCAAAGATGTATTTTAAGCCATTTTGGGAAGTTTTTGGGGCGTTTTTTCGTTAAAAACTGTAAGAAGATAACAGTATATCGAAAATTTTAGTATTTTTGCAGAACCAGAAACTAAAGATTCTATGCTACGAAAAGTTAGAGTGATATTAGGTGCAACGGTGTTTCTGCTGATCACGTTGTTGTTTTTAGACTTTACCGGCACGATGCATCGCTGGTTCAGTTGGCTGGCAAAGATACAGTTTGTGCCAGCAGTATTGGCATTAAACTTTGTGGTAGTAGCTGTCCTGTTGCTTGTCACATGGATTTTCGGTCGTGTTTATTGTTCCATCATCTGCCCGATGGGTGTCTTTCAGGATGTGGTGGAATGGTTGCACAACCGCAGAAAGAAAAACCGCTACACCTATTCAAAAGGGAAGAGTTGGTTGCGCTATACCTTATTAGTGTTATGGGTGGCAGCTTTCGTGATGGGTGTAGGAGCTTTTGTCGCACTGTTGGCTCCTTACAGCAGTTACGGCAGAATTGCGGCAAATCTGTTCCAGCCCGTTTGG
>CADCPZ010000039.1 GCA_902803475.1 uncultured Prevotellaceae bacterium
CCCATCAACACAGGACTACGTGATGTAAAAGGTCAGTTCAATCTGATAGGACGTGGCCAGGATAACGCGTTCGATACAGATGATTTTGGTGTTGAATCGTTACGCAACCTTTTTGCTGACAGTCATAGAAAATATACAGAATGGTGCAAGGATGCAGACCGTACTATCGGCTCGTTCATTGCTAAACTACAACCCAAGTTCTTCAATTTGACAGACAAACTCATCGTGGCTCGTACCCGTCACTTGATAGAAAAGACGTTGGGCGAGGATATGGGCTTCCCTGAGAAAGCCAAGCCGCAAAACGTCTATCAGGGCGTAGATCACTTTGGCAAATACCTGAGTACTGACGAAATCTATGATGCTTTCGATAAACTAACGCTGACGGCTTATCAGCCCAGTCTATTCATACCTGATTCACAACAGAAAGCCAAAAAGGAAGCCAAGAGCGACTGGGATGACAATGTAAACCGCGAGCGTTTCCTCGTGAAGATGATGGGCATATTGTTTATGAAGCGACTGGAAAGTTCGTGGTTCTCTTGTATGCTCACCGTCAAGAAAGTGCTTAATGTGCATGAGCAGACGCTGCAAAAGGTAGTGGAATTCAAGGAGCACAAGAAAAACGGAGAGATAGACATCGACGTGCCTGATGAGGATGAGAACTTCGATACAGACGACATCTTTACTTTGCGCAAGGGCACTATCCGTCTGAGCGACATGAAGAATCTTGGTGGTTTCGAGGCCGGCCTGCGCTATAATGTAAATCGTCTGAATGAAATCTACAAGAGCCTGCAAGCCTTCGAGGAAGACTATCGCAATGGCTTTGAGCAAGACCTGAAGATGGAAGAACTCATCAGGATTCTGAACGAAAAGCAACAGAGCAACAACAAAAAGGTAGTTGTATTTACTGCCTATAGCGATACGGCCAAGTTCCTTTATGATGAATTACAGAAGCGTGGTTTTACACATATTGCTACTGTCTCAGGAACAGAGATTCATAGTTCTGGCCATCATCATACCAAGGATTTCCAAGAGGTGCTGCAAAGTTTTGCACCCTATAGCAAACTCTATAAGGAAAAAGACTGGAGTACGCTTTATGAAGATGCCAAACTCGACACAGAGCAGTATTATAATGCTGAAAAGCGCCAGTGGAATGTGCCGTACGATGTGTGGGAGCAGTTGGTTAGAGAGAAAGAACCAGCAACAGCCCGCCTGCTTGATGACCCTATCAACATCCTGATAGCCTCAGACTGTCTGTCAGAAGGTCAGAACCTGCAAGATGCTGACATGCAGGTGAACTACGATATCCATTGGAATCCTGTTCGCTTGATTCAGCGCTTTGGACGTATTGACCGTATTGGATCGCCCAATAAGTTGGTGCAATGCGTCAACTTCTGGCCTGCCAAATCCTTCGAGCAATACCTCCGTTTGGAAAGCCGTATCATGAACCGCATGGTGACGATGAATCTTGTTGGCTCAGAGACTCAGGAACTGAACGACGCCTATTTGCAGATGGAGAAAGACAATCCGTTGGTTGACAAGAACGCAGACCGCTTGTTGGAAGAGTTGCAGAACAACAGCATCAGCGACATCGAATCTCCACGAACCCTTTCACTCAAAGATTTCTCACTCGAAGTGTTCCGTCAGGATTTGCTCGACTATTTTGAGCGTTACAAGCAAGAGTTGGAACGCATGCCGAATGGTATCTACTCTGGTTTTAGAAACGAGGATACGCTATTTGAGCATGTTCCAGAATCTTTGGTGGCTGTCATCGGATATCCCAAACGCGAACAAGGCGCAAAGAACCATAAGTATAGTGAAATCTATCTGATGTGCCAACCTGCCGATAAATCGCAGGCTCCCACCTTCACAGAGATGAATCGTGCAGAAATCCTTGATTTCCTGCGCAAGAATAAATATCAGGATCGCTATCTACCAGACTGGATAGAGGGACATCAGAAAGAGCGCCTATCGAAGTTGTCTGCTATTGTACAAGAATGGATGGAGGAGAAGGTGCCGCAACAAGCAGCCAATGCGATTCTTCAGATTGCCCAGTCTCGCAGAGGGATTGACTTGACAACAAAGAATACTGGTCAACGACTGGAAGATAAGTTCAAACGCGAGAACTTCGACTTGATCGCCTGGCAGTATATCAGCAAATAACAAACCTAAACAATAGAAACACAATGAATAACATATTGAAGAAATTTGTCGATGAGCCGCTGTTCGATGCTTGTGCAGCTATGCTCAACCATCTGCATATAACTTTTAACGAGGTGACTCGAACACCTGTTCCCTTCGAGGGACTGTATCGTAATCCTTTGACCAAAGCCTTACAGGAAATACTCGTAAAGGTAGAGAATACCTATTTTATAGGAACCATTGATGAAGCGTCTCTGTCAGGACATGCTGCCCTTCAGGATGAAAATGATGTGACGGCCAAAGCTTCTGAAGGCAAATATGTGGGCATGATGGTATTCGCAGTTGACATCAAGCCCAACCAGACGCTTACACGCACAGAGTTGGCAAC
>CADCPZ010000040.1 GCA_902803475.1 uncultured Prevotellaceae bacterium
GTTGCGCCCTCCATTATTACAGGAATTTATCCGGAAGATACAGATATTATAAAATTGAATGATATCAAGTATATGCTATACAAAAACGGTACCGCTACTATTATAGGCTATTTCCCTGAAGGTATAAATGAAGACGATGATATTATGACTTTAGTAAAAAGAGAAAACGGAGCCATAGTAATTCCTTCCAATATTGAGCACAACGGAAGAACCTATAAGGTAACTCGTATTTGCCAACGCGCTTTCTATAACAAGGGGCATTTCACAAAAATTACATTGGGCGACAACATTGAGGCCATTGATAACTTTGCTTTTATTAATAGTGCCATTGATGAATTGGTACTAAGTGACAATATAGAAGTGGTGCCTGATAAAGCATTCGAAACAATAAAGATCAAGAAGTTGACAATAGGTAAGAACGTCAAGCGTATTGGTAAACGAGCATTTTATATGGGCGTGTTGTCAGAGGTAACAAGCAGGAGTCCAGCCTTTGAGGCTGACGACGAAGCATTCTCTATGACCAATCCTGACTGCGGCGAGTGGCTGGGTTGTATCACATCCGTTGGCTACCAAACTTTTGCAGGTGCAAGCTTCAGCAAGAGCCCTATTTTCAGCAAGGTGGAAAAGATTGGCGCACGGGCTTTCAACGGGGTTACCTTCCCAGAAGAAGTGGATGGGTCTGTTGTGGTCAGACAATTCCACGTCAAGTCCAAACTCAAATCAATAGACCCGAATGCCTTCTATAACACAAGACTTAACACCTTTAAAGTGGACGATTCAAATCCTTATTTTTCTACTTCCAATTCCTCGCTCTTTGTGCGTTGTATGCTTTTCAATAAGAATGC
This sequence comes from uncultured Prevotellaceae bacterium, assembly GCA_902803475.1. Lineage (GTDB taxonomy): Bacteria > Bacteroidota > Bacteroidia > Bacteroidales > Bacteroidaceae > Prevotella. The sequence goes on from CADCPZ010000040.1 coordinate 846, forward strand.
CACAAGTCTTGTACTTACCATAGATCCAAGCACGTCTATCGGTGAAGAGAATGGTTATATGACTGCATTCCCTGAAACCGTGGTAAGATTGGAGCCTTCCAGCATATCCACAAGAAGCAAGACTAATTATGGTAGTGTGACGATACCAAACACCATCATCGAAATGGAGGGAGCATTCAAAGACTGCGAGTATGTGAACAAATTGACCTGTCTCGCTGTTGTTCCACCCGAAATCAGTGATACTACTTTCAATGACAAGATGTTTGAGAATTCTCCAAGGCTTTATGTTCCAGAAGGCACAGAAGACTTATACCGCAACGCTCCAGGTTGGAGACGCTTCAAGAATATCGTCGCAGACCAAGCATACACCCCCGTTCCCCCACAAGGCCGCCAGTATTATATGGTGGTCAGCAGCGCGGACGAGGAGAAGCAACAGCGCGTGAACATCCCTGTGAACGAGATTAAGAGCATGGAGGTCAGCGAAGACGGCACACAGGTGGTTATCAAGCGTAATGGCAAGGAAGACCTGACCACCTCGGTGACAGCCGTTGACAGCATCGCATGGATGCCGGGCTTCGTCTATGAGAATGCGGAGATTTTCGATATCAACGAGGACAACCTTACCGTAGAGGCTCACAAGTGTAAAATACGGTTTGACCCGACGGTGATTGACGGTGACGTGCAGCTCTGCGTGCGCAACTCGGTATTGAAACCTAATGTGATGGAAGGAGTGGTGAGTGGCATGGTCGTAGATCTGAGTCTATCGAATGACACACATAAACTAAGCGGAACTGTAGACATCACCATTCCTATGACCTATGATTCAGAGAAACAAGTAGGTGCAGCATATTATAATGAGGAAACAGGTGAATGGGAGCCTGTCTATTTCAAACGAAACAAAGAGACTGGTGAAATTACCATCGTTACCAATCATCTTTCCGCCTATGCCATCTTTGAGGTTGCCAATGCCAATACGAAAAATGTCATGCTGAACATTTTCGATGAAGTACCGCAACTGTACATCTTGAACGAGGCTATCAAGAAATTGCTTAACATCATGTCAAGTGATGACCCTGAAGTAGAGATGAAATGGCTGTACAAAAGCGATATGTCACTGTGGCAGAGCGCCGGTCTAGATGTTCTCTATAATGCAGCCAATGGAACGTTAGAGGCAGTTCTGGGCTACAAACCTTTTGCCGAGGAGATTGACAATGCTGTCACGGCAATGGGCTACTTGGGAACGGCAATGAACATTCTCGACGTAGCGAGAGCCGACCTCAAAGGTGACGATGTCGGTGTCGCTGCTGGTACGCTAAACACCATTCTGAGCCATGCCACAGGACAGATGGCATCAGCCATAGGCACCCCCATCATGTCGGTATCGATGGCTGGCGTTGCTGCTATCGGCATTGCTCTCAACAAGTTTGGTGAGAAAGTAGCAAAAAGCAAACTCGACTTCTACCGCTTGGCTTACGGTATTTACTACAGTAAAGAAGGTGACAATCTCACAGGCAACAAGAACTTCCGAACAGCTACGGACTGGTACAATTATTTCTACCCAGCCTTTGAAAAGGGAAATATGACTGAAAACAGACTAAACGCCTATATAGAGCAATCTGTTCGCAATTACTGCCATCAATTCTGGGAAGACGACAACCGAATCTATTGCATTGCTGAAGCTGAATCGAGAGCGAAATCTTTGGGCATCAGCACCTGGTCATGGGAAACAGAGTCTCTACGCCAGCAAATCAGTGACGAGTATTTCTCAGAACTGATGCATGGCATGCTGGTCAGTGTATTCCAAGCTATAAGGAACGACATGAAAGTGGAAGCTTATAACCGCTACGCAAGTGCTGCAAAAAGTGTTGCAGCTCTGGTAAACAGACAGATAGCGGTGCGCATTTGGGATAACTCATGGAAAGAGGGAGAAACATCAAAATATGAGGGATGGACCGTTCGTTTCAGTTATATCCCGTCATCTTTGAGCGACAAAGATGCTTGGCAAGTAACGTTGAATAAACGAGGTCGTGGAGGTATCAACTACTTCACAGAATATGCCCTTATAGTGAATGATATGCCCACCCGCCTGACGTTGGTTAACCCTGATGGTAAGGAAGTGGCAGACTATCCCTTCACCATCGCAAACAAGAAAGGCAAACAAATTATTGACATCGACCTTTCCACTGGTGGTGTTGAGGTGGAGAATCCTAAACTTGAGGGGCTTGAACTGCGGTACGATCCTGCCAAGGTAGATGCCACATACGACTGGTATGGTTACTTCGACGGGAAATATATGCGTGTGGGTGGTTTAGAGATGCCCATACCACTCAACAACAGCTTTAACAAAAGAGCCAACCTTCAGTTAGCAGTTGAGAAGTTACTAAACCGACATAACTTTATCACAGTTGATGCGTCTGGCAACTTCAAGATTGGCGACGACATCACTGGTCGGTTTGAAAACAACGGACTGGAGGGAACGGCCAAATTTGTCATCGATACCAACAATCCGTTTGTGGAAAAGACCAAGGAGCAGTTTATCAAAGACTTCAATAAATACAACGATAAGGAAGACGTTTCCACGCTTTACAACCTGCTCAACGGAACCATCGCTCATAAGATAGAGGGTGAGGTTAAGATTACCCGTGAGTCTGTCAAAGCCAAAGAGTACGACGTCACTTACGTAGGTAGTGGCACTTTCTCCTTTGAGGCGGAAGTCATTGACCGCATAGACAACTATCAATATGAGGAACTCTTTAAGCAACAGAACATCAAGAGCGATGATTTTACCACTCGCAAGGTAGAACAAGAAGGCCAGGTGACACTCAAGTACACGACCAAACTGCAATAACGAATGAACCCGACATGATGTGGCTTTGATGTGCTCGGAAAAGCACAAATCAAGTCAGAACAAGCGAAAAGCCTTGAAGTCAAATGACTTTAGGGCTTTTTCTTTGGCTACAAGATGAAAAAGTCGTAACTTTGCCTCCGATTTTTGGAGTGTGCGCGATGGCATGGTGCGTAACATGTCACGCAGATGTTGTATGTCTGCCTACGTGCCAAGAGCCTGCATGCTTCGTTTTATTAACAATTTTAA
>CADCPZ010000041.1 GCA_902803475.1 uncultured Prevotellaceae bacterium
GGCATTATTCGGAACGATAGTTCTCGTTAGTGCTATGTTGTTCACCGGATGTACCTCGGACGATAATATCGATGGTACAGCGAACAATCCAGGCTACGATGCTGAAAATGGCACCATTCCTGTACAATTTGTAATGAACGTATCAACTGGCAATACATCACGTATGTCGTCAGGAGCCACTCAGGCTACATCTACTGACCCATTCCGTGGTATTAATAATGCGTTCTTCCTTACTTACAAGAATGCAGGTAACGATGGTAAACACCTGCCTGCTAAAACAACAGTAGATCGCATCTATGACCTCTCACAGGTTCTGGCAGCCAACACCATTTCTAATGAGAACTCTCGTCGTGTACTTGAGATGTCCCTGCCATTGAACACCAATACAATCTTATTCTACGGCAAGGCTATCGAAGGAACTCCGACTTCTACTCAGATAGCTCAGGGACTTACTGCTTACGATTTATTTGGTCATCTCAAAACATCAGGTGGCTACAATGTAGAAACAAACCTTGAGAATGTAACTTTCGAAACTTCAAAACGTCTGAGTGATGATAAATTTAGCCAGTACACTAAGGTGCAAAATTTGTTGGCAGCAATGCTTACATCTATCATGGCTTCAAACCTGAAAGACGGTAACCATCAGGACATTGTAGCTGGTAACACTCCTGGTACAGGCATTCCAGCTTATGGATTTGATGTTCCCGCTTCAGAGTATAACGAGGTGTCATGGGGTAGTTATGTTCCTGGCAGTCCAAGTCCAGCTATCGGTACAAATGTACCTTTAACTCCTCTGGAAGAAAAACTGGCTAACGCATTCAAGGAGATGACAACTATCCAGCAGTCCAGTGGTGAGTTGCGTGCAGGTTCTGGTCCAGCTTTGGAACGTATGCTTCAGGACTTGTGGACTATTGTAAACGAGGTGCGTTGTGCTACACCTACCAGCAAACCTGAGGCTGTAGCTAAGTTCTTGGCTACACGTATCAACTCTACTATGGGTTCATTCTTGAATGGTTCTACCCCTACAGATGGTAAACCCGTTACTGATGTTTCATTAAAAGATGTCAATACGTTAGCAACAGCTCTTACGACAGCTCCATGGCCAAATGGTGCTGATGCTAAACCAACTGATTTCAGTTCTATTACTTCTCTCCAGATGAGCAACTTCCCTCGTCTTTTCAACTTGCCTGAGGGAGCGACACATTTGGATTGGAGCACAACAAAACAACAGTTCAGTTACGTAACCAACTATAACACTAGTGGCATAGGTGGTACTACTTTTACTGTTGAAGACTACCTTTTCTCTCCTGAACTTTTGTACTTCGGCAACAGTCCTATCCGCGTGTCTAACACATCTTACAAGACAAGCGATTATCCTCAGACTGTCACTGCTTGGGACAATGATGAATCATGGAATGCTACATGGACTAAGAATTCACACATAGTTTCTACCACTCGTAGTGTGGCAATGATTAATGATGTCAACTATGGTACTTCACTGCTCAAGACTCAGGTGGGTTACAAGAGTGGTGTAACCACATTGTATGATAACAACAAAGTCATCCAGAAACGTAAGAATCCTGCAGTCGATGAGCCTAATAAGTCCATTACTGTAAATGACAATTCTTTCCAATTAGTAGGTATTATTATAGGTGGTCAACCCAAGAAGGTAGGTTGGGACTTCCTGAAGAAGAGCGATTCGGGGATGGGTTATATCTACGATCTAGCAATACCTAACACTCAGATTCCAGCATCAGGATTATCAGATCCTAACTACACGCTCACATTCGATAACTGGAAAAACGATACTCAAGCTAATCAGGATAAGATTTACGTCGCTCTTGAACTTGTAAATAACACAGGTACGGACTTCTTCGGACAGCATGGTCTGATTCGCAACGGCGGCAGATTCTATCTTATTGGCCAGCTTGATCCTAACGCTGCTGGTCTTGCTGCTGTGAATTGGCCAACACACCATCCACTGCCCCCATACAATAGTGACGGAACATCAATACAGACTACTCGTGTATTTATGCAAGACTACATGACTACTGCAACCTTTAGAATTGGTGAGTACTCACTTCAGTACGCTTACCTGACAGTGCCTGACCTGCGAAGCAGCTCATTGACTCTTGGTCTGTCTGTGGATATTCAGTGGAGTACTGGTTTGAACTTCCAAGATATAGTAATTGGTGGAGATGGGCAACAGACATTACCATAACCATAATTTTAAAACAAAGTGAAGAGAAAAAATATATTCAAGATGTGGCTCCTGCCGTCAGCCTTATGGCTGATGGCGGGCTGCTCCGTCGTCGATGAAGACTTGTCGGACTGTAATCAGAACTCTCAGTATCAGCTGGAATATCAGCTGAAGCTGGTGACAAATATGACTACAGAAATTTCGACAAAGCTCAACACGGTGACAGAGACAAGCGTTGCTAATGCTCTAAGGGCACACTTGAAAAATATCTTCACAGATTTCGCCCACGATGTGGATCTATCTTTCTATGATACGGACGGTACTTATGCACGTCTGCATCACGATACCCACATCATGGATGCTAATCAGAAAAGCTATACGTTGACGCTACCAATGCGACAATATAAGCATCTGGCTGTCGCCAACATTGTTGACAATACTATGGTGGATCTGAAAGGTGACGAGTTTAGCAATACTTCAACACTGAGTCAGAACAATGGTACAAAGGCTGCACAGCCTATGGAATTTATTTCGTCGCACACAACGGGATTATTCTCTGCCCGCAAGTCAATGGAAGTGCTCGAGGGTGTTGACCAAACCTTCAACGTAAGACTCTATATGGTTAACAGCGCTGTTACCTTAGTACTAAACCCCAATGGTCAGTCTTACAAAGACATCAAGGTGTTTGCTACAGGATTTGCCAACTCTTTCTACATAAATGACAGTACGTACGTATTTTCAGAAACTCCCCCATTGGTAAAAGCCGACGAAGTAGCTACCGGATGTTCACTGTTGTGCTATACTTCAGTAAACTTCCCCTCACGTGATGCCGATGCGTCAACTCCAAACGCTACATTATGGCGCTTTAAGGTATATATTACAAAAGACGACGATACCGTAACAGAGACCATACTTGATATAGCAGAACCGCTACAGGCTGGTGACTTAAAGATCATAAAGGGCTCGCTCGATAGCGACTGTGCAGTCCGACCTTACGATTCAACAGTGGGTGTTAGTGTTACACTCAACTGGAATAGCGCAGGAGACTACGAAATTGATATGTAGTACCTTCTCACGCGCGTACATTATTAATATTGTATAGGAAAGTTTTCTAAGGATTAATGAGACAAATTGACTATAGCATAATACTCATACTGTCAGTCCTGCTGTTTGCAAACTGTACAAATGATGAGAAAGAGCTGCCGGGAGCTTCAATAGAGAAGGGTATTCCCATTACAGCCAATTTGGCTTATTCTATAGAGCGTACGAGCACTTCTCGTATGAGTAATACTGTTGTACAAAAAGAAGGAGAAGAATATAGAGGTATAGATATTGATTGTCTCATTCCTTTCGAAGTAAGCGATTTGGTTACAATCAACGATAATCCTCAGGCATTTATATTATTTGGCAACGGAGAAAAAATTGTTGACAACAGAGCATACTATTACTATTCACACTGTAGCCTAATGACAGGAGTAAACGCATTCCTCAGCTACGGACATGCAAAACTGCCTTCAACTCCATACAACAAAGCTGTTTATGGCTCTTTAGAGAAAACGTTTCGTCCTTCTTTTACGCCCACAAATATCCGTTTTGAACTTGAATCTATTTCACCCAAAACGGTTCACAATACTGCAACTCTACTTGCTAACTATCTGTCAGCTATCGCCCAAACAAGCATTGGAAACAAAAAATGGAGCGAAACAAACAATTCAAGTCTGAGAGTTCTCTACCTTAATTTCTTAAAAGTGACGGAAGGGGAAGCCGGAGGAGAGATACTTCCAGGATCATCTTCAAACGTGAAAGCCTTCGCCCAGAAACTTAAAGATAATTTGAATGCCTTAACGCTATTGGGTGAAGATAATGATATGCGCGAGGCTATTATTGAAAACATAAACAAATACTATAACATCTGGGACGGATTCCCTGCTTCTGTAGGACTACCTGATGGCGCAGCTGTGATACGTTGGAATGGAACAACATTCTTGCCACAAATCAACAATACCGGTTTGGCAGACATCAATGGTATAGACCGTTTTGCATATCCGGCAGAACTTTATTATTTCGGAAATAGTCGCATACAAACTTCCATCATCAACAAACGTCGGGAAGTCTACGATGATGTTGACTGGAGCGTAATACTCGATAAATATGAATTTACGAATGGAATTGTAACAAGTAATACAACAGCTGTAGCGATAAAAGATCCTCTGCAATATGCTGTGGCGCGCGTTGTAGTAAAATTGGCCACAACAGATGCCACCCTGAAAGACGCTAATAACGAAAACATAACGGTAGGAGCAACCAGTTTCCCACTTACAGGTATAATTATCGGAGGACAACTACCTGTAGGCTTTGACTTCAAACCGACCACTACATATCCGGTCTATTCTGAGTCTGACATGAAATATATTTATGACTCAAAGGTGAAGACTGATACAGATGAATATTTTTACTTAAGCACATCAGAAAGTGCTGAGATAAATACACTTGTACTGCAAAGCTACGACAACAAGAAAGTGCCAATAGTGCTTGAGTTTATCAACAATAGTGGCAGGGACTTTGCAGGCTTGGGCGGAATAGTATTACAAGGTACCAAGTTCTACCTTGCAGGAGAGGTTGACCCTTCGGACTTCTCCGAAGACCCCCGAACAGAGATACGTGACCGTGTGTTCACACAAGACTACACGACCACACTGAACATGAAAGTAACTGGCTTGGCAAAAGCATATAACGTAGTGCCTAATCTGCTGTCACCACGACTGGAGTTAGGCATAGAACTGGTAAC
>CADCPZ010000042.1 GCA_902803475.1 uncultured Prevotellaceae bacterium
ATCAAGTTTAAGCTTTTGCCCTTTCTTAAATCAGGTGCAAAGGTACGGTCTTTTCAGCAGCTGTAAAATACCCTTTTCATGGTAGAGGGCTGTCGCTCTCCTTCTCAGTTCTTTTTGGGCTTCTCCCCCTCTTTCAGCTTCCGAGCCTCATAGCCTGCTTTAGAGAAAGCTTTCAACAGTTGGTTGACGGTGACTTTGTCGGCATCATACTCGATGGTGACGGTTTGCTGTTCGATGTTGGTCACGATTTTCTTCACGCCCTTTTCAAAACGCAGGTTGCCCTTGATTTTCTTCTCGCAATTTTCGCAATGCATCTGTGGGGTGGTGGTGAAGACTGCCTTCTGGATGTCTTTGGCAAGGCATACGGTGGAAACAGCCAATGCAATGAGGAATGCTTTTGTACGTGTCATAGTCTTTGTTTTTTATGTGTTGTTAATGAATATGTGTCTTGTGTGATTACAGACGGTTGATATTCCAGCGGATGCCGATATATCCCATGGCGCCATGTACGGGGGCCCACACCAATGTGGGGTCGAAAGTGCTGCTCCAAGGTGTTTCAGCATCTATGATGGTCTGACGCTGACGGAAGCCTGTCAGGTTCTCGCCTCCGATGTAGATGGAGAAATGTCGGAACCAACGGGTGACCTGCGCATTCAACTGCTGGTAGGCGTGGAAAGACGTGTGGCTGTCGGTTGTCAGCCTGCCGTCATCCATGGTCTCGAAATGGTGGGGCATTCTCCCGCCTCCGTTCAATTGCAGGGTTACATCAAACTGCCACAGTTCCAAAGGAGTCTTGTAGCTCAGTGTGACAAGCCCCTTATACCGACTGGTCAACGGTTTCTGCATCAGCCGTCCGTCATAGGTGGTCTTCACGTCGTTCAGACGATAGGCAGCCATGAGTTCCAGTCCCTCCATGAGGGGGTAGGAGGCATCCAGCTGAAACGTGTTGGAATAGGAACGCCCTTGCAGGTTGGTGATACGAAGCAAAGTGGGGTCGCTGTCATAGTCGATGATGGCTTGTTGGTGAAAATGGGTGTGGTAGTATTCAGCATTGAGTTTCAAGGTCTTGCCCCATAGAGGAATGTAGAAGGCGGAACTGATGCCGTAGTTCCATGCCTGTTCCTGCTGCAAATCGTCAATGAGGAGGGTGCGTCCGCTGGCGAGGAGGTAGGTGTTTTCTGCCAAAGCATGTACTGTACGGTAGCCTTTGCCGGCAGACAGACGAAGTGTGAGGAAGTCAGCAGGAGTGTACTTGAGATGAAATCGTGGGGTGACGAATGTGCCATGCCTGTTGCTGTGGTCGGTGCGGAGACCTGCCATGGCGACGAGTTTGTTGTGAAAGTTGAAAGTGTACTGGGCGTAGATGCCAGGGGTGCTTTCTTGGTCGTCTTTGGTCAGGTAGTCGTAATTGAAGGAAAAACCAGCAGAGAGATTGTGCTCTTCGGTAAAGTTGGTCTCGAACATCAGTTGTGCGTATGCCGTCTTTTCGTCCACTTGATAGGTCTTGTTGCCATAGTGTGCATCAACCTTGTGCAGCGAGGCATTGCCCATCAGAGCGATGTTGGTGCCATGTTCTGCATTGAGAATGAAGGCATGCTTCATGTAGCCCTCATATCGGTCGGTTTCCACACCAATGGTGTAGCGGTGGTGGTTGCTGGGAGCGGTGTGGTGGGTCTGTCCTCCATCCCGTTTCTCCTTCAGCAAAGAAAGTCCTCCATGAAAGAGATACCGTTCTCCCTTCCATTTCCAGCGGTTTTGCAGGTTCCATTGCCGTACGTTCGGCTGGTCAAGAAAACTGTCATCGTTCTCGTCGTGGTGTCCCCAATCGTCTTGGTAGTGCAGTAGCAGTTCTGTGCTCAGATGACTGTCCAAATGGACGTTCCCCTCCGCATTTGCCTCAAAACGGCTCAAGGTATTGCCATATAGGTTGACGCTCATACCCTGCTCCGCATCAGGTTTCAGATACTCTACGTCTATCTGTCCTGTAATGCTCTCATGACCGTTCTTGACAGATGATGCACCTTTGGAAACCTGAATGCTGTTCATCCATGTCCCAGGCACATAGTCGAGCGCATAAGGGGATGCTGCCCCCCGAAAGTTGGGCAGGTTCTCTGTGAGCATCTGCACATAAGTGCCGCTCAATCCTAATAGTTTGATTTGCTTGGCTCCAGTCGTGGCATCCGAATAATTCACATCGACCGATGGATTGGTGGTGAAACTCTCGCCCAAATTGCAGCATGCAGCCTTGAAGAGTTCTGTCTGCCCGATTTTTATGCCATTTTCAGCACCGCTCATGCGCAAGGTGCCACCTTGACGAGCTGTCACGGTCACATCATCCAGACTCTGCGACTGCAACGTGTCTATTTGCGCCGAGACGAGTAGTCCCTGCATCCAGATGGCTCCAGCCAGAAGATGTCTTGTGTTCATCATTGTCGTGTTTTATGGTACAAAGGTACGACTTTTCTTGTAACAGTTGAGGTAAATGTCTGTTAAAGAATGCTATTTGTGCTTTGAAAACAAAAAAACAGGGGCGCTTCGTCACGAAGAACCCCTGCTCAAATTGATGAATCTAATATCGTTCGTTATTTTTTAATTATGTCATTAGAAGATTCATTAATCTATTCTAACTAATTCATTTGACTTATTCACCTATTTCTTTCCTGAGAAAGTGAGGATGAGTTTCTTTGTCATTAGAAATAAGAATTATTCCCAAACAGGACGTATTGTGCGTCCCCATTGCCTGTCATTTAAACTCCACTGTGGGGCAAAACCGCTTCCAATGGATACATATTCTATGTCA
>CADCPZ010000043.1 GCA_902803475.1 uncultured Prevotellaceae bacterium
AGAGAACAAGCAGCTGCTCATCATCCCAGGAGCCTCACATTGCGACCTCTACGATGGTGGATATACTGAACTCGTAGGTAAGGGCGCACCCAAGAATATGATTCCTTGGGATAAGTTGGCGGAGTTTTTCAAAACGTATTTGAAATAAGGGTAGAAAGCCAGAAAAAAGCCGGACGCAAATTGCATCCGGCTTTGACATGAGAAATTAGAGTTTTCGCCAAAGGTTGGTACCCATCTTTTTGACCTTTTCTTCCTTGACCCAGCGGCAGATGACAGTCTTCACCACAGCCGACTCATTGTTGGCGAGACGCATATTCACCAAATCTTCTTTTGTGAACTCTTCGGGAAGGGCTTCCAGATAGCGGACGTTACCTTTCGCAGCCTGCATACTCAGCTGGCCATTGTGCAGCGCATCGATCTTGCTGCCGTAAATCTGCAGCTGGTAGTGCAGACAGCGTTCTGCATACCAGAGGGCATAGCGAATGGCTCGCTCAGTTTCCTGATGACCTTCGAGCAGATAAGCCACAAGACCGGCTCGGAAACCATTCAGGGCTGCACGACGACGGAAGACATCGAGCGACGGACGTAGCGTCTGCAGATACTCCTGGCGTTTCGCCTCATCCCACTCTTCGATGGCCTTGTTGATGAGAGGCAGCTCGACCTCACCTTCCTCGTCCATCAAACAGAGGCACTGGCGCTTCACCTTCTCCTCCTCTTCCTTCGTCCAAGGTTTGAACTGAGGCATCGACGCACCCATCATATCGGGCAGAGCCACAGGAGTTACGCGGCTCACCAATCCACTCTCGGCATCAGCAAAGAAGGCACGACACTTATTGGGTGTTCCACACATCACCATATTATAACGCAAGGTGACTTTTCCTGAGAACGAATCCTTCGAGATGCGATGCTGTCCCCAAGGTTTGTTGTCGTAGGCCAGACGGAACAGGTCGTTCTTTTCTGTCCATGCACCGCCCTTGTTGTTCCTCAGAACAGTCTCAATCTCAGGGGCATAGGTGAAGAGATGCTTACCCTTCGCATAGATGGCTCGCTCCAGAAAGGCCGACACACCGATATTGGGTTCGATGATACGGATGTTGGCGCAGGGATTCTCTACCTCCTGACCATTTTTCTTTGCCAGCGAGTAAGCTATCTCCTTCTGCCATTCTACCTCATCTTGTTTGATGATGGGATCCATCAACAGTTCAAACTCCCGATCAACGAACGACTTACCCGTTGCCTGCGGAGCCTCGATATCGACAATGAAACTGGGGGAATTCAGTTTGCCGTCGCGATACTTGGCTCGGATACCTGTTGCCAACGTGCCCAGCATGGGCATCGCCGCAATCAGCGTTGCTTCCTTGAACTCCTCTGGAGCGTGGTCGACAAGGTCTTGAAGGACGCTGGGCAGCTCTTTGTCAATAGGAGGAGCCTGCACCTCTTCATCTTCATCGGTACTGATTGCTGTGATTGCTCCCAACGATGCCAGCACCTCTTTCATCAGCGAAGGCATATCTGTCGGACGTACACTCGAAACAGCACTCTTGATGGTTGCCAGCACTTCATGATCGGAGAGTCCCAAGTGAGGCAGAATCTGAAAGAGTTTCTGTTCGTCAAAGTCGCAGATGAAACGCAGGTAGCGACTCATCGTGTAAAGAGCAGTGTTACGTTCCCCTTCTGCTGGTGCATCACCATAACCCAGTTTCCAAAGTAGTGCCTGCACAATCTTGTCGTAAGGGATGCCTTTGTAGGTCGAGCCCCCTAAGTTAGGGGGTTGGGGGTCTGAACAAGCGTCAGAGTCCTTTTCGTCTTTTTCAGTAAGAGATTGTGTCTCGTTCAGACCCCTGTGGTCCCCTAACTTAGGGGACGAAAGCTGTTCCTCAAACACCACTGGGTCGAGCAGCTTCACATACTGCTCCGAGACCATAAAACAGCAACGGGCAAGGTCAGTTACATGCGAGTCGTAGCTGACACCCAGGCGACTCGCCAGCCTTTGGATGTCTTCTTCGATAGAGATTCCTGGTGTGCGCCAAGCCCAGATATGGGTTCCACCGCCAGCACTCTCGGCAAAGTACACGATTCGGAACTCCTCAATCAGGTTTTCCTCGCGTACCTTATTCCAAAGAGTCTCCGTCAGACCTTTCTCATCGATGTCGAGGAAGTAGAGTCCTGAGGGCACAGCACCTTCGGCTTTGCGCGTACCATTTTTAAAACTCGCCGCAAGAGGCAACCAGACAGGCAGCTCTTTCTTGCGATCCAAATTCTTGTTCTGCTTCACATCTTGAAGGATTTCCTCCACGTGATTCTCCGCCAGCAGTTGACGGTAAGCGGCCATGCTCGCCTTGCGAGGCTTGCCGCTAAAGGTTTTAGCAATACTTATCATAACTGTTTTTTTGATTAGCATTGCAAAGTTCACGAGGGGTCTTGCACCTTCAATATGGGATAATTATCAGGAAAAGTGCACTACTTCTTCGAATGTATTAAGTCGTTGTATTTCAAGTAAATAGTATCGAAAATATTTTTTATCTCATCGGATTCATCGTCCATTCCTTCCTGAATATTTTTGCGGAAAGTGCCCACATATTTGGTTTCTGTGAGCTTTTCGGCCAAATCGCCATCGGAATGGCCTCCAAAGACTGCACGTTTCTTCAATCCTCCCACCAAATGGCAGAAAAAACGTGCAGTAAAAAGGTTATTGTGCGGGCTATTGCGCGTCACTTTCAAACGGGCGAAAATCTGCTCATTGGCAATCAGCTCTTCCCATACCTTATTATAATAGGGGAACCACGCTTCGCTTGTCAGGTCATTGAGTTTCAAGGCTGCCTCCATCACAGCATCCCCTACCCGCTTCGCATCATCCTTCACCAACCGTTCCTCACCAAACTTCGTAGTGGGATCCAACTCCCTGACGGTTTCATACAAAGCAGCTAAATGGAACAAAAAGTGGCGCAGTTCGTCGTCGCTGAGCTGGGCTTCGAGAAATTCGGCATTGAAAACTTTCTTATCGCCTGTCCATTTGGCAAACAAGTTGCCAGGTACCCGACCCAGTATTTCCCGTTCCTTACGCTGTTCAGCTTTCATGATGTCGGCCATCGAGTTGCTGTCGTACACCACTTGGAGTGTCTCGCGGTAATCTCTCCAGTAGTTCCACCACTCAATGCTGTCGCGAACACGTAACAGCACCTTATCAAACAAACGAGCCATCGACCTGCTATCTGTCCGGCTCTGCTGCATCACGCTCACCATGATGCCAGGCAGCACCATCAGAATAACCAACCACTTCACCATCAGCTGTCGGTTTTCTGACATTTGTTTATCGAGCGAATCCAATGTCTGCCGCATCTCGTTCATCACGTCAACACTCTCCTCAGGCTTCACGGCCTGACCTGCAGCATTCATTTGCTGGATGATCGACGCCAACATCATCAAATCATCGGGGGTCAGATGTTGTGCACAAATACCGAAGATGTGCTGCAGACTCACTGCCTGTTGCTGGGCGTTGCGTTGTTCATCAGCGGCATACGACTGCCTACTCAATGCCTTGATAACAAGGTCGAAGAAGGATTCCTGCTGCTTGGCAGATTCGGCAGACAGCAGCTCCAGGAGTCTTAACACCGACTGTCGCATACCAGCATCCGAAATGGTTTTGGAGAATCTGTCAAAGTATTCTGAAAACAGATAAGCGCAAGGTTTGTTATTCAATTCCAACAAGGCTGTTAGTGCCCGTTGCATTCGCATCAAGGCTGCATAGATTTCTGATTCCACACATGTGTCAACCCCTGATTCCAGTTCCTGCACCAGAGTCTCCAAACGCTGATTGGCCACCTCCCAATGCCTACACAGCAGAGCCGTTAGCTGCTCTACCTGTTCATCGTCAACAATTCTCTTTATCTCTTCTATCGTCATGTCTTTTATCCGTTTTTTTAGTTTCGATTTTGCAAAGATAACAAAAAAGCCGCACAATCATTTTCAAACAAACAAAAATCTAAGAAAAGACTATCAACCACATCAGGAAAAAACAGTAAAAGGTTACATGGTTACAGCTGTAACCATGTAACCTCAGCATCCGACAAAATAATAAAAATCAAGTATAAACATCTGATTATCATTGTATTATCTCCAATTTTTCATCTTGTTTTTCCTTTAGCGGTTACATGGTTACAGCTGTAACCATGTAACCTTTTGCTGGAATGGTTGACACTTTTTCCAGAAATGGTTGTACTTCCCTATAATAAAGGTACTTTGTTTATGTCGTATGTTTTATGAATATATTTTACATTTTAACAGCCAATAATCAAAAAAAACAAGAAACCCTAAAAATACGCTCATCGACGCACCTTTATTTTTTTAACATCACACATTTACAATCAATTGATAATCAAATGCTTACAAGTGCCCGTCATACAACAGCTAAATACCCAAACTTACCTTTCAAAAGAGCCTCTTTCACGATGCAAAAGGACTGCTTTTGAAGGGTAAAAGCATACCTTTTAGCGTACAAAACATATCCTTTTGAAAAACGAAATCAAGTGCCCTACGACCAAAAGTGAAATAGTTTTACAACGCGCCACA
>CADCPZ010000044.1 GCA_902803475.1 uncultured Prevotellaceae bacterium
AGTATCATTAATCGTTTCATCGTTTGCAAAGGTAGGATTTTTTTTCTACCTTTGCAAACGATGGAGCATTTTTATAACGACTTCGGTACCTGGATACGCAAACGTTATCCTTTCCGTTTGCAGAAACTCTCTGTGGATGCGGGTTTTACCTGTCCTAACCGCGACGGACGTATCGGCACTGGTGGTTGTATCTATTGCGACAACCGAACGTTTAACCCAGCCTACTGCAGCAAGGAGAAGCGTATCACGCAACAGTTGGAAGACGGCAAGGCTTTCTTTTCCCGCAAATATCCCACCATGAAATACCTAGCTTATTTCCAAGCCTATACGAACACATACGCCCCTACCGAGCAGCTGATGCGGATGTACCGTGAAGCACTTGCGGTAAAAGATGTTGTCGGACTGGTCATCGGTACCCGTCCCGACTGTGTCAATACGGAAATCCTAGATGCATTGGCCGCGCTGCAGGAAGAAACAGATTTCCTGCTGATAGAATACGGTATTGAGTCTGCCAATGATGAGACATTACGGCGCATCCATCGCGGTCATGATTTCGAATGTGTCAGACGCGCTGTAGAAGAAACGGCCAAAAGAGGCATTCTTACCGGAGGACATATCATCTTAGGTCTGCCAGGTGAGGATGCAGCAGAGAGCATCCGTCAGGCTCCCGTGATATCATCGTTGCCTTTGGATATCCTGAAAATCCATCAGATGCAGATTATCCGCGGCACCCAGTTGGCACAGTTATACCAAAAACAGCCATTTCATGTGTATGATGTAGAGGAATATCTGGAACTGATTACCGCATACATCCAATGGCTTCGCCCAGACCTGGTGCTGGAACGGTTTGTCAGTCAGTCGCCCCCAGACCTGCTCATAGCACCAAAGTGGGGACTGAAAAACTATGAGTTTACCCACCGGCTTGAGAATCACTTGAGGAAAACGGGAGCCTATCAAGGGAAAATGCTCAAGGAGCATTTTTCCCTGGCAGATACGTCTATGAGATAATTTCTAAATCTTAAAACCAGAGAAATCGGCCATTTTCAATAGTTCGTCATACGACACATGACGACCAGATTTCATGAAACGCTCGACAGCCATCACATATTTCGACCGGAATACCTGTCGTCCCAAAGCCTGATTGACAACCCATTGGATTTTTCCCATGTGCAGATCGCGTTCCAACTGCGGACGGCCCTCAAAGTCTTTCAACGGATACTGACTGACCAGATAGAAACTCAGGGCATCGGGAAGAATCATCTCACGCGTCATCTGCATACACTGTGCATCCGAATAATACTCCTGATACAGAGGATAGTCCTTTCCCATATATTTATCCAGGGAGATACCCAACGAGTGATTGCCGATAATCACGCTCTGATCCAAGGCAGAAATCTGAGCATATATCTCAGGTATCTCCATGTCTGGCAGCCACTTCTTCAAGCGTGTGAAAGCGTTGTTGAAGTCTTTGTCCAGATCCTCGATATTGGCATATTCCGACTCCACATCCGACAAAAGCGTCTGCAATTTCGGATCCTGAAACAATTTCAAGAACTTGGAATGAATTTCCGGATCTTTCACAGATCCCAACCGAAGGATATCCTCAAACAACATACGCGTCTCCATCGGATATTCCATATTCATTTCCTGTAAGGCAGAGAAATCAGCAGTTGTCAAATAGCGGTATTCCAGTCGGTCGAAACGACGAACTTCAATGAGGGGCGACTGGTCATCGTCCTCATTCGGTCTGAGTTTGAACTCGCAAGCCACACACACGAGCAACACCAATAATAATATGCCGTATATCTTTTTCAAAGCGTCTGCTGATTCATCAATATCGGATGCAAAAGTAATTAAAAGCATTTAAAAAACCAAACAAATCGCTAAAAAATTTAAAAATAAGATATAAAAAACTCGTTTTAACTTTAATTTGTTGAAAATTTACTTCTTTTTAGAGTGTCTTCGTGTTCTTTTCATACGCTATCCATGATTTATTTTGTACCTTTGAACTGTCGTTCAACATTCGTATCAAAGACAATATGATGAATAGAAGAAGTTATTTCCTTACATTATTATTATTGTGTGCCGGGATGGTAAGCGCACAGACCACTTTTGAGGTGGAAGTAACCAATCCGATGGGTAAGAACCGTACCGATGTACCTGTTGTTATTCCCATTGCCAGTGAACAATCATACACGATGGCAAAAGTAACGGCAGACGGTGTGGAGATTCCGTCGCAGCTCGATGACCTGAACAGGGATGGACACAATGATGAATTGTGTTTCGTTACAGACCTGAAAAAGAAAGAAAAAAAAGTCTTTCAGGTTGTTCTCAACAGTCATGACGACCCGTGTTACTATCAGCCACGCACCTTTGCTGAATTGATGTTGCGCAACCCAAAGGTGAAAGTGAAGAACCAGCAGGACATCTACCTGCAAGAAATCAGTGTGACACCAGATACCCAGGACCCCTATCATTTGGTTCATCATCATGGCATCGCCTTTGAAAGTGAACTGATTGCCATCAGGGTGTATTTTGACAAGCGTCAGACGCTGGACCTCTATGGAAAATTCCAAAAACGCCTGGAATTGAAAGAAACACAGTTCTATACCTTGGATGAACAGAAGGCACAGGGCTATGGTGATGATGTGCTATGGGTTGGCAACACGTTCGGTTTAGGTGCTTTCCGAGGATGGGATGGAAGTAAACCAACAATGATTGATGATGTACTTGTGCGTACTCAGCGTATCGTTGCTACCGGTCCTGTTCGTACCATCGTGGAGATAGAAGACCGCGGATGGAGATACCAAGCTGATGAACCGCGACTGAACATGACCATCCGCTATACGCTCTATGCCGGTCACCGTGATGTGGATGTAGATGTGTTGTTTAATAAGAATATGACAGGAAAGCTGTTTTCTACTGGACTCATCAACGTAAAAGACTCAAAAGAGTTCAGCGACAAAGATGGTCTGCGTGGACTATGGGGAACAGACTTCCCTGCTGGCGCGAAAGATTCGATTGCTCACCCACGCGAGACCGTCGGTATGGGCATCTATATACCCAAACAGATACGGGTAAGCGAGGAGCCTGCCAACAAAGACAACTATGCATTTGTTGTGAAGCCAACAGGAAATCATTTACATTATAACTTGGTTTATGGCAGTGCCAATGAGCAATTTGGCTACCACAACGACAAAGAATGGTTCCAGTTCTTGAAAGAATGGCGAAAAGAGCTTGAGGCGCCGGTGGTAGTTAAGTAATAAGGAGAGAAGGAGAGAAGGAGAGAAGGAGAGAAGGAGTAAGGAGTAAGGAGAGAAGGAGAGAAGGAGCGAGGGGCGAGGGGCGAGGAGCTAAAGTTGGGAATAGAATTTCCTTCCTTTCGCATAATACAACCAAAGGATGGCATACGGTTTACGTTCAGGCATCGAGCTACGATCAGTTCTTGATGCCTGGATTTTTTTACGGTCTTCATCAAACTCATGTCGCCATCTTTTGAATGCGCGTCGTGCACGATAGATGGCTTTGAAATCGCCCACATGACCTTTCATCAACAGCGTTTGGTAGGCTGCAAGGTAGTCTAACCACCAACGGACACGCATCACCTTCCGTAGGTCTTGTTCCGGCAGGTTCTTATAGAGCATCGTCAGGTTATTCCGGAAATTCAGGAAGGTCTTGTGGGGATTGTTTTTCGGAAGTGTTCCTCCACCGACATGATAGACCTGACTATCAGGAAGGACATAAACCTTACGTCCACGGATGTTCAGCCGCCAACACAGATCAATCTCTTCATTATGAGCAAAGAAACGAGCGTCCAAAGCTCCGGCATCCCAATAGTCCTTGCTGCGTATCATCAGACAGGCACCCGTTGCCCACAATATTTCTGCAGGCTGGTCATACTGTCCCATATCTTTCTCTGTGGTGTCGAAAATCCGTCCACGACAGAACGGATAACCATAGCGGTCGAGGAATCCCCCACTCGCTCCTGCATATTCAAAGCTGTCCTTGTCTGCTACCGATAGCAGTTTCGGCTGACAGGCTGCCACCTCCGGATGGTTGTCCATAAACTCCAACAAAGGTTGTAACCAATGGTGCGTCACCTCCACATCGGAGTTTAACAGCAGGTAATATTCAGCGTCTATCTGCGCCAAAGCCTTGTTATACCCCTCAGCAAATCCCCAGTTTTGTTCCAAACATATCTGACGCACTTCTGGATGATGGTTTTTGAGCCATTCAACGGAATCATCGCTCGACGCATTGTCTGCTACATAGATGGTGGCATCGTCACGGGAGTAGTTGACAACGGACGGCAAATATTGCTCCATCATCTTCCGTCCGTTCCAGTTTAAGATCACAATTGCCAGTTTTTTCATGCGCGCGTACCTTATTATATATTAAATGACCCTCTCCCGACCTCTACCCTTAATGCCGTTTTGTCGTGGTTGAAATCACCCAAACGAACCATGATCAACTGATTATCGTATTCTTCCCGTGCCTCTGCCGGCGAGAGTTCCACACGGATATAGTTCTTTGTGAAACCATGCATCGCCCTACCACGAGGGGCCTTCTCAAACAACACCTCTGCCTGCTGACCGATATGAGCGGCATAAAAAGTCTGTGTCTTCTCATCAGAAAGGGCAAGCAGACGCTTGGATCGTTCTTTCTTCTCCTGATCGCTGACCACATACGGAATTTTCAAGGCTGCTGTCCCCGGTCGCTCTGAATACGGGAAGACATGCAGTTGGGTGATGTCGAGACCTTTCAGGAACTCATAACAGGCCTCAAAATAAGCAGGTTGTTCACCGCGAGTGCCCACCATCACATCTACCCCAATAAATGCATCTGGCATCTTTTCCTTGATCAGCTGTATTTTATGGGCAAACAATGCCGTGTCGTACCGACGATGCATCAGTTTCAACACCTCATCACTACCGCTCTGCAACGGAATATGGAAATGAGGCATGAAAGCACGGGAGTGGGCACAGTAGTCAATCAATTCGTCAGACAACAGGTTGGGTTCCAGACTACTGATACGGAAGCGACGGATACCCTCCACCCGATCGAGTGCCTTCACCAAGTCCAGGAAAGCTTCGCCGGTGGTCCGGCCGAAATCACCGATGTTGACTCCTGTCAGTACAATTTCCTTTCCACCTTCCTGCGCCGCCTGCTCAGCCTGAGCAACCAAGGTGGCGATGGTGGGATTACGAGAGAATCCACGAGCGTATGGAATCGTACAATAGGTACAGAAATAGTCACAACCATCCTGCACTTTCAGAAAATAGCGCGTGCGGTTTCCACGTGAGCAAGAAGGAGCGAATGACTTGATATCTTTGGTATTGACGGTGTGGACGATTGGTCGTTTGGGAGATTGGTCGTCTGGTCGTTTGGGAGATTGGTCGTCTGGTCGTTTGGGAGATTGGTCGTCTGGTCGTTTGGGAGATTGGGAAAGGTTATCACTTAAAAATTGTATGAGATTCGCCTTTTCGTTGCTGCCCAGCACTAAGTCAACACCCGTTATCTGCCCAACTTTCTCGCCATCTAACTGAGCATAACAACCTGTGACGACCACAAAAGCCCCTGGATGCTGCCGCACCATACGATGAATTGCCTGCCGACACTTATGGTCAGCAACCTCTGTTACCGAACAAGTATTAATCAGGCAGATGTCTGCCCGTTCACCTTTCTCAGCCGTTTGCACACCCATTTCCTGCAACATCCGCGCAAAAGTGGATGTCTCAGAGAAATTCAACTTACAACCCAGCGTGTAATAAGCCGCTTTCTTGCCTTGAAAAGCAGATGTATCAATCATACCTTATAATTATATCCGATAACGATGATGCAAAGGTAATAAAAAGAAAAGAAACCTGTGTGTTAAGAAGTAGCTTTTTTAGCGTTTTTTGATGCTTTGTGTGGGTGCACAAAAACTTTAACATTCGTTTACACTTTGTAAGCTATTGAATACCAATACTTTATAAAAAAGTTACAAAATAGCCATAAAAAAAACTCTAAAAAAAGATTGTCGTATTGAAAAAAGTACATACCTTTGCATCGTTTTAATAAACAAATGATTGTTTTACAGATTTAAAAAGCAAAGAAAATGAAAAAGTTAGTTTTGATGTTCGTAGCTTTCGCAGCTATTTCTTTCGCATCTTGCGGTAATGGTAACAAGCCAGCTGAAAACGCTGATTCTACAGCAACTGATACTGCTGCTGTTGTTGACACAGCTGCTACTGTTGATACTGCTACTGTTGATACTGCACAGGCTAAGTAATCAAGCTCGAACAGAAAGAGAGAAATTCCGCTGGACCTCAGGTTCAGCGGTTTTTCTTTTTCATACGTTTTTACTTGTATTCTGCCCAACTCTTGATGGCAAGATCGTCCAACTTCATCGTGCAGAATGCGTGGATGAAAGAGGACGCCAGGCGACTGTTGGTAATCAGCGGGATATTCAGGTCGATGGCTGCACGGCGGATTTGATAGCCATTTGTCAACTCACGCGGTGTCAAGTCTTTCGGGATATTCACAACCATATCAATCTCCTTGTTATGGAGCAGATCGAGGGCTTGCGGAGCGCCTTCTTTCTCCGATGGCCAATAGACAAGCGTATTCTCTATTCCATTATCACTCAAGTACTTCGATGTACCACCCGTTGCGAACAGTCGATAACCATGTTCTATCAACATACGAGCGGCATCCAGCATCTCCGCTTTCTGTTTTGCTCCACCCGTAGAAAGTAAGATGTTGCCAGGAACTTCTTCACCTTGTTCGTTGATACGGTTAGGAATACGATGGCCGACAGAGAGCATCGACTTCAGCATGGCACAACTCGTGTCATCGCCCAGACAGCCTACTTCTCCTGTAGAACTCATGTCAACCCCCAATACCGGATCGGCTTTCTGCAGACGGTTGAACGAGAACTGGCTGGCTTTGATGCCCACATAGTCGAGGTCGAAGAGGTTCTTGGATGGTTTTTCGACAGGAACACCCAACATCACCTTCGTTGCCAAATCGATAAGGTTCAGTTTCAGCACTTTCGACACGAACGGGAAACTGCGTGATGCCCGGAGATTACACTCGATGACGAGAATATCGTTTTCCCGTGCCATAAACTGAATATTGAAAGGACCATTGATATGTAACTCCTTAGCTATCTGGCGACTAACGCGTTTGATACGGCGAACCGTCTCAACGTAAATCTTCTGTGGTGGGAACTGAATGGTTGCATCACCGGAGTGAACACCCGCAAACTCGATGTGTTCGCTGATGGCATAAGCCAAAATCTCCCCATTGCGAGCCACAGCATCCATCTCGATTTCCTTAGCATGTTCGATGAACTTCGATACAACAACAGGATGGTCTTCGCTGACGTTGGCAGCCAACTGAAGGAATCGTGTCAGTTCATCTCTGTTAGAGCATACATTCATTGCAGCACCACTCAATACATACGAAGGGCGCACCAGCACTGGGAAGCCTACCCTATCGACA
>CADCPZ010000045.1 GCA_902803475.1 uncultured Prevotellaceae bacterium
CGCGCCTAAACGCGAGCATCAACCTTTTTCTTCTCGGGAAATATTTTGGCGAAATTTCTATAGCAAGAATCAAAAAGTCAACGCTTCCTTATGTCGTTTCTATGTTTTGTCCTATCCACTCATGTCATTTTAATACATTTCTATTATCGTCGTTCTCCAGTACACGCATCTGATTGATGGCAATCTGATTGAGGCGCACATCGGCCTTCGGCACGGTCAGCGTGAACGTGTCGGGGCTTACACTTGGTGTTGCTGTTCCTATCATAATCGTCTTCATTTTATAATCTGGCGACAAAGATACATAATCTTTTTGATAAATATAACTCTTTGTCTATATCTTTAAAAAATTATTGGATTAGAAAATGTTGATCACGGGTCGGTTCTGGTGATCAAAGTGTTCCACGTATTTTTGAAATGATCATTTGTCTTTATCGTCTCATGACTTTCACTTGCGAAGTGGTGCCGTCTTTCATGAGGGCTTTTACAACGTAGATGCCTTTTTCCAAGGAAGAGAGGTTACAGAATTGCGAGAGACTGCTCTGCGCTACCTGCTGCCCTGCGGAATTGAACACCTGTATGGCCGCAACATCACCATAGACAATGATGCCATTGGCGGTAACTTGTATGTCGGGCTTGTCGGTTGCGGTTACAGCAGAAATACCGGTGACGTCGTCTTTCAACTCTTCAAAGCCATTCAGAGTAAGGTCGGTGAGATAGACATCATTAGAGCCGATGCTGTTGAGACGTACAACGATGGGCTGCACTGACTGCGGAATACCGTAAGCCACGAAATCGACTGTAAATATGCGTTGGTCGAAGGTGACTTTCTCGGCATCGTGCCACGCGCTCTCACCCTGATATTTCCACTGCATTTGCAAGGTAGAGGTCTTACCGCCTCCATAGCAGTCGGACCGCATCTCACTCAGGCTGGGCACGGTGAACTCGATATATCCCCCGTTCTTGGCCAACATATAGGCGCCCAAGGTGCCACCTCCGTAGAGTGCACCTATCTTCGTTGGATAGTTGCCGCTCTTACCATAGTAGGCAGGCAGCAGTTTGTTGGAAGTATGGGCATCACTGATGTACTGCATAACCTTCGTTGCAAGCGTTTCATCCTGGAACAGGTAGTCGTCGATCAGCAACTGTTTCTGATAGTTCTTGCCACCAATCGTGGTCACCTCGTTGACATCAACCAGCGTACCATCGTTGACAGGCAACGTTTCTAACTCGAAAGCCGGACGCTCCCACCCTGCCTCGTAAGCTCCATAATCAGGAGCTGCGCCAGCATAAGGCAACGTGATGGTGGTGGAATAATCGTCAAGCCATTTCTCAGTATTCTTATAGTAGTAGTCTTTGAAGATATCTGCACAGTAGAAATTCTGAATGGGTGTGCCCTTATCCTCAAAAATGCTTCCCACTTTCGGACGAGCAAAGTTCAACGGCAGTTCACCATTGGCCTGACGAGCACTAAGAGCCGTCTCCATAGAGATATCCACAAACTGGTCGTCGTAGTTTGGCCAGTCTTTTGCAGATATACGGATATAATCCTTGCCGGTCTTGGGGTCTATACCCTTGCCCATGTTATACTGCGGTGACACACCGAGGAGATCCTGCCAACTGGTGTATTCAGAATCGGGCCACATATCGCCGAAACGATGGTTGGCCTCACCTGGATTGAACCCTAAACAGTTGCGAAGATGAAATACGGTGTTACCAATCATCTCCACATCGCAGTTGAAACGGAAGTTCACCTGTTTGTTATTGAATGCCGTACAGTTGAGAATCCACGTACCCTCGTCGTGATTGTTTTGGTCGAAGCCGTGATAGAGGTTATAGGCAGCCACGCAGTTGGTGAAGATATGTGCTCCGTAGGAACCACCCTTGCCATCAGCAGAACCGCCACTCTGCTTGTTACCACCCTGTTTGAATCCGTTGCCGTTGACACCGATAGAACCGTCTTCGAGGTATCCGTTCCAGATAGCCCAGCAATTGTCAATCAGACAAGGATAGATGGCATAGTAAAGGTCCCAGCCGTCATCACTATTCCCCCAGCAGCGGTCACCGTGCCACTCATTGCCCGGTCCCGGATAGAGTTTGTTGGCGAAGCCGTCAGCATTGCCACCATGTGCCTGCACGTCATAATTAAAATAGGAGTCGCAATTGATAATCTGATTGTAGCGACCATACAGGTACTTGGGGTTGCGGTTGTTGCCACCGTTTCCGTCTTTGTCGAAGCCTAACTGCAAGCCCGTATCGCCACAGCGATAGAAGTTACAGCGTTCGACAACGCAGTAATTAGCCTCCAGTTTCATACCACTATCGGCAGCCTTCGTGATGTCGATATCGCGCCAATACCAATAGTCGGCATTGGGGTTTTGCAGCACTCCACGAAACTGCTTGGCAGCCTCATCACCCGTATGGGGCTGTTTGGAAAAATCAAATACGGGGTTCGTGGCAGGTCTTTTACCCTTTTCCGTATCGTAGCCAAACACGCAGATGCGATGGTGGCGGTTACCGCTATGGCGCACGTTGATCAGGTCGCTCACCTCATAAGTGCCAGCCTTTACCCAAAGGGTGTCGCCTGCCACCAGATTCTCGATGGCGCTCTTGATATCCTCACCTGGCTGAATATCCAACTGACGGGCGTTGATGGTGTTGGCATAAAGAGCCAATAAACAGAAAACAAAAACGTTCCTTCTCATACAAACATCACTTTATTTGTTGTCCCAAAGTGTTGTAACGGATACCTTCCTTTTCAATGACGATGCGACCGTTAAGAATAAACTTTTGAGCAGCCATACAACCCTCCTTATTGAGGGAAGGAGCATTGATGCCCGTTGTGGTACCTATAGGGGCAGCGAGGCCGAAGCCACCCATCATATTGGCAGCACGGACGGTATAGCCGTCAGCAGAACCGCTGACCACAAAGCTGTTCTCTGTGCCATCAACGATAGCCACGAATTCGCCATCCTTCTCAATGAGGAAGGCCTTCGCCTTGCTATCGGTTGTCCAAGAAAGGGTGTTGCCCGTCAACTTACAAGCGGTGACGGAAACCTGTAGGCAGTCCTTATCAGGTTGCCAGTCAGGATATACATTACGCAACTGAAAACGGTCGGTTTCATCGGCTTTCAAGATGGTCTCTGCCGTACGACTGGGTGAACCCTGAAAGGTCAGCACGTTGCTCTCTGGACTTACCACATCGCCCTGTTCGTTCATCGTGTTATACTCATAAAACTCAAATCCCGGCTCTCCACTCTGAACGCCCTTGGTTCCCACACGTAGCGTGTAGTCAATGGGCTTCGTTACAGCATAGCCGTCAGCTGCCTTTCCGCTCGTTTGGTCATTGCCGATGCGTTTGGCGGCATCTTCCGACAAGGTAGTATTCAGGAAAGCTGCTCTGGGATGTACTCTCCATCCCCGACCGAAGTCCCAGGTCTTTGATTTACAATCCACATAGCAATCCATGAAGATATAGCCGTGTCCACCGATGTCGTCGAAGTTCTCACCGATGGTATAGGGAGCAGCGATATGCGTGTCGCCTTGATAGTCGCCTTGCTTAGGTTTGCGGTTGACGCACATCAGTCGGCATTTGTTGAAGAACACATCTCCACGACCACAGATATAATCAACCGTTCCCTGAAACTCTGTTGTCTCGAAATAAAGCTGTCCGTTGTCCGTATTAGAATAATAGGTGTCTTGCTTGGATATCAGTCGCAGATTCTTGCCGATGGAGTGATGTCCCTTATCCATAATGGTAGCAGCCTGACCATCGTCACCACTATAGTTGTAGTTGTTATGAATGGTAAAGTCCTGCATATACGTACCGGTTCCCTTTATAACGATAGGAGCCGTTCGGCTGACGCTCGCCATTGTTGGGGTGATGGTAATGGTGACACCCTCGGTGCTCTGACCGATGACAGACACATTGTCCACCATGATGGTATCACGACCATAAGGGTCGGCTCCTGATTCGGGGTTCTTGTAAGTACCGTAGTCATAGGTGCCGTTTTTCAGAAAGATGAAACGGCGCAGCGCAGAAGGGTTCTCGTTGAACTGCTTGATGGTCGCACGGAACTCATCGATGTTGCTGACGACCGTATAGTCGTTGACCAGCAGACTTGCTTCCGTCACATACTTCGCCGTGAGTGCCATATTACCCTTGATATTGAAAGCATAAGTGTCGGCTGTTGACAGCGTCTTACCCGTTGAGGTCTGCCAACCCGTGAAGACGTAGCCTTCTGCGGGTTGCTGTGTCAACGTGACGAGCTGACCACTCTCGTAGGAAGGACCGACAGGACTGACCTGTACGGTTCCTGCTCCTTCAGGAGAGACGTTGACAGACAGGGTGTAGGTCAGGGGCTGTCCAACGGTGCCGTAGAGTGTTCCCTCAATGGTGACATCGCCCAAAGAGAGACCTTTGTCGGCTGCCACATCAAAATTATAGATGTTGACAGCAAGTCCGAACTGCTGTTCGCTGGCCTGCGTGCCGCTGAGGTCGTAGCTGTAGGATGACACCTCGCCTGCTCCAGTACCTGCTCCACGATTGGGATGTGCACCAGAAGCCAGCGTTTTGGTTGTGCCGTCGCTGACCCATGCTGCATCGAAGTTACCCTTGTCGGTCTTCCAACGGAAAGACTTGAAACTTACCTTGGTCGGTGTAAAGGCAATACCCTCTTTCAAGGTAATGAGAAACTTGACTGCATTCGCATCAGAAGCTGACGACGTCTTGGATGTGACAGGAAACATCGTCTGAGTGATGTTTCCGACATCCGATGTCTTTGCAACAGGATTATTCAAGCCTGCGCCTTTGGTGATTTCCATCTTTTCAAAGAACTGGTTACTTCCTGCTGGTGCATAAACAGGAGTTTCCGTCATCGTACCAGTTGTCAGTGTCCAACTGATACCGGCAGCATCATTGTTGGCTGTTTGAGCATGAACAGCAATGACGGCAGCTACGGCCATCAACGTTGTGAGGAATATTTTACGCATTATTTAATGGGAGTTAAAGGTGGAGTTAAAAACCCCTCCCCTCAACAGGGGAGGATGGGAGGGGTCTTTTAAAGTTTCTGTCCTAAAGCATTGTAACGCTGGCCACCCTTCACAATGATGAGTTGACCATCCATGAAGTACTTGCGCGTCTTCACCTCCTTGGTGACGGTCTTTACCGTCTCAATGGCTGTTGGATTGGAAGCAGGACGCTCGTAGGGACCCAAGTCGCGAGCCTTACCGGTGACTGTGCGCTCCAGGAAGGGGAACTCAGCCACCAGTCCCTGCCAAACGTTGTTGATATTGTCGAGCGTAACATTACCGGCATCTATCAACGGATTCTCCGGATCAGCTGTCAACCGGCCAAATCGACGAGGCAGTCCACCGTAGATGTCACGTGGCAGCAGGGCGTCTTCCTCGTTCAATGTAATATAGTTGTCGGCTGAAATACCTGTTGTTAAGTGATTTGTCCAACCGTTCTTGGACATAGGAGCTGCCAGAGCGTTGTAGTCATCGCTGCCCACGCAGATTTCCTGTTTGCCGATACATACATTATTATAATAGAACGTCTTACTCTCTGAGCCGCCACTCTCGAACATGTAGTCGTAGCTGTTGTTGAAGCCCAGGCAGCCAACCAGCACATGACCTCCCTTATGACTGTTGCAGTCGAAGCCCTTTACAGAGCTGCTCTTATCGCAACCAAAGGCAATGCAGTTGAAAGCATAGTGGACACCCTGCGAAGAGCCTCCCTCGCCGTTACCACCCAGTTTGATACCATTACCGTTGCCTGAGAAGGAGGCTGAGGTTGTCAGATACTCTTTCACCCATAAATGGTCTTCGGCATTACCAGACTCCCACGCCCAACACTCGGCAAGCACAACATCGTAATCTGTTTCATAAAGATCCCATGCATCGTCGCTATTACGCCAGGCACGACAGCGGATGAAGCGGTTGCCGATACCATTGTGCATCTTACATGCGAAGCCGTCGGCATCAGAGCCGTAGTTGGCATCACAGTCGCAGTTATGGTGCGAGTCGCAGTCGATGATGTCATTATAAGAACAGTAACTACCATCATTCTTAGAGATGCCGGGGTGTGATTCTTCAAAATGGTGTCCGAAACCTAACTGGATGCCCGTATCAAGGTTGTAAGAGAACTCGCAACGCTCTATACGGTTGTGCGATCCTTCCACTTTGATGGCATTGTCGGCAGCGTGCATGATATGGATACCGAAGAAGAAATGGTAGTCGCCCGAAAGCAGAATACCGCGGTCGCCGACCTTCGACGGCTGCCTGTTACAGTCAAGAAGTTGCTGCTCAAAGTCGAATACCGGCTTCTCGCCGTCGGCACAACGGATGACGATAGGATTCTCGGCCGTACCATTTTTGTTCATACGAACAGTTAGTTTTCCATCAGTACCGTATTTGCTGATTTTATAGGTGCCCCCTTTGCAAACAATATGGTCACCTGCCCGTGCTGCAGCATAGGCTACGGCAATGTTGTACCAAGGTTTGGCTTCAGAGCCGTCACCTGTCACATCGTTTCCCGCAGGAGAAATATAGTAGGTGTTAACGGCTGTCGGGAAAGGTTTTGTCGGAACCCAAGTGCCCTCGGTGATATAAGAAGGATCATCGGGATCGACGGGAACGACATTGGCCGACTTGATGACAATCTTTGTTACATAGGTGTTACTGGAGCTGCCAACAAAGCGGAAACGCACATTCGTCTTGCCGTCGAGACCAGTTTTGGCACCATACGACTTTGCGCCAGAACCCCCTGAGGAAATCTCTGCGAGCTGCTGCCAAGCACCATCATTGACAGAGTAGCTGATGATCAGTTTGTTATTACCACCAGAACCCCAGTCAACGGAAATCTTACCTGGATCGTCAAGCACAGGGGTTATCAGATAAGAAGAGGATCCACTGCTAAATGTAAACAGCTTCTTGCCACTACTCTCCTTGATCTCCATCTTCAAAGCCTTCCATTCGCCAGAAGGCAACGAAACAGATTCCTCACTGTTGGCACCGAACTTACCCTTAGCCAGCGTGCTGAAGTCCTCTGATAGGTCTGTCTGTGCCTGTGCGAAGAGCGCACAGACAAGCAGAGCGAAGAATATAGTCAATTTTTTCATGTTGGTTTGTTTTTACAGTTTCTGTCCAAATACGTTATACAACACGCCGTTTTTCATGATAACGACCTTGCCATCCTTGATGAATTTCACGGCTTTAGAACTATTGGCATCCTGAATGGTTACGCCATTGATGCCAGTTGTGGAAACTGGCACACGAACATACATATCGTAAACACGGGCGCCTCCATTGGCACTACTTTGGGCAAATGTGATGCTGCGAACTTTCTTTGCTGTCTCCTCATCAAGACCTGCCAAATCCAGCACATCGATGGTGTAGGAACCCTTCTTGTAACTTGAAGTTGTTTTAGAACCCGACGTGCCATTAGCCAAAGTCCATGAGATTTTGAAAGTACGACCACCTGTAAAGTACGTATTTAAGCTCAGCTGTAGCAGACCCTCATTGAGATTCAGCTTGATACCACCATTGCTCTGTCCCAAGCATACAGCACCTGTAGAGTAACTGCAGCCTGATTCTGTCTTAGTGGGATCAACGTATGTATCACCTTTCTTGTGCTGACCATCGGAGGTGTTCTCCATGTTGTCACCCTGAACCAGTTCAAGCACACCCTGCAAATCGGCAGGCAGCGCATCCCAGGCATCTTGGAAGTGATACCAGTCACCTGTGAGCACCTTATACGGAGTAACCAGTTTGATCATACCGGTAGTGGTAACGGGTTTTACGCCAGCGGCTGTTGCTTCAGCGTCGCCTGAAGCTGTAACCTTAAACGTACAACTTGCCTGGGGTGTTCCCTTGATCACCAACAAATGGGTCACATGATCGTAATTGCAGGTTAGTCCCTGAGAAAGACCTTCGACAGCTACTTCGTCGGCAACATCGTTCACCTCATAGACAATATCCTCGATGGGCTGTCCCTCGATAATCTCCTGTGAAGAGTTTGCGGTCTTACAGGTGATTTCAATCTTATCGGGAATATTATACGGTACAGGAACACCATCCAACTCGTAGGCGCCAAAATCAGGAGCATTATCGTTGTAAGGAATATAGATATCGTCTGCCGTGATATACTCATTAAGACCTTCAATATAACCCAAGCACTGTGCCTCTGTCATCTTACGGGCAGGTGTGAAACCGATAACAGGCATACCCAAATCCTGGAAGATGCTGCCTGGCTTCAACCGGGCGAAGTTGTTATTGGGCAGCGAGCCGTCAGGCTCACGCTCTGCCATAAAATCGGCTACGCTCAAAGACAAGAACTCACCACTATGGTCTTTCGTTGCAGGCGTATAGTCGCCACCATCGGGCTTGAAGCTTTCCTTGATAGGGCTACAGCCGTCGATGGTCGTCCAAGAGTTAAAAGTGGTGCCTGCTGTAGGATCTTGGTATCCGGCTTTGTCTGGTGACAAAAACTCGTGGTTTCCAATCTTATGTCCGCTCTTTGCTGCTGTAGCACCCCAACCGATGCAGTTGTGGATATCCATGAATCCGAACTTGAACTCTGTCGGGAAACGGTAGTTGTACTCATTGCCCCAAGCAACACAGTTGAAAATATACATTCCTTCCCACGCATTATTCTGGTCGAAACCTTTGTGCAAGTTGTCGAACGCCACACAATTGGTTACTACGTGAGCACCTACAGAGTTGTCGAAGTCTTTACCACCGGCAGAACCACCTCCACCAAGTTTGAAACCATTACCGTTCTTACCTTCCTGACCATCTTTGGTATAACCGGCATGGTAAGCCCAACTGTGATCAATGACTACTGGGTGGTAGGTCATATAAAGGTCCCAGTTATCGTCTGAGTTCGTCCATGCTCGGCATCCATGAAATTCGGTACCAGGACCAGGAAACAGTTTCACGGCAAAACCATCAGCATCGCCACCGTCATCGCTGCCGCTATAAGACTTCAGGTCGGCATTCTCATAAGAGTCACAGTTGATAACCTTGTTGTAACGGCAATAAGTGAAATTCGGATTGAACGTCGGCTGACCTTGGACGGGGAACGACTTTGTCTCCTCGATAGAAAAGTCCTTAAACATACCTATCTGCAGACCTGTATCGTTGTTCCAACGGAACACACAACGTTCAATGATGTTGTGAGAACCTTCTATCTTCATACCGTTGTCCAACGCATTCTGCAGGGTCAGACCATAGAATGTCCAATAGTTTGCCAAGTGGTTCACATAGATACAGCGCGACTGTTTAAACTCGATTTCCGACGAAGCAACCATATTTTTACCATCGATAATCACCTTGCCGACAGCATCTTCCGGATAAGCACGCATTTCGCAACGCAAATCAGGATTGGTGGGCAACTCAGGAATCTTCAGACGCTTGGTGATATAGTATGTACCTTCATGTATCAAGATACGGTCTCCTGCCTTCACCAGCTCCAAGGCTTTTCCGATTGTTGCCAACGGAGCGGCTTCTGTTCCTGCATTTTCATCACTACCTGTTGTTGCAACATGGATGTCGTCTGCCATTGCCGTCATGCTCAAAGCACAAAGGCAAACGAAAGCAAACATTTTTTGAAGTAATTTTTTAATGTTCATTGTTGTTTTGTTTTTAGTTTATCTTGTTTCTGTTATTTTATTTGTATATTTTCTGTGTTCGTGTCGTACCGTCGCTCATCTGGAAGACCATAATGTTCAGACCTTTCTGAGGAGTCGCATAGCGACTGCCGTTTATTCCGTAATAGCTGATGCCGACTACTCGAGCATCATCTGCTGAAGTAACGCCCTTGATGGCAGAAGGGGTGTTTTCTGCATAATGTTCGTTTCCACGAGTCGCCAACAGCTCTTCGTCGAGTGTGGCTCCTGCTCCGTTTTCTGAGTTGCGCAAGATGTCAGCTACATCATTGGCTGGATAAACGCGACAATGATAGTTGGTATCATCGTAGGGGTGGTAAACCGTACCCGTATATCCTTTCCCGATTTCCACAGCATCGTCTTCGCCGAGATTACCCTTCAACGTAAAGTGATACTTTTTATCGGCTTGCAAGTAGTATTTATTATGTCCACGCATGTCACTTTGGCCTGTCATCAGCACCGTCTTCGTGAAGTCACCATTCTCAATATACATCTTTGAACTGTGACCGATACCAATGCAATACTGTGCAGGGTCTGAGGCTGTGCCGTTCTCCCACAGACAGTTGGCAATATGAACCTTTCCAAAACGGATACGCGGACAACGCTGACCGCAACCGTGATACCACCAGCAGTTGACGAAGGTCGCATTCAGGAATCCCTCATCGTCGCCGCGGTTGTCACTGCTGCCCCACATCGAGGAACAGCGGTGGTCGTCGCTCTCTCCTGCTTTCGGCCAGGGAGCAATGAGATAGGAGAACTTACACCACGAAATCGTCATGTTATCTGATTTCGTCTTGGCATCAAGGTTTCCGTCCACACCATCCTGAATATCACAGTGGTCAATCCAGATGTTTTTGCTTTCCACCAGCTGGATATTGTCGCAAGCACTGATGTCGTAGGCTCCGGCACCCAAGAGTGTCAGATTGCGGAAGATGCAGTTCTCCCAATTCTGACAGTAGAAGAAACCAGCATTGTCGGCATTGTCGTTGTGGTCGCGGTTATACAAAGAAGAACCTGGCAAGCCGTAAATAGTGACATTTTTGCACTTGTCATAGCGCAACTTCTCTTTCACCTCGATGTTTCCGCTGATGTAAATCGTCTTTGAGGCTTTACCGCCCTTGCAACCTTGCAGGGCTGCACGCAGTTCTTCCTCTGTCGTCACAACGACAGGATTCTGGTTGTTGCTGCCCGTACAGCCATTGGTTAATCCAACTGATGCCCATCCTACAGGGGCATTCTCGTCATATGGCGACAACTGAGCATAGCTGTTTGCTATGCCCAGTGTTGCCAGAATTATAACTGATACTAATATTTTTTTCATAAATGAATTTTTAATGTATCACAAAGTCTTCAGGGGGGAGGTTGGAGAGTTATTTACTTCACAATTGCTTTTGCAGCGCCCTTGAAGCCCTTGTTGCTTTCTACCTTCAGGACAACCATTCCCTTTGCACCCTGGGGCAGACGGATAGCGGTTGTTGCACCGTTGAAGGCATGCTGTCCGAGAATATGTCCGGCTGTGTCGTAGAGGTAAACGGTATAGTCTGTTGCCTTCGCTGCATCGTTGACAGTAACGAACAGCACACCGTTCTGTGCCTGGAACAGACGGACGCTGTTGTCGGCAGACTCCTGGCTGATGACTTTGATGTCGTTACTGATTTCACCATCGTATTCGTATGCACCCAGATCGGGAGCCTCACCAACAAACTCAATGCCATTGACAGCAATACCGCGATAGGTGCTTGCGTCAATTTTCACACCCTTATCTATCAGGAGGCTCTGTGATGTCGCGGTTGACTGGTCGTTGTATGTATGTGTTCCGTCGGCTTTGATGTGTGCAAATGTCGTTTCTGGCAGATTACCGTCTTCATCGCGTGGAGCCACCAACTCTTCGTGATTGACGACGCTGACAAAGAAGTCTGGATGAGCCTTATGGAATTCGCAATTGGTAACGTTCAGACCACTGAGCGTTTCGTCAACTTCGAAGCGACCCCATTGACTGTTTTTCCCGTGTCCGTCTGATGTTACATTCGCCTTATCTGTATCTTTGTTGTCATTGATGGCAATACAGTTGGTCAAACGAACCTC
>CADCPZ010000046.1 GCA_902803475.1 uncultured Prevotellaceae bacterium
AGATGTGCCGTTTTGCGTTTCGAAAGCTATGCTTTTGCGCGCTAAAAGGTAAGCTTTTGGAGTGCGAAAGGGCACCTTTTGAACTGCGACTGTTATCATCTCTCACAATGCAAAGGTACAACAAAGTTTTGAAACCACCAAATTTTTAGTGTACTTTTTACACTAAAAATTGCATTTTCTTTGTAATACTCTGATAAATAGATATTTAAAATACATTGCAAGTACAAACTAACAACATATAATTACCTTAATAAAGGAAAATAAGAGAGTTAATGAGGCGCGCAGAGGATAGTTTATTTTTAGCTTTGATAAGACCTTAGTAATGTAAAGTATATTTACCATTTTAACTTATAGAACAAAGTGGTTCAGATGTCAGATGTCAGTTTTCTCAGCAGCACAAAATTTAGAGAATAGAAAATTACTTTATATATATAATATATATATTATATATATAAAGTAAACTTTCTTTACACTTTGTGTTACTTCATACACACACAAACATACCGCGTCCTATAAAACTGACATCTGACATCTGACATCGATACACAAAGGGGACGACCCCTTTGTGTTCTTAATAACATTTTTTAATAGTAAATTTCCTCCATTTTCTGATTTGGGAATGGAGGATTTTTTATACCTTCGTAGCCGTTTTTATACAAAACATGTACACAGCGGACCTTCTGTGTAAATTCTGATTGATACGACCAATAGAATAAAAGTACAAACGCTCGGAATGGAAGAAAACAGCACTTTGCTAAGGCTTGCCAGCAGTCAATGCTTCGGCAGTACTCTCGAAATCGGCAATAATGGCTTCGAGCAGTGGATTCCTGTTTTCTACGATAATAGCGGCATAGAAGCCCTTGCCTTCAACGATAGCGCTAGCGGCACGAATGGTGAAACGCTCAGGTGCTGCATGCTTTTTGAACCAGGCAAGGAACAGCCGATTGCGATTGGCTTCTCGCCCATCACTATCATCACACATGTAGAGCAATACGTCAAGATGCTCTGCGAAAAACTCATCAAGAATGGCAAGGATTGTCTGTTCAACTTTTGCATCGTGAGAGGAACGAACTTTGTCAATCTTCTCAATAATAAACTGATAAGAATCACAACCGCCTATAGGTGTTTCCTCTTCAAAAGAAATAGAATAATGTATGCCACGTTCTGTCTCAAAGATATAGTTGTCTTTTGGCGACAGCATGACATAATATGGGGAACGCTCATTAATATGGTCAAGAGAAAGCGGCTTCATAATGAGACGATGGTTCCAGTGATACCTCTACGAGCCCATTCTTCAGCCATGCGCTTTTCGGCATTCCGCTTGATTTCCAGCGAACGCTTAAAACGTGCAAGAGCCTCTTCGTATGTAACTTTCTTCGTTTCCATTATTCTGATGTATTTAACATTTCACGCTGCAAAGATAAACATAATCTTGAAATAAACAAAATAATCGCATACAAAGTGCACAGCGAAACCGACCCTTCTGTATAATTCTGATAACATAGATGATTAACGAAACATACACAAAAGGGGCTGTCCCCTTTGTGTACTGAATAACATTTTTTAATAGTAAATTTCCTCCATTTTCTGATTTGAAACTGGAGGATTATTTGTACCTTAGCACCCGCTTTTCGAAGGATAAACCTGGTGTCCTTTTGAAAGCTCTTATTTTCAGGAGGAAACGCTACGACGTCTTACTGAAGGAGGAAAAGAGTTATAGGCAAAAGCTGTTGCTCGAAACAAAAATGACCATTTATATTGAAGTGGTTGTATAGGGAGTTTGCAACATTTTACAAAATATCAACACATAAAAATATATCTATTATGAACGCAGAAATGATTGACAACAAAGAGATGATGCGCGACGTAAAACGCGCCCTGGAAGAGAGAAAAGATAAGTTGACAGATGAAGTTGAAAGCCTGAACGGAATACTGAAAATGGCTGAGTTGCTTGACGAACTACTTTCAAGAGTTGAAGAGTTGGAAGAAGAAAACAAAACTCTGCAGCAGGAGAATGAGAAACAGCAGGAGGTTATCGATAACCAGCATGAAGAGATTGAAAAACTCCGTACTGAAAACAAAGAGAAAGATATCCAGATTGCTGAGTTGAGCAAACTTTCGGTTGGTGTGGCAAAGAAATCTTCTCAGGATGACTTGCAGAAAGCCATCACTAAATATATGAATGTATCCAAGCGCAAGACGATAAGTAAGCGGATTACTGTGAAGACAATTATTATGGAGCTTTGCAATGCTGTGGGGTTTGTTATGCCTAAGGAGATGGCTGAAACGTGGGCAGCGCTTGATGATGAGCAGACAGATCCAAAGATAGTATTGAAGAATCAGGGAGAATTGAAAGTTGAAGGTGATGTGAAAGTTGAAGGAGACTACAATGATATTCACAACAACAAGGCTGTGAACTTTTAAATTGATTGAATGATGGCTGGAAATAAAATCTATGTGCAAGGCTCCTATATAGATGTACACGATAACGAGAATGTCTATCTGAATGTGGATAAAGCGGAGGTGGATGTAGAAGACCAAACCTCTGACGAAGAAACGAGCCTCCTTCCTGAGGAGTTAGCAACGAAACAGGCAACGAAACTTTTGGATGCTGCCCGTAAAGAAGGCTGGCTTGACGAACAATATCATCCTCTTCTATCACGTGCGAAGAGTGCTGTACTCGCTGACCATATAGCCGAACTGTTAGGTATCCACCAAAAATGGAAGGTGTTTGAGTCGTTCTGGCGGCGCAATAACATGCGTGGAGACTATAACGATGCGCTCAATCAAAAGCAATATAGCAAGTTCTATGAGAAAATGAATAAGATTATCTACTTGTAAATCAACAACTTAAATAAACCCGTACCCCCTACGCGTACCATATGCGTAGGGGGTTTTTGTTTTTATCTCTCTCTACCTTTGCATCGTCGGAAGTTACTCGACGGTGTTCTCTGAGGCTGCGCCTCGAAAAACTTTGGCGCTCGGAAAAGCTCAAACGAGTTTGGCTCTTCTCTCGCTGATGCGTTCTTTGAGGCTATGCCTCGAACATCGGTGGCGCCTCAGCATAGTCCAAGCAAGCTTGGCTCTGCGTTCGGCTTATGCGATCTTTGACTTATTGACACAAACAGATACATTGGGTGTTTTTCATACTGCTTCGAACTTTGTTTTTCGTAGTCAGCGGACTACAAACCCTGCCCTGCTGTGAAGCACGGCAGTTTTTCACATTATTATTAATCACTTAATTTTTTTATTTTATGCTTTTAAAACATTTCAATCATGAACAGTTCGGAGAAATCCGAACGCTGACCAACGAGAAGGGCGAGACCTTCTTTGTTGGTAAAGACGTGGCCAAAGCGTTAGGCTACAGCAACACTTCAAAGGCTATTCAACAACATGTGGATCAGGAGGATAAGGGCACCCTCCCAATTCGGGAGAGTGCCTATGAGACACGAGCTGTTGTCATCAACGAGTCGGGACTCTACTCCTTGATCCTTTCTTCCAAGTTGGAGAAGGCACGACTGTTCAAACGCTGGGTGACCTCTGAGGTGCTGCCGCAGATTCGGAAGACGGGCGGGTACATTCCTACTCACGATGCCGAAGGTCGTCAGCTTACGGATGAGGAAATCGTAGAACGGGGTATCGCCATCGTGGGTAACACAATCAGGATGGTGAACCAGCAGAATGCAAACTGCATCACAGCGACACAGATTGCTGAGTCGTGGGAAATGGAGGTAGGGTCGTTTAACAAGCTGCTCAAACACATGGGTATTCAGTACCGCAAGAACGGCAGTTGGCACCTTGCTTCGGAACTCGAAGGACTGGGGTTGGCGGAATCGCGAACCTTTGCCTTCTTCTCTCTCAAGGGCGCTCCCAAGGTTAGACACTATCTGGTGTGGACACCGAAGGGCGTAGAATTCTTAAAACAGCGGGTGCTGAAAGGTGAATGTCACCGCACCATCGCTATTCAACAAAACCTTTTTATAAAAGCAAGCTAAAAAGTACACAAAAGGGACAGTCCCCTTTGTGTAAAAGGAGCCTACCCCGACCCTCCCAAAGGGAGGGAGAAAGGCCTCAAAGAGGGTTAGGGAAAACAGCTCAAATAATAAAACTAACAAAACAACCTCTCCACCCTTTGGGGGGAGTTGGAGGGGGGCTATAATCTGAGTTGAAGTGAGGGAGTTTCGAAACATAAAGGTGGCCACCTTCCTGATGCTTCACTCACAATCAACTTAGAAACAATGAGTAAGAAAATTGATTTTACAGAAGAGAAATCGTTGACATTAGACGGTTTCGTTACTATCCAGAAAACAGAGGATGGATTGCACACTGCGGATTTCCAGTGTTGCGAGGATGTTCAGATGGAGCCTTTCAAGGGCGACTTCCGAGTACAGGGTATGCGTGACGGTAATATCTATATGGACGAGAAACCGAAGCGTAAGAAAAACAAACCTATTTTCCGACAGGACCACAGTTCACTGTCGTTGGGAAGGGACGGAATCTACTACTTCACTTTCCGGCTGCCGCAAGAAGAGGTATTCAGACTGGCAGGAACGCTGGTAAGGGAAGCCGACGAAGTGGCAAAGAAAATCATCACGATACTTGACTAAAGAAAGGAGGTAATCAAAAATGGTAAATCTAATCTATTTAGTAAAAGGCAAGAAAATTTGCCGTCCTATCAAGAACCGAGAGGAATATATAAAGATATGTAACTCTCCCGAAAACACACGCAACTGGAATCTGTACCGCGAGAAAGGTGATGACCGCAACAAACGTGCTTTGGTACAGTTCAACTACAACTGTCAGACCGTTGAAGGCGCTCCCCTGAAAGGTAACAAGACTGTCAGCCCGTTCTTCTTCTACGACATTGATTGTCAGAACAAAGAAGAATGCCGACAAATCATCAAGAAACTGCTCAGTATGAAAGATGAGTTGCAACTGGTAGAGGTCTCTGAATCGGCAAGCTACGGTGTTCACGCTGTTGCCCGTCGAGAGCCAGGTAAAACCATTCTGGAGTGTCAGGTTCGAATGTCAATCCTGACGCAGACAGAGATGGATACCAACAACAAGGAAAACAACCGCGTGGTCTTTCACGGTCCTATCAACGATGAATCTACACCTCTATTAGATGATGCACTCTTCACAGAGTCGTTTTCTGACGAGGAAGCAGCCGAAGAGTTCAAGCGTCTGAAGGAACGTGAGAAAAAGAACCTTGAGGAAGTTCCTGCTGGGGCAAAGAAGGCCAACAAGCATTATCGCCCGTGGGAGGAAAAGGAGCCTACCCCCAACCCCTCCCCAAAGGAGGGGAGCAAGTCAAAGTCAGAGAAAATTACACAAAAAGAACCGGAACCTTTGTGTAAAAAAGTAGATGACCGCACTCGCTTTATCGCTAAAGGTGTGATGAAGGAAAAGAATTTGGTGGAAGCCGACTTCTTGGAGGAAGGCGGCAGACATACCAGCGTGAAGATGCTACTGTCGGGTGCCACACAGCTGCTGACGAAAGAGGAAATGAACGGGGTGTTGGCCGAACTGATGCCAAAGCATTGGCAGGATGAGAATATCCAACAGTTAGTTGAAGACTTCTACGCCAACTACACCAATCCCAATCAGCGGTTGTTGAAGTATCAGGAAAATCTCTTTACGCAAAGCCGAAGACTGGGGGCTTCGCAGGATTCAGAAACAGAAACCGAAACGCCTTCCACACCTCCTGTGATGCCTGAGAAACTGCCGAAGTTGGTACAACTGATGGTATCGAAAACACCTGTTGTTTATCAGCCAGCTGTGGCGAACGCAATCTTCCCTGCTCTGGGTACACATCTTTGTAAGGTGCGCTTCAACTACACCGACAACGTAGAACACGAGGCGACCTTGATGAATGTACTGATGGCGGGAACGGGTGCCGGTAAGGGCTGTATCGATGCACCCATCGAACAGATTATGGCGGACATCAAACGGCGCGACAAGGAGAACGAACGGCGTGAGGCTGAGTGGAAAAAAGACTGTCAGCGAAAAGGTGCCAATAAGGACAAGCTGATGCGTCCTGAAGGACTGGTGATACAAATCATCGACTCGGATATGACAAAGCCAGCTCTGGTAACCCGACTCGATGAAAGTGAAGGACATTTCGTTTACGTGAAACTCAATGAGCTGGACTTGTTCGAGCAGTTGAAAGGTCAGACGGGCAAGCAACATTTTCAGTTGATGTGTCTGGCCTTCGACCCAGGAGCTGAATACGGACAGACTCGTGTCGGTACACAATCGGTGACGGCTCGTCCGAAGTGTCGTTTCAACTGGAACGCCTGCACCACTATCTTAAAAGGTAGGCGGTTCTTCCGCAATGTCTTGACAGACGGCCCCATCTCCCGTATCAACTTCTGCACCATTCCTGAACAGGAAATCGGTAGTGAGCAGCCCGTTTACGGACAGTATGATATGGCGTTTGAAGAGAAGCTGAAACCGTACATCGACAACCTCACTTCTGCAAGGGGTTTGATCGATTGTCCGCAGGCTTTTAAACTGGCGCAGAAGCTACAGCAGGAATGTGCTGAGTTTGCACGACTCTCGCAGAATGAAGTTTATTGGAACCTTTCTCACCGTGCCTGTGTCATCGCTTGGTTGAAAGCCTGTGTG
This sequence comes from uncultured Prevotellaceae bacterium, assembly GCA_902803475.1. GTDB lineage: Bacteria > Bacteroidota > Bacteroidia > Bacteroidales > Bacteroidaceae > Prevotella. The sequence continues at coordinate 6,628 of CADCPZ010000046.1, forward strand.
CTCTTTGTCGCCAACGGCTGCAAGTGGGAAAAGTCTATCGAAGAGTTTATCCGCTGGTCTTTGAACTACGACCTTTGGTGTAAGATGCAGTTCTTCGGTGACGACATCGCCAAAGCCATCAACGGCGATGATGCACGTATCGGCAAGCGTGGACCGAGAAACCTCTTGGAGCTGCTGCCTGATAAATTTACGCTTGAAGATGCTAAGAGCGTGAGAAGACAGCAGGGAATGGAAACTGCAAGAACCCGTAATATGGTAAGCACTTGGAAAAAGCGTGGCTATGTGGTTCAGATGTCAGATGTCAGTTTTATTAAGAGCGAAAAGTATAAAAAGAAATAAGCCCCCCTCCGGCTCCCCCCTGAAAAGCCCCCCTCCGGCTCCCCCCTGAAAGGGGGAGGGAAAAGGGGCAAGGAGCAAGGAGCGAGGGGCAAAAGACCCCCTCCTGGCCTCCCCGAGGGGAGGATTATAAACCCTAATTAAAGAAAGTAAGAAAAGAAAGTATTAACCGAATTTTTAGTTTTATCGAAATCAACGGTCTCTCAAAGTGAAAGCGGCGAGAAATCAAATAGGGGTGCTTCGGCACCCCTTTTTTTTATCCCTCTTCCCTCAAGGTTCAAAAGTAGTGATTCCATAAAGCGAAGCTCAAAATTATATTTAATGAGTTTTTTTCGTTTCTTAATATAATAATGTGTACCTTTGCAGAATCTTTTGTAAAGATATGCCACTGACCTCATTGCATTTTATATAGCAGTCGGTGGTGGAACGAAATAATTTTTGGATACGTGTAATAAATATAGATTTTTTGTGTCTAATGGATGAAGAGAATAATATGATATCCTGCAAACCAATAACAAACAAGACAATGAAAAGACTAAAAGTATTCCTGACGCTGATACTGATGATGACTGCTCAGGCGATTTTTGCACAGACAACAGTTATTAAAGCTGTATTGGTGGACTCACTCACACAAGAGACAGAGCCGTATGCTACTGTGCGTGTATATAAAGGTAGCAATATGAAGAATGCCGTCGCGATGTCGGTGAGCGATATCGATGGTAAAATCAACCAGAAGGTAACGGGCAAGGGTAAATATACCATGACCATCAGTTCGATGGGCCGGAAAGAGATCCAACGCGTGATTACCCTTGACGGCAAGACAACAGTTGACCTGGGTACGATATACGTGGTTGACGACACGAAACTGCTGCAAGGCGTAGAGATTGTGGCTCAGAAGCCGTTGGTGACGATGGACACCGACAAGATGTCGTATAGCGTGGAGGACGATGTGGACTCGAAATCGGCAACGGTGCTGGACATGTTGCGCAAGGTGCCAATGGTGACTGTTGACGGTCAGGACAACATCACGGTAAACGGCAGCAGCTCGTTTAAGGTATATGTGAACGGCAAGCCGAACGTGATGTTCAACAGCAACCCGTCACAGATTTTCCGTGCGATGCCGGCTTCGATGGTGAAGAACATCGAGGTAATCACGAATCCGGGTGCGAAATTTGATGCAGAAGGCTCTGCTGGTGTACTGAATATTGTTATGGCTGGCGCAGGTGAGAACGGTCAGCAGGCAACCATCAACGGTATCAACGGCAACGTCCGTCTCTCTGCCGGTAACAAGCAGCAGAATGCAGGAGTCTTCCTCAGCGGACAATACGGCAAGTTCTCTTTCTCGGCCAATGCGCTGGTGAATCACGGAAAGGCGAAAGGTACAGATGTCGAAATTGATCGTGAACAGTTCAGCGATGCCGGCACTTCCCTGATGAGCTACAAGATGGAGAGTACCACACGCATGCCGTTCTCGATGGCAAACCTCAACTTAGGCTATGAGTTGGATTCTATGTCAACGGTGAGCGCTACGTTCGGCTTCACCCGTTTCAACATGAAGAACAACGGCGACCCGTTCACCACAATGTCGGGCGGCATCTACAGTCCTGGTTTCAGCTATGGTGAGCACATGAATTCTTCGAACAAGAGTGTCTCCGTCAATGCGAGCGCCGACTACCAGCGTTTCCTGAACAAGGCGCGTACCAGTTCGATTACGTTCATTTATCAGTTTGCTCTGAACCCGACAGACAACGAGAACTGGAACTCATACGATCCGGCTACCGTTCCTCCATACATCAACCTACAGGACCGCCACTCGCTGTCGAAAGAAAAATCACGCGAGCATGTCTTCCAGACCGACTTTACCACACCGCTGTCTGAGAAGCACACGCTGAATGCCGGACTGAAATTCACGGCTCGCGACAACAGCAGTGATTCGCGTTACTACCGTAAAGACGGCGGCGACTATGAGTACGATGAGTTGCTGAGTATGAAGTACGACAACATGAACGACATTCTTGCCGGCTATACTGAATACGAAGGTAAATACGGCAAGTTTGGTGCGAAGGCTGGTCTGCGATACGAATATACCTGGCAGGATGTGGACTTCGAGTTGGGACACGGTGAGAACTTCAAGAAGCACTACGGCAACTTAGTGCCTTCGGCAAGCCTCTCTTACAAGCCGATGCCGATAGCCAACATCGGACTTACTTATAACATGCGTATCTCCCGTCCTGGTATCGGTTACCTGAATCCATACGTTGACCGTTCATCGACAACAGCCATCTCATACGGTAATCCTGACCTTGACGTAGAAAAGACCCATAACATCGGACTGGTGTTCAACATCTACACACCTGTGATCATGGGTAACCTGAATATCAAGCAGGCAATTACCAACAATGGTATCGAACAATATTCGTTCTGGAAAGACGGACTGCTCAACACGACATACGACAATATCGTGAAGCGCAGTATGACCACCATCAGCCTTTATGCTGCCGGTATGTTGAGCAAGAAGACGCGTCTGTTCTTCAACGGTGGTATCGGATACAACGATTTGCGCAGCAAGCAGCTCGACACAAAGAATCACGGATGGCAGGCCAACGCGATGGTGGGCTTACAGCAGACGTTGCCTTGGGATTTGAAACTGGGTGCCTTCTTCATCACCAACAGTAAGAAATACACTCTTCAGGGATGGACTTCCGGATTTAACATGGTGATGGGAAGTCTGACGAAATCGTTCTTCAATGACAAACTGAATGTTGCCATTCAGGGTGTGACAGGTTTGCGCAAAGGCGGACGATTCTATTTCGACAGCTACAGCGAAGGCAAGGACTTCACCAATATGCAGAGAATACATGTTCCTGTTGCCAGCTTCACATTCAACATCACATACAACTTCGGTAACCAGAAGGTGAAGGTTAAGCAGAACACCAAGCACGTAGAAAGTGACGTGATGGAGAAGCAGAGCGACATGAACCAGATGAACAATATGAATATGGGGCAGTAGAAGGAGTAAGGAAGCCCCCTCTGGCTCCCCCTGAAGGGGGAGGAAAGGAGAGAAGGAGTAAGGAGTAAGAAGTAATTAAGCAATATATATAGGTATGGCCAATTTAAGATTTCAGGTTGTTGAGGAGGCTTTCAAGAAGAAGCCGTTAGAGGTAGCGGCACCAGCAGAGCGTCCATCAGAGTTTTTTGCCAAATACGTGTTTACACGGGCAAAGATGTACAAGTACTTACAGCGCGACGTCTATGAGAAGATGATCGACGTGATGGATAACGGTGCCCCACTCGACCGTTCGATTGCCGATGCTGTCGCAAAGGGCATGAAGCAATGGGCTGACGAGAACGGTGTCACCCACTATACACACTGGTTCCAGCCGTTGACGGAAGGCACTGCCGAGAAGCACGATGCATTCATCGAGCACGACGGCAAGGGTGGTATGATAGAGGAGTTCAGCGGAAAACTGCTTGTACAGCAGGAACCCGATGCCAGTTCGTTCCCCAGTGGCGGCATTCGTGCCACCTTCGAAGCTCGCGGCTACTCAGCCTGGGATCCCACCTCACCCGTGTTCATCATTGACGACACACTGTGTATCCCCACTATCTTCATCTCTTATACGGGTGAGGCGCTCGACTACAAGGCTCCGTTGAAGCGTGCACTGCGGGCTGTGGGCGAGGCAGCAACGGCCGTAGCCCAGTATTTCGACCCGAAAGTGAAGAAGGTTATCACAAACTTGGGATGGGAACAGGAATACTTCCTCGTTGACGAGAGCCTGTATTCTGCACGTCCCGACCTGATGCTGACGGGTCGCACCCTGATGGGACACGACTCAGCGAAGAATCAGCAGATGGATGACCACTATTTCGGCATCATCCCCGACCGTGTGCAGGCATTCATGAAAGATTTGGAGGTACAGGCGCTGGAATTGGGTATTCCCTGTAAGACCCGCCACAACGAAGTAGCACCCAATCAGTTTGAGTTAGCTCCCATCTTCGAGGAGACCAACCTTGCCATCGACCACAACATGCTGTTTATGTCGCTTTTGAAGAAGGTGGCACGCAAACATGGATTCCGTGCACTGTTGCACGAGAAACCTTTCGACGGCATCAACGGCTCCGGCAAGCACAACAACTGGAGTCTTTCTACCGATACAGGCATACTGCTCCATGCGCCTGGTAAGACACCAGAGCAGAACCTGCGCTTCGTGACCTTCATCGTAGAGACGCTGATGGGTGTTTATCGGCATAACGGACTGCTGAAAGCGAGCATCATGAGTGCGACCAACGCACACCGATTGGGTGCCAACGAAGCACCGCCAGCCATCATCTCCAGCTTCTTAGGCAAACAGGTGAGCGAACTGCTGGATCATATTGAGAAAGCAGACAAGGATGATTTGTTTGCCGTAGCCGGTAAAAAGAAGATGGAACTCGACATTCCGGAGATACCGGAACTGCTCATCGACAATACCGACCGCAATCGTACAAGTCCGTTTGCCTTTACGGGTAACCGTTTTGAGTTCCGCGCCGTCGGTTCCGAAGCCAACTGTGCCAGCGCGATGATTGCCCTGAACGCAGCGGTAGCGGAGGCGTTGGTTGACTTTAAGAAACGTGTGGACCAACGCATCATAGAAGTTTCAGAGAATGCTGAATTCACCGACGGGAAGCATAGCGCAACCTTCCACGCCATCATCGATGTGCTGCGCGAAGACATCAGAACCTGTAAGCCTATCCACTTCGACGGAAACGGCTACAGCGACGAATGGGTACAGGAGGCTACGCGTCGTGGCCTGGATGTAGAAACCTCGTGTCCGGTTATCTTCGATCGTTACCTCGATGAAGATACCGTGAAGATGTTCGAGAGTCTTGGCGTGATGAACCGCAAGGAACTGGAGGCTCGCAATGAGGTGAAATGGGAAACTTACACGAAGAAAATCCAGATTGAAGCGCGTGTACTGGGCGACCTGACGATGAACCACATCATTCCTGTTGCCACCCACTACCAGACAAGTCTGGCAAAGAATGTGGAGGTGATGCATAAAATCTTCTCACCTGAGGATTACGATCAGTTCACAACCCGCAACATAAAGATTATCCGCGAGATAGCTGAACGTACGCAGACCATCGAGACGATGGTAGAGGAACTTGTTGAAGCCCGTAAGGTTGCCAACCGAATGAACAGCGAGCGCAGCAAGGCTATCGCCTATCACGATACGGTGGAACCAAAGATGCAGGAAATCCGCTACCACATCGACAAACTGGAATTAACGGTAGCCGATGAGCTTTGGACGCTGCCGAAGTACAGAGAGTTGTTATTTATCAGATAACCCCCCTCTGGCTCCCCCGAGGGGGAGAACAGGAGCGAGGAGCAAGATTGGTTGATAAAAATGATAGAAGATGACGAATATACGAGTAGGAATGGGCTATGATGTCCATCGTTTGGTTGAAGGACGCGACCTGTGGTTGGGTGGCATCAAACTTGATTATCGTTTGGGATTGTTGGGACACAGCGATGCCGATGTACTGATTCATGCCATCTGTGATGCGATCCTCGGTGCTGCCAACATGCGTGATATCGGCTATCATTTCCCCGATACCTCTGAAGCAACACTCAACATGGACAGCAAGGTTATCCTGAAAAGAGTCATTGAACTCATCGCCTCAAAGGGATATCAGGTTGTCAACATCGATGCTACGGTATGTGCCGAACGCCCAAAACTCAATCCGCATATTCCTGCGATGCAACAATGCCTCTCTGAGGTGATGAACATCGACCTTGAACAAATTTCCATCAAGGCCACAACGACCGAACATCTGGGATTTACCGGACGCGAAGAAGGCATATCAGCTTACGCCGTATGCCTTCTCGAAAAATCTATTGGTTAAAAAGAACTCCTTCTCTTCTTACTCCTTACTCCTTCTCTCCTTTCCTCCCCCTTCAGGGGGAGCCAGAGGGGGCTTCCTTACTCCTTCTCTTCTTATCTCCTTCTGAACAAATCCTTAATACCATCCATATCGAAGGTCAGGGAGAAACGGAGCGTCTGGTCAAGCGGATTACTCTTTGCCGTAGCGATCACATAGCCGGCATCCAGTGAGAAGACGCTCATCTTGAATCCTGCACCTACGGTGAAATACTTACGGTTACCTTTGTTCTCACTCTCGTGGTGATATCCGGCACGAAGACTGAATCGATCGTTATATACGTATTCAGCACCTACACTCCACTGGATTTCCTGCAACTCCTCCTTGAAACCGCCAGGCGCATCGCCAAAACTCTTAAAGATACCAGAGATAGACGACACATCGTAGTAATCGCGCTGTACACGCTCCTGGTAGTCCTCTGTGGACTCACCCTCCTCTTGTTTGGGATAGGTAGGCACCAACAGTTTATTGGCATCGGCAGCGATGGTGAAGCGGTTGTATTCGTTGATAGGAATCATCAGGGCAGCACCGAGACGCAGGTTGGTGGGGATAAACTCCGAGTTGTCTGATCCACCGAAAGTGATTTTTGAACCCACATTCGAGATGTTCAAACCCAATCCCAGCTGACACTCACGGTTACCGATGTTGATATAGTTCTGATAGTAGCACGCGATATCAGCAGCAAAAGCCGAACCGGGACTCGTATCTTCCGTGTAGTCGTATGTCAGGTCGGAATAAATCCAACGAACGGTAGCACCCAGCGAGAACTTCTCACTCAACATCAGCGAGTAGCCCACGTCGATTGACATCTCATACGGGTTGATTGTCATATCGTTGCCGGCATCAACACCGCTGCTGGTCAACACCTCACCTAAGGAGAAATAACGGAACGACGCACTCACGGCTGAATAGTCACCTATGCGGTAATAACCGGCCAGATAAGCCAGGTTCATATCGCTCACCAACTGACGCAACCACGGGGTGTAGTTCAGCGCGACACCAGCACGGCTGATGTTGAAAGGATATTTCGCAGGATTCCAGTACTGTGACAAAGCATCTGGATCGGTAGCGGCACCCACATCACCCATCGAACCACCACGTGCATCAGGGGCAATCATCTGCGATGTCACCGACGTGTTCACGGGGTTGAACATATCCCGTTTGTCCTGTGCCCACAGCGACAGGGAAAGCAATGACAGCAAGGCTGCTGCCCATATCTTCTTAGTTGTATTCATGTGCATTTATTGTATTTACGCCTTATTATAACGGCAAATGCTTACTAATTATTGCCTATGATAATAAGTTTCTTCGCTTTTGACGTATAACTGCTACCGTCACTGCTCATTCTGACACGATAGAGATACACACCTGTCTGCAGTCGGCGACCACCATCTACCGTGAGGTCCCAGCTCACTGTATAAGCGCTACCTGTTGACACACCGGATTCATCGTACTGCCACAACATCCGTCCACTCATATCAAACACATCGATACCTACATCTACATTGCTGCCCGTACGGTTGTGGGTCACGATGAAGGTTGTCTCCGTCATTGCAGGATTGTTGGTACAACTGACACTGTAGATATCAGGCTGCAGTCCTCTGGCCACACGGAAATTCAGCACGGCTGTACTGGAGTTGTTCAGGATATCCCACACGCGGAATTTCAACTGGTGGTTTCCTTCCGTCAGTTCTGGTATATAATAATAGGTGGAACCGCTGGTATATGATCCGAAGTCAAACGTGAAGTTGCCGTTCAGATCATACGTCTTCTGCATGTCTCCATCGATAATCAGTTCCATATTATGTCCGATACCGCTTCCCGACGCATTGATACCGTCTTTATCGGTGACCTGTGCCACAAAGTACGGGGTGGAGTTGACCGTTCCGCCATCGACAAACGACGGACTGTTCAGATAGCAATAGACCGACGGACCGATGGAATCGTTCTTCAGCGTTTCTGAACCGTTGACATAGAAATCTTCGTAGTAACCATTGGCTATCAGCGTATGACTGTCATTGACGGCATACAGGTTGACCAAACCCGTTCCGTCTGCATAGTTGATGTCCATCGGTACAGCAAAGGCAAACTGGAACTCACCGTCCTTCACGTTGCAGGAACCATTATACAAAGTATTCTGACGGTCGTAGAAAGTAAACGGTGCCGTACCGCTATTGACTAATGCCGGGTCGTTACGCTTACAGGTAATCAATTCTTTCGTATCGCGCACGATAGCGGTCATCGTACCGTTGAAATCGTTTATTTTGGAACCATTTCGTTCAATATGACCATAGATACGTGCTACGGAACCTGCTTTCAGCACAGGCATCTCTGCAGCACCTGCTTTCACACCGTTGATGGAATCGATGATCACCGTTGCTGTAGGCAGGTTCAATGCCATCGCGGGGTCACCCAGCAGGGCAAACTGCAGCTTGTTCTGTGTACGGTCGCCGCCTGTTGATATCAGCTCGTTCTTTGCCAACCGCTGTGCTTCTCCCAAGGTGATGGGTTTCCCGTTAGCATCATAGCTCAACACATATTTCATATATAATGTGTTGATGGGTTTGTTATAGTAGGCAAGTACCGTACGGGTGGTACCGTAGAACGCTACAGAGCCGCCCTTCTTGTTCAACATGGATGTCACTCCGATACAATCAGTCAAATCGTCGAACGGCATATCATCGCAGGTAGCAGTCACCCACAACGGCAGATTGGCATTCTGGAAGTTGGCGAAATCGGATGTGCGCAGCACCGCTTCGTGCGACAACTGGTCGGGACGTCCGTGACCGGCATAATCCATAATCAGTGCTCCCTCTGTCTGTTGCTGTTTAATGACACGCATCACCTCTGGATAGGTGTTTCCCGTTGATGTGGTCTCACGGGTATAGGCATCCCACATCACTTTCTTCATCTGATAGCCGGGATGGAGGGATGACATCTGTTCAGCGGTATAGTCGATATCACGCATGTGCAGATTGTTGTCGCCGTCATCACCCATATACATGATGACATTCTGCCAACTACCCGCATTGCTGTTGGTCACATAGTTGATGACTTTGTCAACCAGTATCTTTGCATCACCGTCGTTGCTCACAGGGAAGCGTCCTACAGCCATATCCTCCTTGTCGCCGAAAGTCATATTCACACCCTCGCCGTCATCGAGCAACGTATAGAAGCCATCGTTGACATAGCTGTAGAGGGAGTTAAACGAATTCTCGCTCTCAAAGCAAAGCAGGTAGTCATCGGGACTCAGCTGCTGACAGATATTGGTGTTCATACGGTTGTCCCACACGCTATTGCCGAACAGCAACAGGTATTTCGGCATATCTGCATCGGTCTCCGCACGATCGTAGAGCATCTTCAGATAACGACGATAGGCATTGGCATCGGGCGTACCGCTGGAAAACTCATTAAACAGTTCGTCGGCAGGAACGATGCGCACCCTCAGATTGTCGTGGGCAGTATGGAAATCGGCCAATCGCTGTGCCTGTTTCAGCAGTTTCTGACTGGTCGGAATGATGATAATCATATCTGCAGCACTGTCGGCATGATGGTCTTGGTTCGTGATACCATATACCAAGTTGGGTGCAGCAAACGAGGTCGTTGACAGTTGAGGTTCCGCACAGGGCGTATCATAAGCCATCGACACATAGTCGGGATAGACGGGACCGCCCGCCGTTGTCTTCACCACGATGGTATCGGTAGCCTGTAGTTCTGACACCTGATAGATTCTCGTTGTTGAGTTGGCATAATCGTGGTCGTCGCTCAGCGAGATAGAGAACGTCCCTAACTCTTTACCGTTGATGGACACCGTTACGGTGCTGGCTGTAGCAGCACTCATACATACCGCCAACTGTCCTTTCGTGGAATGAGCGCGGTTGGTGAGCAGGAATTTCTTTGAGGAGCCGTTGTTGATCGGTGTATTCTCAAACAGGTTTCTGCCGTAGGAATGATGACTGTAGTTATCGACCTCATGCAAACTATGATAGTCGTCGGCCGACGGATAGAAGGCACTCACAAAGGCAGCACTATCTACACTCAGGGGAGTTTCTTCGCTTTCGGTCAGGAAATAACATCCCCCATCGCTATAAGGATTACGCGTACGAAGGGTGGTGGTGTTGCTGCTCCAACTTACAGGTCCCTTGCCATAGAACAGACGCTTGCCGTTCACCGTGCAAGTGGGAACTTCCTGCAGGTCATCGGTAGCGGCCAAGTCGCTGCCCATCAACTTTTCGTTTTGCAGGTTTCCACCATAACCATATATTTTCACGCGGTCTATATTGCTGAACCCAGCTTGTTTCACCAGCTCCGGCGTCAACTGATAGACACCCGTCGAGGGCACACTGATCTTCACCCATTTTCCTGATGCCAGCACAGAATGCTCCGCATAGCGGTCAGCTGCCGTATTCGTTGATTCCGTTAATAAATTGGAGGGTGCTTTCCTTATGCTCTTTAAGGCCTCCCCCCCTGGGGGGAGGTTGGAGGGGGCTTTTCCTTCTACCTTCAGCATAAAGCTTACCAGAAACTGGTACTTCCCGTTGCGGAAGACCATCGGTACAAATGACAATTCCAGTTTTCCCTGCTTGCGCTCCACAGCAATCTGTGTGGTGATGGCAGGTAGCGTGGGCAAAGTCTCGGTAGTGATGGCGTGGTATCGCGCGATGTCATTCTTCGACATATCGATGAAATCAGGATATAGTATTTCTACCGTATAGACGGAATCGGCATAGTTGTATCCCAAGGGCACCGCATAGGTAAACTGCGGCAACATCGAATCTATCCTGACATCATCGACTGTCAGGTTAAAGAATCGTTGCGCACCTGCCGTCAGTGACACCAACGACAGCAGCAATATCGATATGTATTTCTTAATGCTCAATGCTTAATGCTTAATTACTCCTTGAATCCTTGTCTCCTTGAATCCTTGTCTCCTTGAATCCTTGTCTCCTTGAATCCTTGTCTCCTTGAATCCTTGTCTCCTTCCCTCCCCTTTAGGGGAGCCGGAGGGGTCTTCACTTACAATTAA
>CADCPZ010000047.1 GCA_902803475.1 uncultured Prevotellaceae bacterium
GCGTATCTCTAAATTCTCATTGAGTGTATATTCTTCAACGACGACCAACATATTATCTAGATCCCCCATCACAAGTTCGTGCATATCGCACGGTTGTGGATGTGCTGCTTGCAAATACGCTTTTACCTCTGTATCCCCAGCAGTTACCTCATTATAGGCATTAGTGATAATTCCGATTATTGTTTCTCCTAAAGCAGCAAACTTAGCCTCTTTCTGTTCAGGAACCACAGCCTTATGCTCTCGAATCATCTGATTCAGAATGGCTTCAATCTCTGTATACGACTTTCTACCAAAGTTACGGAGATTAAGCAAGTCCATTGGGGTTTCTATATTATCAAGAATCTCCCCCAACGTATCCATTCCTGCACAATGCAAACTATTGTACGTACGAACAGAGATGACACCCAGTTCGTGCAATTCCTTGATGGTCGTATCTAAATTGAATTCCATACTGCACTTTATTTTACTAGTTTCAATCCCTTTTCCGAAAGATAGTATCGCTGGTTGGGATGGCTTGGTTTGTCCGGGTATGAGCGAAGTACATAACCACCTTCAATGGCTGGCGTCAACATTGATTCGTGAATATATCTACGAGACTTGATTTTTGTACGAATCTGTAATTCGCTTATTCCCAAAACTCGGTCTCCAATTGTATTAATCAACAACTGAATAGGCTCACTAACTGTACCACTAACTGTACCACTAACTGTACCACTAACTGTACCACTAACTTGACCACTAGCTTGACCACTAGCTTGGTCCCCAAACCAATAAGTAATGGTCGAACTTACCAGATCGCTCGTGAATTGCACTTTACCTTTGGTCAGTTTCTCCCACACCAGCATCTTGTCTATACCGTAACCGGCATTCTCGCCTAATTTGGCATAACGGAAGAACTTGATAATACTTGGATTGCGGGGAATGGAGTGTATCTGTGTGCGCAGTTCCGACAGAGGGAACATAAACCGTCCGGGGTTCTGCAATTCAATGCGGTCTGCGAACACCCTTATAGTTGGATGCATTGGGCTGAAATAATCAGCATGAGCACAACAGTTGGTGAGTCCCTCGCGAAGCGCATACAACTGGGATTCGTCTTCCGTTCCAGCACCATTAGATTGTGCCTCGTATGGTGCATCTACGAAGTTACGCAAACGCTGAAGGATAATCTGGTACGATTCCCAGATATTATCCTGCTCCTGCATACGATAGGTGTAGCGTACTTGTGCCTCAGCCAGACTCTTTCCAGGTATTTCCAGATAGTCAATCCAGAAATTGCTTGCGTACCGCTGTACAATATCCCGTTGACCAAGCATCAGAATACCACCGATGGTCATTTTCCCTTCTTTGGTAATACCTACCTTCTCGCAGAACTGCTCGTCGGGAAGGTTTTTATAGGGGAACGACGGGTTTTCGTTGCGTATCTGGTTCCTATAGGTTTCAAGCGAACCTTTATTAATGTCGCTGAAACTTGTTCCTTCCACCATTTGTTCACTCTTGCTGCCAAAAGCTTGGTCACGCATCATAGCCATCACTTCCGTCTCTGTGGCTCGACGGTCACCGCTACCTGTTCGGATGAATGTGTTTATTGGACTCCCGTAATAAATGGGCTTCACCATCGAAGACGGCACGAAGAATGCCAGCACCAACTTCCCATCGAAGTTGTATTTCTTACCTTGTGCCGACAATCGCATATTGAACTTCTGCCCATTGCGAAGTGTATTGAGGAAGTCCGACTCCGTCTTCTCTCCGTTGTTTATGCCTTGTATGTCAAATTGTTTTCCTCGCTGTCGGATGCCGAATACAACCCAACCACCCGAAGTATTGGAGAAAGCGGATACCGTAGACCAAACATCCTCCGGCAGTTTGTCTTGGGCCGCCTTACATTCAAAGTCGTCCCATTCTATATCTGTCAACTTTTGTAGAAGCTCTTCTTTTGTCATCATATCCATTTGTCTCGTTTCGTTATTTTTTTGTATTACGCAAGTTCTTTGATTCAGCAGTTCCTTCATAGACAGCATTCAACAATTCTATAGCTCTATCTATGAGATTGCTTGCCTCAACGATATTACCGATCTCAGCTTCAGTAGCGTTATCATTTTTCAGATCGTCAAGTAATCCATAACAACCAACATGAGCATCACCAAGGTGGTCAGCCCAAATACCAGCGGTCTGCCTGTTCTCCTTATTCATGTTCTTGCTTTTTACGTCTTAATTCAATTGTTGGGTGAGCATCATACTCCTGCTTTAACTCATAGAGTTTTGTGCCAGGTGTAATAATGTCTTTTCTGTAGTTAGTGTAGAAGTTCAGGAGTGTCAAAGCATCTTCGGAAACAACAGAATCAATCTCTTCTTGCGAGAAGATGTTCCTGTGGATTATGTCAAGCACTTTCTGCTTTTCTACCTCATCCAATGTTCCCATACAATGACCCCAGCATTGTCTCCAATGGTCAGTTCCCATTGAACCTTTTTCATCCAGCCATTTAAAGAAGAAACGATAGAGGATAAAAGTCTCAGGCATTTCAAGCAGCTCGAAATACTCTTCCTCTGTTGTACCAAAGGCTTCAAGGAAGAAAGACATTCCTTTACCTATCTTTCCCTTTGTACTATTCAATATAGCTTGAACCGCGCGAATGTATTTACGATTCCAATGTTTACCGATATAGTCGCGATTGTGAGAATAATCTTCATCGTCACATTTCCCTTTTCGTATCGGATGATATTTCATCGGGAAAGAATAGATATTAACATTCAGTTCATCGCACAATTCAACGTTGATACGCAGACGTTTATATAAATCAACAGGTTTATCCATGAAGTTATAAAGCAGGTAGTTCGA
>CADCPZ010000048.1 GCA_902803475.1 uncultured Prevotellaceae bacterium
GTAGCCAAACCTGCGAGGAATGTTGCAGCCACGTCGTTCTTCTTAACGGTCTGGTTCTTCACATGCAGCTTAATCTGCTTCTTAACAATGCTGAATACAGAAGCCACAGGGGTCATCTCACCACCGAGGTACGCACCGGTACCATAGCTGTCGCCTTCCGTTACCTTGAAGCGTACATTGTACTTATCAACTTCAGTAGGCTTGGTCTCTGACCAGTTAGCGGGAATATCCTCTGCATCAAAGTGCTTATACTCATACACCAGTTTGTCCACGTCGACAGTAGCTGCAGCTAACTCTGCGTCAAAAGCAGAATAGTCAGGAGTGATGGCTGTACCATACTGTACGGTAGCAACAGCGGGCTGAATAGTGAAAGCCTTACCCTTAATGGTTACACTTGCAGAATTCTTATTGATAGTGTAGTTCTTCAGAGTAACATTCGCAGCTTCACTTTCCGTAGCTTCAGGCACAAAAGAGAGTACAATAGCGTTCTGAACGGTCTGAGGAAGAATGTCTGTGTCCTCATCATCTAAAATGCCAGCTGCAATCTCCTCTGGAGTGGCCTCATGCTTAATTTTTGTAGCATCATAAATAGCCTGATATCTAGCCTCGATATAAGCGACATCAGCAGCAACGGCACCTGTTTCAGGTGCAACGCCCTCGGCACCATCCTTTGTGATAATGAAACTCAATTCGCCATTCTCTTCATTTCCGTCAGTCAGGGTAGACAGCTTTGTGCCGTTTTGAATCTCTTTTGCTTCGGCAGAAATCGTCAGAGGTCTCGGAGTAATTGTCCACGCCTTCTGAACAGCCTGAATGCTATAGTTGGCTGTTACATCCTCAGCAGCGGTACCAGTACCCTTTGTAATAGTGATACCACCAACAGTTGCCTTGGCATAGTATGTACCTACATTCTTAGAGAATTTCTTGTCATTGTTAGCAGCGAAAACGTCCTCAGCAGCGTAACCAGCGATAACGGCACCCTCATCACCAGCAGCAAGCTGGCCAGGGATGAACGTAATATCTGCAGCATTGAGTGTGAAAGCATAACCGTCATAAACCTTATTTCTTGTACCAAGACTAATGAGCAGGTTCTGCTGATTAATAGTATAAGTATCATCAGCATCGGCGAAGCTATAGTTCACTGTACCTGTTGTTGGCTCTTTAATCTTCAGATAGTAAGTACCAACATTCTTAACTTTAGCAGCAACATGCTCTGCATCTCTAGCTGCATCAGTGTAATACTCAATAACAGGATTATTGTAAGAAGCTCCTTCTACATCTACCCATTCCTCCCCAACTTTCTTCTGAATCTTGGCAGTTACGCCAGTAGTGCCACCAATAGTGATCTTCTGTTCATTACCATTGTAAGTAACAGCAGCAGCGGGAACACCACTTACAACAGCTTTGAGAGTAACTCCATCAACAGCCTTCTTAGCGATAGCAGCATCAGCAATATCATCACCTGCAAAGTCGTTGTAGTTGTTGCTACCTACAACCTTCCAGTTTACGACATATGTACCTGCATTTGTTCCCTTAGGCACACTGAGCGACCACTTAGAATCATCATCGGTAGAAAGCTTGTAGTAAATTTTACCGAAAGATTCAGCGATTGTACCAGCGGTAATCAAATCTTTAGCTTCACCTGAATAAACCAGACCGTCCTTTTTTGCAGGTGTTGCAGTAAAGTTACCAGCTACGATAGTACCCTTGGTAATGGTAAAGGATCTAGTAGCTGTTACACCAGTATAACCCTTAGCAACAAGACCTCTTGCAAATACAGTGTAACTACCTACTGCAGAAGGAGCTGCAATCTCCGTATCACTGCCATCTGCTTTGAAAACGAGTTCATAGCAATTCTCAGGAACTGGGTCATCGTAACCTTCTTCCAGCAATGTAGCACCAAGCACATTTCCACCAGCAGTCACAGCAACACCATTATAGCCAAAAGTGCTGGCACTAATAGTGAACTGGAAATTAGCACCACTAATGTCCTTCTCACCGTCAGCAAATGCGGCAAGTGGCAAGAGTGCCATCAGCATCAAAATAAGAAAATGTTTTCTCATACGTTTAAAATTTAGTTAATAAATAAATTGATATAATAAAAAATTCTCGAAATTCAGGACACA
>CADCPZ010000049.1 GCA_902803475.1 uncultured Prevotellaceae bacterium
CGAAACTTACCCAGTGGTAAAAGTAGAAATCTCAAGCACCTCTCACCCGTTCTATACTGGTAAGAGCAAGCTCGTTGACACCGCAGGACGTGTTGACCGCTTCATGAACCGCTACGGTAAGATCAAGAAGTAATACTCCTCTATATAATTGACATTTGTCACTTACCGAGAGAAAAAAGACAGAGTGCTGTCAAGCGTAGTTGCATATGCGTCTTGTCAGCACTTTTTGTATTAAATGACCCTCCCCCTTACCCCTCTTTATATGGAGGGGAGTAGTTAGAATCAACTACTGGGGTTAAACACCTTTACTATTATGAAAACTTTAAAACTATTCTTTTACCTTATTTGTTTTTCACTGGCCTTCGCTGCCTGTGGTGGTGATGATGACAATGGTAGCAGCGGTAGCGGAAAGAGCGGCGATCAGCCTGGCGGCGACACCAATCCAAATGTTCCCTCTGCAAGCAACACCAATGCTAACGACCCAAGCAAACAGAACTCCCTGGTGGCTCCCTACGTCAACAACTTAGAGTTCCCACATGTGAAAGATGGCAGCAGTAATTATCTGATTGTACATATCGCACAGGGAATCGGACTCAACAACAGTACAGAATGGGATATCAACAAGCACTCACAACGCTGGACGTGCTTCAGTTGGCATGCTGGCAACAGCGATTCATCAACGAAGCGAAAGCCAAAAGATACCTCTGGAAAAGATTTCTCTGAATATCCTAACGACCCAAGCCTACCCTCACAGTATCATTTTACGGTAGATCCTTATTGGGGGTCAGGATTCGATCATGGACATATCATGGCCTCTGCAGACAGGTCTTATGCCTATAACGAGACGGCCAACTGCCAAACCTTTTACATGACCAACATGCAACCACAGTTAAGTGGTTTTAATGGTTCTGATAAACAAGGAGGAGTTTGGTTGTATATGGAAAATCAAGCTCATAAGTGGAACAACAGCAATTTCCGCGAGATACTCTATGTTTGTAAAGGTGGTACCATTGACAGCGAAGCTAACCTTTATGAGCCAAGACCATATATTGGCACAGGCGTTAATAAGATTCCTGTTCCAAAATATTTCTATATGGCTTTCCTCTGCAAGAAGCCAGCATCACAGGGTGGTGGCTATGAGGCCGCAGCCTTCTGGGTGGAGCACAAGACAAATTACGACAACAATCTGCTCAAATACCTCATCTCTATTGATGAACTGGAGCAGAAGACTGGTATCGACTTCTTCTGCAACCTCCCTGATAAGACGGAGGAACTTGTTGAAAAAACCGTTGGTTCCAGCTTCAGAGCAGGGTTGAAATAAAGCCCTCCCCATCATAAAAAATGCATCGTGATAAAATAAAAAATGCATCGTTTATCACGATGCATTTTTTATGATGGAGGGGTCTTTTACTTCCTCTTCGGCAGTCCTACAGGGATGTTGGTGAGGTCGATTGTCTGACGGTCGGCCTGTACGCCTGCAATCGCTTTAGTTGAAGTGACAGTCTGTGGGTTCGCCTTTGCCTTTGCGACAGCCGAGAAGTCACTCTCCTTAGCGTAGGTATAGCGTGCGAGGTCGAAATAGATGACATCGTCGATGTTCTGCCCCACCATATAACCATAGAACTGGTTGTCGTCGAGATAGAAGCCGAGATCCTTGCTGTTTGCGTCGATGACAACGATAGAGCCTCCGTCATACTTGATGTGGATGTTTCCCGTCTGGGCATCAACAAACCAAGTGAACACCAGTTCCTGTGATTCACTGCCGGCAACATCGATTTCCCTTCCACGTCCGCTCAGCGAATTAGAATTGTACTGGTCGAACTCGATATCGGCATCATACTGTACCTGCTGACGCTGTCCTTTATCGTTGGTGAACTCATCAACCATCGTGCCCTGCCAGTGGCCGCGCAGACACTGAGCCTCAGCCAGCATATCGGCATTATTGTCGTAATAGGGTTCATCGTAACGGTTATCGTTATATCCAGGACCGTAATCATCGTAACCAGGACCATAGTGGTCGTGGTAATAGGGGTCGTCGTAATACCAGGGATCACCACAGCTGGTCATTGTAAACGGCACCATTGCTATCGCAATCATTGCCATATAAATCTTCGTTGTTTTCATGATTCTTCGTTTTTATTTCTCCTTTGCATCAGGAATGAACATACGCTTCGGTGCTTCTGCAGCCTTGTCACTGCCGGCACGTGTTCCCTTGCTATAGTAAGGGCCAAAGCCATAATAGTAGTCGTTCCAATTGCGGTCGCTGGTCTTATACAGTTCGAAGTCTATGTTGCTGTCTGCTGTATAGATGGTTCCGACAAAGCGGCCACTGTTGAGACGGTAGTCGTGAATTTCAATATCGAAATTATCTTCCTTGAAGTGGATGTAAATGATTTGGTTCTGAACGCGCCAAGAGATACGGTTGGCAATATAATTACGTCCCCATCCATAATCATTATAGTAATCAACCCAGTAACCTGTACCGCTCTTAACCTTAAAAAGATCAGCATTAAAAGTCAATACCGTTCGGCTCGACTGGTACAACTGTCCATTGTACTCATGATAGGCATGTGTGTAGCCTTCCCATGTTCCTTCCAGTGTCATACCGATTTCCTGATCCTCGGTGCAACTGCTCATCGACAGCGTCATTACGGCTGCCATCAGCATCATGAATAATGTAGTAATCTTTTTCATATTGTTGGTTTTTAAAGTTTCTGATGCAAAGATACGATGATTTATGCGTACAGCCAAAAGTAATTTCCATATTCTTGAATAGGGAAATCCCTAAAAAATGTTTTTTTATTTTGTAATATACCCGTTTGTTCGTATATTTGTGGCATAAAAAACAGAATGAATATGAAAGCTTTACTGGCTATTATCTTTGGAATTTTGGCATTATTTAATTTATCAACCCATAAAGAACAACAAGAAATGAAAACTGTTTATGATTTCTCAGTGAAAGACAGAAAAGGTAAAGAGGTATCTCTGAAAGCGTATGCAAATGAAGTTTTGCTCATCGTCAACACCGCTACGAAGTGTGGGTTCACCCCCCAGTACGACGAGTTGGAAGCACTCTACAAGAAATACCACGCACAAGGGTTCGAAGTTCTCGACTTCCCCTGCAACCAGTTCGGACAGCAGGCTCCTGGTACCGATGAGAGCATCCATGAATTCTGCAAACTGAACTACGGCACCGAGTTCCCACGC
Organism: uncultured Prevotellaceae bacterium; assembly: GCA_902803475.1. Taxonomy (GTDB): domain Bacteria; phylum Bacteroidota; class Bacteroidia; order Bacteroidales; family Bacteroidaceae; genus Prevotella. The sequence goes on from CADCPZ010000049.1 coordinate 3,208, forward strand.
TTCAAGAAGGTGAAGGTGAACGGTCCGGATGCCGACCCGCTGTTCAAGTTCCTGCAGGAGCAGAAGGGTTTTGCTGGCTGGGATGAGACGCACCCCATTGCTCCGATTCTCGACAAAATGCTCACCGAGGCTGATCCTGACTATAAGCAGAAACCAGATATCAAATGGAACTTCACCAAATTCCTCATCAATAAGAAAGGACAGGTCGTTGCTCGCTTCGAACCAACCGAAAAAATTGAAGTCATCGAAAAGGCCATAGAGGAGTTGCTGTAAAAGCCTACCCCCAACCCCTCCCAAAGGGAGGGGAGGGTTATAAGTTACTTCTGATGAAAAAAGACATTAACAATGATGCTAAACGCTCCTATGGATATGAAATGGCAGACCCCTTATCATATACACTTCTAAAAGACTTTGCCAACGAAAACAGAAAAAAGCCTACAGAGGCAGAGAATCTTTTATGGGATTGTATCAAAGGAAATTTATTAGGTGTTCATTTTAGGAGGCAACACATCATCGGTTTGTTTATAGCAGACTTTGCGTGTCTTTCACATAAACTAATCATTGAAATTGATGGTAAATATCATCAACTTCCTGACCAGCAAATCAGTGACAAAGAAAGAACGGAATGGTTAGAACAAAAAGGCTTTAAAGTTATGAGATTCACTAATGAACAAATTATTAACGATACAAATAAAGTCTTAAAGAGCATTCAGACATATATTATTAAAGAATTACCTGTAAGTGTTTAAATATAATTTACCACATCATATAAAATGAACGATTATACTAACAGTCAAGCTCCCTTCCCTTTGGGAGGGGCTGGGAGTAGGCTCCGTTGTCTCATTATCGGTAGCGGTCCTGCCGGATATACCGCAGCGATTTATGCTGGACGCGCAAATATGCAGCCCGTACTCTACTGCGGTATGCAGATGGGCGGCCAGCTCACACAAACCACAATAGTAGAGAATTTCCCAGGCTACCCAGAAGGCGTCGATGCCAACCAGATGATGATGGAACTGCGCCAGCAGGCTGAACGCTTCGGAGCCGATATCCGCGACGGCGTCATCACCAAGGTTGACTTCTCGAAACGTCCCTACGTGCTCACCACCGACCGCGGTGAGGAACTTGAAGCCGAAACGGTAATTATCGCGACAGGAGCCAGTGCGAAATACCTGGGTTTGGACGACGAGAAGAAATACAACGGAGCTGGCGTCAGCGCCTGTGCTACCTGTGACGGCTTCTTCTACCGCAAGAAGACGGTCGCTGTCGTAGGTGGCGGCGATACCGCTTGCGAAGAGGCTGTCTATCTGGCACAACTCTGTCAGAAGGTATATATGATCGTACGCAAACCCTTCCTGCGTGCTTCCGACATCATGAAGAAGCGCGTAGAGGACAACGAGAAGATAGAAATCCTCTATGAGCACAACACAGCCGGCCTCTATGGTGACGGAAAAGTGGAAGGGGCACATCTGATCAAGCGCAAGGGCGAAGCCGACGAAGAGCGTTACGACCTGCCCATCGATGGATTCTTCCTCGCTATCGGTCATAAACCCAATACCGATATCTTCCGCGAGTGGCTCGACCTCGATGAAACAGGATACATCAAAACGCAAGGCGATTCGACACGCACCAATATCCCTGGTGTCTTCGCTGCAGGCGATTGTGCTGATCCACACTACCGTCAGGCTATCGTTGCTGCCGGCAGCGGCTGTAAGGCTGCACTGGAAGCAGAACGGTTCTTGCAAACTATCTAGGAAAATGCAATAAAAAACTTAATTTCTTAACAGAACAGGCTTGTAAGTCGCGGTTTTTGTGTATTTTTGCACGCAAAATTAGAAAATTAAGACGATTATGGCACAACAAGAAGATGTATTCAAGAAGATTGTGAGTCATTGTAAGGAATATGGCTTTGTCTTCCCAAGTAGCGAAATTTACGACGGACTCGGCGCCGTTTACGACTATGCACAGAACGGTGTAGAGTTGAAAAACAATATCAAACAGTACTGGTGGCAGGCGATGGTATTGCTCCATGAGAATATCGTGGGCATCGACTCTGCTATCTTTATGCATCCCACCATCTGGAAGGCCAGCGGTCACGTGGATGCTTTCAACGACCCACTGATCGACAACCGCGACTCCAAGAAGCGTTATCGTGCTGATGTGCTCATCGAAGACCAGATTGCCAAGTATGACGACAAAATCCAGAAAGAGGTAGAAAAGGCTCGTAAGCGCTTTGGCGACTCCTTCGACGAGGCAAAATATTTAGAGACCTCTCCACGTGTGGCTGAGACAAAGGCTAAGCGTGATGCTCTGCATGCACGCTATGCGGCTGCGATGCAGGGACCAGACCTGGAGGAACTGAAGCAGATCATTCTGGACGAGGAGATAGTATGTCCCATCAGCGGCACTCGCAATTGGACTGATGTGCGCCAGTTCAATCTGATGTTCTCTACAGAGATGGGCGCCAGCGCCGACGGTGCGATGAAAGTGTATCTGCGTCCTGAGACTGCACAGGGTATCTTCGTCAACTACCTGAACGTGCAGAAGACTGGTCGTATGAAGATTCCTTTCGGCATCGCACAGATTGGTAAGGCATTCCGCAACGAGATTGTGGCTCGTCAGTTCATCTTCCGTATGCGTGAGTTCGAGCAGATGGAGATGC
>CADCPZ010000050.1 GCA_902803475.1 uncultured Prevotellaceae bacterium
CGGAGAGAGAGGGATTCGAACCCCCGGCACCTCTCAGTGCGCCGGTTTTCAAGACCGGTGTAATCGACCACTCTACCATCTCTCCAGACATCCTTGTGGACGGATTTCCTTAAAAATCGGCTGCAAAGATAATATGTTTTTTTTATTCTTGCAAATATTTGAGCGATTTTTTTCACCTTTGCGACTTCGTCGCGAATAAACTTAATCGTACCTTTGCGACTTCGTCGCGAAGGTAAGCGGCACCTCAACAATAAAAATAAAAGAGTTTTATTTTGTATTGTCTTCGGTTTGCATTACCTTTGTACCCATGATTTATCCAAGAAACTTCGAAGAGAAGATTGGTTTCAACGAAATCAAGACCATCCTGAAACGGAGATGTATGTCTTCTTTGGGCAAGGAAAAGGTAGATGAAATGGCATTTACCCAAGAGATTGCCGTGATTCATGAACTGCTGCAACAAACGAAGGATTTCAGACTGTTGCAGGAGGAACACGATGATTTCCCATTAAACTACTTCTTCGATGTGAGAGAAAGCGTAGCTCGCCTGCGACTGGAAGGTACACACATGGAGGAAGAGGAACTTTTTGACCTGAAACGTTCATTGGAAACCATTATCGCCATCGTGAAATTCCTGCGGAATAACGAGAACGATGACCTTAACGATGACGATGACGATAACCATCCTTATCCTTCGTTGTACAGACTGACGGAAGGTATCGTGACCTTCCCACAACTGGTGCAGCGCATTGACCAGATACTGGATAAGTTTGGCAAGATCAAAGACACCGCTTCAACAGAACTGGCACGAATCAGGAAGGAACTGGCGAAGATGGAAGGCTCCGTTTCGCGTACCTTATATAATATCCTGCGAACAGCACAGAGCGAAGGACTGGTGGAAAAGGACACCACCCCCACCCTACGCGACGGCAGACTGGTGATACCCATTGCGCCCAATATGAAACGACGCATCAGCGGCATTGTCCACGATGAGTCGGCATCAGGAAAAACGCTGTTCATCGAGCCGACAGAGGTGGTGGAAGCCAATAACCACATCCGCGAACTGGAACATGATGAGCGCAAAGAGATCATCCGAATCCTGACAGACTTTGCCAACGACATCAGACCGCATATCAGTGATATCATCGCCTCCTATAAACTGCTGGCTGAAGTGGACTTCATCCGTGCAAAGGTGGAGATGGGAAATCTGTTCCAGGCGATAGAACCCATCGTGAAAGACTACCCACACATAGACTGGATACGTGCCATTCATCCGCTGTTGCAACAGTCGCTGGCCAAACAGGACAAGCAGGTGGTGCCGCTGGAGATTGTTTTAAGGGGCAAGGAGCAAGGAGCAAGGGGCAAGGAAAGGCTACGGGTAGGCGAACGAAGTTCGGGAATGCAAGGGGCAAGACTGTTGGTTATCTCTGGTCCGAATGCAGGAGGAAAATCGGTATGTCTGAAGACGGTGGGACTGTTGCAATATATGCTACAATGCGGGTTGCCCATCCCTGTGAGCGAACGTTCCACATGTGGTATCTTCGACCATATCATGATGGATATCGGTGACGAACAGAGCATCGAGAACGACCTAAGCACGTATTCCAGTCATCTGCTGAACATGAAGAATATGATGAAGCAGGCCAACGACCGTACGCTGCTCTTGATCGATGAGTTTGGAACAGGCACAGAGCCGACAATTGGCGGAGCCATTGCCGAAGCTGTGCTGAAGCAGTTCTGCAAGAAGAAGGCCTGGGGCGTCATCACTACCCACTATCAGAACCTGAAGCACTTTGCCGACGAACACGAGGGTGTGGTCAATGGGGCGATGCTCTACGACCGCAAAGAGATGCGAGCCCTGTTCCAACTGGCCATCGGACGACCAGGCAGCTCGTTTGCCATTGAGATTGCACGCAAGACGGGTATTCCTGAAGAGGTGATCAAGGACGCTGCAGATATTGTCGGCACCGATTATATCCAAAGCGACAAATACCTGCAGGATATCGTACGCGACAAACGCTATTGGGAAAACAAACGGCAAACCATCCACCAGCATGAGAAACGGCTGGAGGTGAAAGGTGAGAAACTGGAAGCTGACCTGCAAGAAATCGATCAAGAACGGAAGGCGATTCTCCGTCGTGCGAAGGAACAGGCAGAAGAACTGCTGCAGGAAACCAATAAACGTATTGAGAATGCCATCCGCGAGATTCGCGAAAGTCAGGCGGAAAAGGAAGAAACACGCCGCATCCGCGAAGAACTGAACGCTTTCAGCAAAGACCTTGCCGATATCGATACCAAGGCGGAAGACGAGAAGATTGCACGGAAAATCAAACAGATACAGGAACGGAAGGAGCGTCGAGAGAAGCGTAAGAGGGAGAAGGAGCAAGAAGCAAGGAGCAAGCATACTACCGATGCTCAAAAACCAACCGAAAAGGTGCTGCAGGTGGGTGATACGGTGCGCATCAAAGGATTGACATCGGTGGGAACCATCGAGGCCATCGATGGCAAAAATGCTACCGTAATCTTCGGCGGGATGCGTACGAAGATGCGGGCTGAACGGCTGGAGCGTACGACTCCTACGGCTGCAAAGACGGAAGGACAGCAGAAATACGAGGATTTCTTTGTCAACAAAAACAGTCAGATGACGCGCAACACCATCGATGAACACCGCAACCAGTTCAAACAAGACATCGATGTTCGTGGCATGCGGGCAGACGAAGCACTCAACCAAGTGCAGTATTTCATCGACGATGCCATCCTGGTAGGTGTGGGACGCGTTCGCATCCTGCATGGAAAAGGCAACGGCATCCTTCGGCAACTCATCCGTCAATACCTGCAGACGATTCCCAATGTCAGCGGTTTCCGTGATGAACATGTACAATTTGGCGGTGCAGGTATCACCGTCGTCGATATCGCATAAACAGTTAGCTAAACAATGAACATAAAAGAAAAATACCAGCGATTCCTGGAATGGCAAAAGCAGCCACACCAAGTAAAACCTCTCTCTGAGGAAGAACACGACTGTCCTACCTGTGCCACCCATTACAAAGGCAACTACTGTCCGCGATGCGGACAGGCAGCATTCATCAGCAGATATTCATTCAAGAAAGCATTCCTGCTGTTTATCGATGTATGGGGATTGGGCAATCGCGGTATGTACCATTCTATTCGCGACTTGTTCCTGAGGCCCGGATATATGGTTCGCGACTACCTGAACGGTATGCAGATGGCGTATTTTCCGCCCTTTAAGATGCTGTTCCTGTTAACGGCTTTGTTGTTACTTGTCAATACGGGATTCAACATTCAAGGAAAGAATCTTACCGAACAAGAAATCGAGGCATTCAAACAAAACAGAATGGAGGACTTCCACCAAGGAGTGGAAGACGCTTCCTATAAAAATGAATCTGGTGCCATGCAGACAGCCCAAGAGAGGCCTGCTATCAGAATCAAGAATGTCGAGATCACCGATGAAAAGAAGAGTCCTGAGAAAAAAGATCGCATTACCGAATTAATTGAAACCACCCTCAATAGAATCTACGAATGGTCCCAGACACATATCACCATCAGTATGCTGTTTTCGCTGTTATGCATGGCAACGCCCCTTTACTTCAGGTTCCGGCACTGTCCCAACATTCCAGACTTGCGCTTTTCGGAGTTTGTCGTTGCTATGACGTATGTGCTCAACGTCTCTACGATGATCATGATTGTCTTGAACTTCTTCTGTCTGGGGTTAGAAAGTACAGATGACATCTGTGCCATCATCGTTTCCGTCATCACCTTCAAACAGCTGTCTGGCTACGGATGGTGGCGAACCATCTATAAACACCTGATTACGATATTGATCTTCGGCTTACTCATCGTTGTCGCTGCCATACTGGCTGTAGTATCAGCCATCTTAGTATTCTGACAGCCGAAACATCTAACAAGACGCAAAAAAGAATCAACTTATGAAAAGAAATATCCTCATGGGGTTGTGGCTGCTCCTGACAGCAGTAAACACGTATGCCACCAGCATTCCCACCGAGACAGGCAAGCCCTATTCCGGCACCCTTCCCGTGCTGTATATCAACACCGCAGGAGGCATAGCAATTACCTCGAAGGAAACATACGTTCAAGGAACATACTACATCGATGCCCTGGGATTGAAAGGCTACAGCGACCTCGGCTCACAGGAATCTCCGCTGGCACTGGAAATCAAAGGGCATGGCAACTATACATGGAACAGCTTCGGCAAAAAGCCCTATCGCCTGAAGTTCGAGAAGAAGGCTTCTCCGCTGGGTATGAAGAAAAACAAACACTTCAACCTGCTTGCTCATGCCGACGACTATCTGGGATTCCTGCGCAACACGGTGGGCTTCGAGCTGAGCCGTCTGATCGGATTGCCATACACGCCGGAGCAACAACCCGTAGAGGTCATCCTCAACGGTAGCTATATCGGTTTGTACATGATGACCGACAAGATACGTGTGGAAGCCAACCGCGTGAATATTGTGGAACAGGCTGACGAAGAAACCGACCCTGAGAAGATTACAGGAGGATGGTTGCTCGAAATCAACAACTACCAAGAAGACGGACAGGTCCGGTTTAAAGAAGGCAACGGAAGCAACCTGTGGTTTACCTATCACACACCAGAGGTGCTCTCCTCCACACAACAAACATACATCACCGACTTTCTGAAGGCTACCGACAATGCTATCTATGCATCGGACAAAAATTCCACCACATGGGAGAATTACATCGACCTGGATGCGTTGGTGCGTTTCTATATCGTACAGGAGGTGATGGACAATGCGGAATCGTTTCATGGAAGCTGCTATATGTCGAAAGAACAAGGCGCCG
>CADCPZ010000051.1 GCA_902803475.1 uncultured Prevotellaceae bacterium
GTTGGTCAGCAGGGCACCATAGTAGTAGTCCACGTAATCATCGATTTGGTAATAGGTCGTATATAGACGGCTGACACTTTTCAGTAGCTTCACCTTCGACAAGTCACCCTTCTCTTCAAACATACGGATGGCCTCTTCTGTGGGCACTACATATCGGTGAATAGGTATTGCTTCATCTATGATTTTCTGCATACGCTGTCGGATACGTTCAACATCCTTTTCTTCAACAGGTTTTCCTAATTGCAGGTCAACATAATAGCCTTTTGAGACAGGCGTATCGATGCGCACCTTCACCCCTCGAAACAGGTCGTGAACAGCCTTGCAGAGCACAAAGAACAAGGAACGTGAATAATTCCGTCGTCCGGAAGGAGACTGCACATTCAGAAACTCTACCGTCTTGGCTGTATAGATACGGTAGTTCATTCCTTCCACCTTATTATTTACTTTGGCACAGATGGGGCCGTATTTCATCTCTAAGCCGAAAGCATCAAAAGCTTCCCTCAGTGTACAGGCAACGGGTAATGCCATTTCCTGCTCATTATTTCTACACCTTACTTGTACTGTTTTCATGTTATTCATTGATGTTAGTTGTTTTTCAACTGCCAAAGATAAGTATTTTTTTCAAAATAACTTGCATTTTAGTTTTTTTTTGTATTTTTGCAGCTGAATAATATTTCCGCCAATTCATTATACAGAGAAATACTATGGATTTGTTGATTATCTTTAAGCTTATCGGTTCATTGGCATTGCTGATGTTCGGTATGAAATCAATGAGTGAGAGTTTGCAAAAGATGGCAGGCTCACAATTGCGTCATGTTTTGGGAGCAATGACCACCAACCGGTTCACAGGTTTGCTGACAGGTATGTTTGTCACTGCTGCCGTTCAGTCGAGTACCGCCACAACGGTGATGACCGTTTCGTTTGTCAACGCGGGACTGCTCACGCTGGCACAAGCAATCTCCGTCATCATGGGAGCCAATATCGGCACAACGCTGACGGCTTGGATTATGTCGGCAGGCTTCTCATTCAACATCACAGACTTTGTCTATCCGGCATTCTTCATTGCCATCATCCTAATTTATAGTAAGAAGAAGAAGTATATCGGCGATTTCCTGTTTGGTATTGCGTTCATGTTCCTGGGACTGGGCACGTTGCGACAAACGGGTATCGACATGAACCTGGGTGAGAACCAAGCAGTGCTCGATTTCTTTGCGTCATTCGATCCCGATAGCTTTATCACCACCATCGTCTTCCTTTTGCTGGGTGGTGTGCTCACTTTCTGCGTACAGTCTTCGGCAGCGGTGATGGCCATCACGATGATACTCTGTTCCAGCGGTGTATTGCCCATCTATCAGGGTATCGCTTTGGTGATGGGTGAAAACATCGGAACTACCGTTACCTCAAACCTGGCAGCGATGACAGCCAACACACAAGCTCGAAGAGCGGCATTTGCTCATATGTTCTTTAACATCTTCGGCGTCTGCTGGATGCTTGTCATCTTCCGTCCGTTCGTAGATATGTGTTGCGGTTTTGTGGGTTATGATGTAACGATGACGAAAGAGGCCGTTGACCACACCACATTTCTGGCGAATGCTGCCAAACTATCATTCGTGCTGGCAGCTTTCCATACGACCTTCAATCTAGTCAACACCTTTATTCTCATCTGGTTTATCCCACAGATGGAGAAGATTGTATGCAAGGTCATCAAGCCTAAGAAAGCAGAAGGTGATGAAGAAGACTTCCGTTTGCGCTTCATTACTGCTGGCTTCATGAAGACGCCAGAACTCTCTGTGCTGGAGGCACAAAAGGAGATCCAGTCGTTTGCCGTCCGTATCCAACGTATGTTCGGAATGGTACGTGAACTGGTACACGAGAAAGACGAGGCGAAGTTTGTCAAAGCGTTCTCACGCATCGAGAAATACGAGGGTATCAGCGACAATATGGAGATTGAGATTGCCAAATACCTTGACGAGGTCAGCAATGCTCACCTCTCTGATGAAACGAAAGGAAAGATTCGTGCGATGCTACGTGAGATTTCAGAGATCGAGAGTATCGGCGACTCTTGCTATAACATTGCTCGTACGCTGAACCGCCGCATCAAGGGTAAGGAAGACTTCACCGACGACCAATATACCCACATGCATCAGATGATGGAACTCACCGACCAGGCACTCACACAGATGAATTCGATATTGGTAGGGTATCGCGAACAGAACGATATCAACCGTTCATTCAATATCGAGAACGAAATCAACAACTACCGTTACCAACTGAAGTCGCAGAATATCAACGACATCGACGACCACAAGTACACTTACGCCATCGGCACGATGTACATGGATGTCATTTGCGAGTGTGAGAAACTCGGTGACTACGTTGTCAACGTTGTAGAAGCACGTATGGGAACAAAACAAAGGGATGTATAAACACCCTTATGCTTTTAACGATAACACGTGTCTTGCGGTTCACCCGCAAGACACGTTTTCTTTCAACTTTTCCACCAGTTGGCGCATACCTTCGCTGGCTCCTTTTTGGATGACCTGTATCCGCGGATTTGAATAAGATACCTCCGCAGGATCAATCAGGTATATCGGCGTGTCAGCACGGGTATATTGCACAAGTCCGGCAGCCGGATACACATTCAAACTGGTGCCAATAATAACAAAAATGTCCGCTTTCATCGTTTCTTCAGCTGCAGGTTGTATCATCGGAACACCTTCGCCAAAGAACACGATAAACGGTCGTAACAACGAACCGTCGCCCGCTTTCGTACCTGGCACCACCTCACAGTTCTCTTCTGGCAACTCTATCTGGTAGCGTGGGTCGTCAGGATTATTGCTAGAGCACACCTTCGTCAGTTCGCCATGCAGGTGAATCACCTTTGTAGAGCCTGCCTTCTCATGCAGATTGTCCACATTCTGCGTGATCACCGTCACGTCGAAATCCTTTTCCAATTCAGCCACCAGACGGTGTCCTTCGTTGGGTTGCGCAGCATAGAGTTTCTTACGAAGTCCGTTATAAAAATTGGTCACTAAAGTAGGGTCACGCAACCATCCGTCGTGCGATGCTACTTGTTCAACGGGATAATTCTCCCATAGGCCGTCGTTGCCGCGAAAAGTCTTGAATCCGCTCTCTACCGACATGCCTGCACCTGTAAGGAATACTAATTTCTTCATATCTAAA
>CADCPZ010000052.1 GCA_902803475.1 uncultured Prevotellaceae bacterium
CACGCAGCCACGCAGCCACGCTGTCCCATTTACTTTTTCAAAATGTAATGAACACCGTTTCTTGAAAGTTATAAATTATAAGTATATATTTTATATTATATATTATAATATATATATATTATAATATATAATATAGATAATGGGACTCGCCATACTGCAAAACTAAAATCGCAAGATGGGACTGCGTGGCAGCGTGGCGGCGACAATCGCTATGTAGCGCTGTAGCGCTGTAGCGCGACAGATTTGAGGTATAAAAAAAGTAGCGACTCTTGTGAGCCGCCACTTCTTTATGGTTTTGTTGATTCGTGTTGAATCTGTATAATCTCGTGGTATTATTTCAGCTGTGCACCAGCAACAGTGAACTTCTTACCAGCCTTCTCGATAACGATCTGACCGTTCTCAACATACTTCTTAACTGCAGGAGCAGCAGTAGCTGCAGCCTCAACACCGTTGATGCCAGCAGCTGTAGCTGGGAATTTGAAACCAGCGAAGCCCAACTTGGAACCCTGAATCATTACATAGTACTTAGAACCAGCCTTTACAGCGAAAGTAATAGTTCCATACAACTTATAATTGAAGGTATTGTCGACAAAAGCAAAGTCATCTGCTAAAGTTCCATCTTCTTGAGTTCCTGCGTATGAAATGGTACTTGTGATGTCTGTACCGTCTTCAGAAACAACAACAGTCTTGTCAGCATTGAAGACACCAGCGACTTCCAAATTACCAGCTGCGGTCGGCTCAAACACATAGTAGGTACCTCTTGTAGGTGTAGTGCTTGAACCATTATCGTCACCTACAGGGTTGTTTCCATTACCGTCAGTGCTTGCATCATAGCCAACAGATGCAAATGCAGTAGCATGGGCAGCAGCTTTCTTATAGGCATCGGTCAAAGTCTTGTCACCCTTTTTATTTGGATAAGGTGTAGTAGAACCACCAAAAGTCATAGTGATGTCAGCTACAGATGTAACCTTCTGACCAACGGTAAATTGATCATCAGCGGCAACCTTGAACTGCTGTGCATTAGCACCAACTGCCATCATAGCGACGGCGATAAGCGTAAAAATTTTTTTCATAATCTGTTTGTTTTAGTTAATAATTATTTTTAATGTGATTGAGCCAACGGCTTACAATTCGAGTGCAAAGTTACATATAATATTTTAAATCCCTATAAAAAAAGAAAAAAAGTTTTCCCGTCAATCAAAAAAAGAGGATGTGCCTATTTGAAGCACATCCTCTTTTATAGGGGTTAGATGGTCTTTTAGAACGAAGTAAAGCCGTAGCCGTTGGTGAACCCACCAATCAGTGCGTTCTCAGACAGCGGTACAAGGTAGATGGGTGCTGATTTGCAGTCCCAGCCTTTGAATAGATCATTGTAGTAGAAACCATTTGTTTCTTCCTGATCTACGATTGCTTTACCCCAAGGCTTCTTGTAGTATCCTTCTGGAGTCGTGGTGATGTTGGTAAACAGACCTTTAATGGCAATGTTGCTGTTGGGCCACTTGCCGTCCTTATAAGTTTTGTACTCTTCCCAGTCGTGCTGACCGCGCCAACCTGGGAACTGTACTGCCTCTAAGTCGGTTGTCGGCTCGTAGCCAGCTACACGCATAGCTTCTGGTGTAGGACCAGTGAGACGTGAACTGAGTCCCAGAGTCGTCGGATCAACACCCTTGTAGTAGATATAATTACCGATGGTATTGCCGTTTTCAAAGGTGTAATAGCCGTTAGCTTTCAGACCGTTAATCATCTTCAAGGTTAGTTCCTTGATTTCCTTCACCTTCTTGCCGATAAGACCAGTTCGAATCAGTGTCCAACGACGGTCGCCCTCAGCTGCAAATTCAAAGCCGCGCTCATCGATAACCTCTTCCAGTGTGACACCGCTCTTAGTACCCAGACCGGCACGCTGGTGAGTTTTGTTGTAGTAGGTGTCGGCGGTAGCTTGATCGGGAGTGCTCTTCATCAACGCAGCCTCTGCTAAGCCAAGGTAAACCTCAGAGATACGCATGTAAGGAGCATTGATACCCGACATACGCTGTTTGGTGGTATATGGATTTACCTGTCTATTCTCATCGAACTTGCCACAGGCAATACCAGCACCGTCAGCAGCTGTTTTCATGTTGAAGCCGAGAAGAACTTCATAGCAGCAACCTTTACCGTCGTAACCTTCAGCCTTCAGGTCGTCGCGAATGCCACTTGTACCAGCCTTCAAGTAAGAACCTGTAACGACGCATGAGATATCGCGGCGGGTGTCTTTCGGATCAAATTTACCATAGTAGAAAGCGGGATTGATGCGGCATTGTCCGTACGACTTGCAGACACCAAACTTGTTTGAACTGGTAGCAGGACGGCCAATTGCGTAGGGACGCTCGCAGTTACCTGTGGTGGTACTGCCTTGTATGTTCTCGTCCTCGAAGATAGATTCTCCTGCAAAACTACCATCAACACCATGTAATTCGGTGAAGAATGTTGAATAGTCACGGGCATCGAACGTAGCACCACCAGGATTTTCAGCTACCCACTTGAAAGCATCGTATGCAATATCATAGTAAGCCTTGTAATTGGTAGGACGGGCATAAGCTGCATTGTTGACATCGGTATAGTCCGGATGACGCTCCAAGCGAGACTCGTCAGTTACATCCAGACGATAGGTCTGGTAACCGGCGGCTTCCATTGCAATACGTCCTAACAGGGCATAAGCATACTGCTTGGTGAACTTGTTCTTATTGGTGGCTGTCAGCTCAGGACATAAATCCTTGGCTACCTGCAACTCAGCAATGACCTTGTCGTAGATGTCGAGACGTGAAGAGAACTCTGTAGGATTATCCTGCAGCGAGAACACTGCGAATACATCGCCATAGTATTTTATCAGTTCACGATAGCAGGTGGCTTTCATGCACACAGCCTGACCATAGATTTCGCCGTAAGCTTTTCCGTTTACGGGATCTTCTATCATTTCCTCTGTGATACCATCGGTCAGCAGGTTCATAGTTGGGATGATACCATACAGAAGTGCATATGCGGTCTTATCATCGGAAGTACCGATATCGCTAAGAATGGAGAATGTAGAAATAACATCCTGTGCACCTCCATTGTAGAAGGTTTCCATCTTTAGTCGGCCTACATTCTGCTCACCTCCATGGCGTTCAATGTCAGAACCTGCTGCATCCATAGTGTAGAACAGGTTGTTACCGAAAATCTGGTCGCGCAGAGCTACGTGGAAATTATTGTATGCTCCGTCCAACGTTGTCTGGCAACCATCTATTGACGATACAGCCAATGATGCGGTCACCGTTGACGGAGAATCTGTTTCAAGATAATCGCTACAGGAACTTATCGTAAGCATTCCTGCTGTACAAAGGGCGATACCTAATATTTTGTTTCTCATAACTTATTTGCTTTTTTGTTTTGTAGTTAGAATGTTACGTTAAGACCGAAGGTGAACGTACGGCTCTTGGGATAAGAGTTGTAGTCGAATCCTGGTGTGGGGAAACCGTCATAGTTTGAGTCCATGGACGAGTTCGTGTTCACGTCAGGATCAAGACCATCGTATGATTTTATACAGAACAGGTTTCCACCAGTGAAGTAGATACGTGCATTGCTGATACCAATTTTCTTGGTCCATACCTTCGGGAATGTATAACCGATTGTCAGCGACTGCAAGCGCAGGAATCTTGCACTTTCAATGTAGTTATCACTAACGATAGGAGCGTCGTTGCTGATATAACTCAACAGACCATACGTAGCTCCAGCGTTCAATGCTGCCAACTCGGTAGGATCAGTAACAGCATAGAGGTCACCATTGGCATCGATGTCGTACATACGCCAGCTATTGTCGAACTTTGTATCCAGACGACTCATAGAAGACCACTTGGTATTGTTACCACTGTGTACAGAACGTGCGGCATTGGCGTTGAATACTTTGCCGTCAAGTTGATAAGCGAAGTTTGCACTGAAGTCAATGCTCTTATAGCGACCATTGAAGTGGAAACCACCCGTGTGGCGGGGTGCCATGCGACCGATGATGACAGCATCATTGTTGTCTATAACATCATCACCGTTGGTGTTTTCATATTTCGGCATACCTGGGAAAGCATACTGCCCATCAGGACGTCTATAGTTTTCTTGACCGTGATAGGTGGTGAGCTTGGTATCGAGGACGCCATCTTTCAGTGTCCATACGCCATTGTCATAGGTAAAGTCGTCAACAGTATAGAAACCGGCAGCCTTATAACCAATAATCAGACCGACAGGTTCACCTTCTCTAATGATATAGGGCTTCGAGGGATTCATAGCTGTTGAAGCGAATCGCATGCTTCCGTCCATATTTGCATCAGCAGGAACCTTCTCAACTTTGTTGATATTGAAGTTATAGGTGATGCCGAAGTTCAACTCAACGTCTTTCTTGTGCAGGATATTATAGTTAAATGCAAACTCAATACCCTTGTTCGAGGTCTTGGCGGCATTGCGGAACTCATAGCTATAACCAGCAATAGAATTGATGGGCACACGCATCAAACAGTCTTTCGTTGTGTTCCAGTAGAAGTCAACAGAACCGTTAAACTTACCATTCAAGAATCCATAGTCCAAACCAATGTTGCGTGAGATGGTTTTCTCCCATGTCAAATCTGGATTACCTTTCAAACTTCCGGGTTTGTAGCTGAACGTTCCATCGTTGTTTAGAGAAGAAACCCACTCGTCGATGAAGGCGCTGGCATTGATACCATCGTTACCAGAAGTACCGTATGAGAGACGGAGTTTCAAGTTGCTCAACCAGTCTTTTGTACCAGCCATGAAAGGTTCATCGGAAACACGCCATGCGAATGCTCCTGCAGGGAAGTATCCCCAGCGGTTGCCTTCTGCAAATTTCGAGCTACCGTCGGCACGCATGGTGAAGGTGAACATGTAGCGTCCCAAGAGATTATAGTTGGCACGTCCGAACCATGAAAGAGTGTGTGAAGATACACCGATATTGTTGGTGAAGTAGCTCTGGGTGTGATCCTGAGCCATCTGCAACTGACCGAAAGCTGTTTCCTTGTCCCATGTTGTGGGGAATCCATATCCGCGCATAGAAGAAGAGTTGGAACGGCTACCCAATACTTCGTTACCGAGTAACAGGTTTAGCGAGTGGTCTTCGTTCTTAATCAGGTGATTGAAGTCATAATTCAGCGTTGTGGTCCAAGATGTAGCATAGCCATCACCCTGTCCTAACTGTGCGATAGCTACGAGGTCGCGACCAGTGTTGGCACCCTGCCAATTCTCAGTCTTCGACCAGTTACGTGACAGACCCAGTTCTGTCTTGGCTGTCAGACCTCTGACGATTTCCCAAGTCAGAGCGGTATTCAAGCGTACGCGCTGCTGTTTCTTAACATAGTCGTTATCGTTGATTACTGCAATAGGATTGTACTGCTGTTCAGCGAAGATATTACCTTCTCCGAATTCAGTGGTTGCACCATTGCCCAGAGGTTCGTCAATCATGTTGAACATCCATGGATATACCAAGGTATTGTTCATTGTGGCCGTATTGCTCTGGAAGTACTTGTTGTTCTGAGTCTCAGTCTCATTGTAACGGGCATCGACATTCAGTTTCAAGTTCTTGGTTATCTGCTGTTGCAATTTCAGGTTAATACTCCAACGGCTGAATGACGACTTCTTCATAGTAGAATTATCGTCAGTATAGTTGACAGATGCGTAGTACTGGGTTTTGTCGGAACCACCGCTAACTGACAAGTCATGATTCCACATGGAACCAGAACGGAACACATCGTCCATGTAGTTATGACTGGAAACATTGCGATAATCCTCCAGATGGTTGCCGTTGGCTGATCCCAGTCCATAGTAGCGTGCAATGTTTTCACCATAACCTACAGCGGTCATATATTCCCAATTGCGACGTACGTAGGTGTAAGCATCCTGCAAATCCAACAGTTCTGGCTTTGCCTTGATTTGGTAGTACATATTATACTTTACAGTTGCTTTACCTTCCTTAGCCGACTTGGTTGTTACTAAGATAACACCATTTGCACCACGTGCACCATAGATAGCAGTAGAAGAGGCATCCTTCAAGACGTCGATGCTCTCGATCTGGTCTGCGGGGATGTCATCAATAGAACTAACAGCAATACCATCGACAATGAACAACGGATCGTTAGACTGGGTGATAGAACCACCACCACGAACGCGGATAGCCATCTCTGCACCAGGACGTCCGTCCTGTGCAATGACGTTAACACCACTAAGCTTGCCTTGGAGGGCTTCAGATACGGTTGATACAGGAACCTCAGTCAAGGCTTCACCTGTTACCGATGAAACTGATCCTGTCAAGTCCTTACGCTTCATCGTGCCGTAACCGACAACGACTACTTCGTCAAGACCTTCAGCGTCGTCTTGCATAGTGATGTTGAAGCTACTCTGGCTGCCGACAGTCACTGTCTGGGTCTTGCAACCAACGTAAGAGAATGTCAGCTTGTCGCCGTTGTTCACGCCTCCAATACTGAAATTACCATCGATGTCAGTTACCCCTCCTGTACCAGCGGGAGTCTGAATGGTTACACCAATCAAGGGTTCACCTGAAGCATCTTTCACAGTACCGGTTACTGTTTTCTGCGCATACGCCATAAAACAGAACAGGCTCAGAAATAAAGCCATAGAGGCTCTTTTGAGTTGTAGATACATAAATGTTTGTTTTAGTTATACTTAGATTGTGTAAAAAAAATTATTTCTTCAGTTCTTTCTGATTTGTTTTAGCTCGTAGTTTACGGTGCGAAATTAGTAATAAAAAAAAGAAAAGGTAGTAATAATTGTGCTGATTTTGCATTTTTTAACAGTTTGGCGTCTCATTTCCACCCGTTCAGTACATTTTCAATAGTAATCTCCTTGATTTCTTTCTTTGAAAGCTGCTTGCTCCATGCCACACGTTGCTGGGGTTTTGCACCTTCTCCACGGTTGTTGTATTCCTGATAGCGAACGGTTCCTTCCTGAGCGGGGTCGTGGTAGTCTTTCCAGTTTTGCCAACCTTCAGGTACAATATGTTTACCCAGGTCGCAATTCATAAATAAGGTGTAAGCGTATGCACGCCATGGACGACCGAGGAAAACTTTATCGACACCTTCTGCAGCTGTCAATGTGCAGTTGTTGAAGACGTAGCCGTACTTTACATCTTTCGGTGTTGAGGCGGCAGTGATGTAGGAGTTGATCTTGCTATGGATGGTGCAACCCTCGAACCATGCTGTAGAAGGACCGAAAATGAAGTCGGTAGTACCTTCGATATAGCAGTCTTCAAAGTATAAACGGGTATTAGCCATACCTGTATAGATGGTATCTTGATTGCCCAGGAAACGACAGTTGACAAATCGCAGACAGTCGCCTTCGGTGTGCAAGGCTACAGCTTGTCCCTTGCGTGGTGCCTGATTCTCGATGGTGAGATTACGAAAGGTGATATGACAGCCTTCTACCTTAACCGTATAGGTTCGGAATGTTCCCATTGTTTGGAGTCCATCCTTGTTGGGGTCTTGAAGTTGCTGCGTTGATTCCAATCCAATCTTTGGAATCTTCACATTGGCATGGTCATCGAAGGTAATGATGGTTTCATCGCGGTCTTCACCGATAATCTCGATATTGGTGAGCCAAGAAGGTACGACGAGTTTTTCCTTATAAATTCCTTTCTTGACGTAGATAACCTTTGTGTATTCCATAAAGGCACGGCAAACTTCTACGGCTTCGCTCACCGTGCGGAATTCTCCGCTGCCATCGCGAGCGACTACCAATGTGTCGGTATTGTCGTATTTTCCACGTGCATCTGACGTTGATGGCAATAAAATGAATAATGCTAATAAAACAGCGATGGGGAATTTTGTTCTCATAGATTCATTTATATTATATGCTGCATCTGTTGCAATCCTTGTACTTTCTTCAGACTCTCCATCAGCAGTTTCACTTCATCGCGGTCATGTACACGCAACTCAATGGAACCGTCGAAAATTCCATTATCACTTGAGATAATGATCTTACGCATATTGACATTCATCTGGTCGGAGATAATGTCTGCAAGATCGTGGAGCAATCCCTTGCGGTCGATGCCCTGAATTTGGATGGTGGCATCGAAAAGCTGACTCTTGTGCATATCCCATTTGGCATCTAGGATGCGGTTGCCAAAGCTGGCTTTCAACTTTGATGCAACAGGGCAGGCGCGTTTGTGAATCTCAATGCGGTTCTTGTTGTCAATATATCCAAGAATATCGTCGCCAGGGATGGGGTGACAGCATCTTGGGAAGATGTATTGCTGAATGTTTTCATCATTGACATAGACGGGTTTCTTCTTGTTGAAACCTTTCTCAACGACGATAAGTTCCTTCTTGGTGTCTTTCTCAACATCTTCTGATTTGATAAAAGGCACGAATTTTCGCCATCCTTTCGATGCATGTTTCTTCTTTCCAAGCAGCTCGTCCAAGTCTTTTTCGCCCAAAATGATCGTCTTGTCACCCAAGGCAAGAAACAGACTTTCTGGCTTGCGTAGCTCGTGGAGGTAACAAAGTTTGTTGACGATAGCAGGAGACAGCTCCATATCGTTTTTCTTGAGCCATGAAGATAAGGTTTCTTCGCCCTTCTTCTGTATCTCGCGGTTGTCACGACGAAGAATAGCCTGTATCTTTGATTTGGCTTTGGCAGAGCTGACGAAGTTGATCCATGAGGGATGTACATGCTGTGATTTCGAAGCGAGGATTTCCACTTGGTCACCACTTTCCAGTTTGTGACTCATTGGAACTAGCTTGTGGTTGACTTTTGCACCGATGCAATGACTGCCTAAGAATGTGTGCAACTGGAAGGCAAAGTCGAGGGCTGTACTGCCAGCCGGCATGGTCTTGATTTCGCCTTTGGGTGTAAACACAAAGATTTCAGCAGCATAGAGGTTCAGTTTGATAGCATCCAAAAAGTCCATCGCATCGGGCTGTGGATCATCGAGGATCTCCTTGATGGTACGAAGCCAGTTGCTGAGTTCGCTCTCGTCCTCTGTAATTTCTGATCCGTTCTCTCCCTGTGGGTTGTCCTTGTATTTCCAATGGGCAGCGAAACCTTGCTCTGCCACATCGTCCATACGGTCGGAACGTATCTGCACCTCAATCCATTTACCTTGTTTCGACATAAAGGTAGCATGCAAAGCCTGATAGCCGTTGGCTTTCTTGTGGTTCAGCCAGTTACGGAATCTGTCAGGATGACTCTCGTAGAGGTTTTCGATGCCGTTGTATATACGCAGACATTCGTCAGTTTCTTCTTTGCGGTTCTTAGGTACGAATATGATGCGTACAGCCAGAATATCGTACACCTCATCAAAGGTGACATGTTTGTTTTGCATCTTACTCCAAATGGAGTAGGGACTTTTTATGCGTGCTTTGATTTCATATTGATAACCCATGTTATCTAACACGTCACGTATGGGGGCTGTGAACAGTTCAAACAACGTATTACGCGATTTCTCCGTTGAAATCAGTTGATTCTTGATGTAGTCGTAGGTATCTGGATGTTCGTAACGGAAGCTCAGGTCTTCCAATTCTGATTTGATTCTGTTGAGTCCCAGACGGTTGGCAAGTGGCGCATAGATGTAGATGGTCTCGCCAGCAATCTTGTACTGTTTGTTGGCTGGCTGCGACTCTAATGTACGCATGTTATGCAGGCGGTCGCATATCTTGATGAGGATGACGCGGATGTCATCACTCATCGTAAGCAACAGTTTCTTGAAATTCTCAGCCTGAGCGGAAGCTTGTTCGCCGAAAATACCTCCACTGATTTTTGTCAGTCCCTCAACAATCTGTGCGATTTTCTTTCCAAAGATGTTTTCAATATCCTCAACAGAATAATCCGTATCTTCGACCACATCGTGCAAGAGGGCAGAACAAATGCTAGTAGATCCTAATCCTATTTCTGAACAGGCTATCTGTGCTACAGCGATGGGGTGCATGATATAGGGTTCGCCTGAAAGGCGGCGGACACCTTTATGTGCCTGTCGTGCAAAGTTGAAAGCTTTTGTGATAATCTCTACTTTCTTGCGATGGCGTGAAGCCAGATAACTTTGAAGCAGTTCTTCGAATTTCTCATCAACTTTCTGCTCCCACATAGCGTCCTGGGCGCTAACTTTGTCTTCCTGATTGTCCATATCGTGTTCTCCTATATTTATTAATAAGGTGTTAATGGTGAAATTCAAAAATTACTTCACCTTTATTTTCTGACCGGGTTTGATTTTGTCACCCTTTATCTTGTTCTTTTTCTTGAGTTCGCTCACCGTCGTATGGTTCTTCTTGGCAATCTTGTCAAGACTTTCGCCCTTCTTTACGGTTACGGATGAAGGTTCAGCGTTGCGGCCTTTTTTCTTCTTGCCTTTACCCTTACCCTTTTCTTCGTTGTCTTCTCTTCCTTTGTGTTTTCCTTTTCCTCTGCTATTATATGTCGAAACATTATTATCTCTATGTCTGCTACTACGACTGTGGCGACTATAGCTGTTGTTGTCAGAATAACTCCTTGATGAACGGTACGAACTGCTTCTTGTTGGAGTTGGCGCGTCCTCAATGGCTACCTCTGCACGTTTGGCTATCAGCTGGTCTGCGTTGTAATTGCAAATGGAATCCTGCATATCGATAAACACACCCAGATACTGTGCAGGCAGTCGTACATCTGTCAGACCGCTTCTGCCATTGATCAAGTCCTTTCTGTATTGTGGGTTCAGTTCTTTCAGTAGGTCAATATCGATATCAATGACATTGGCAATCTGTGAGAGGTGAATGTCGCGATCCACAAGAATGGTATCTGATTTTGCGGGGAGATCAGTCTCCATCGGACAGATATTATGGTCGCAGTAGTAGGTCATCACGTAGTTGGCTGCGATAAATGCAGGTACATATCCGCGTGTCTCTTTGGGCAGATACGGATAGATTTTCCAGTAATCGGTTTCACCTCCGGCACGGTGGATAGCCTTGTTGATTCGTTCAGGACCAGCATTGTAGGATGCAATCACCAGATTCCAGTCGCCAAAAATCTTATACAAGTCGCGTAAATAGCGTGCTGCCGCATAGGAAGCCTTAACAGGGTCGCGACGCTCGTCAACCAGTGAATTCACCTTCAGCCCGTATCGCTTACCTGTTTCCAGCATAAACTGCCACAATCCCGTTGCGCCAGCGCGTGAAACAGCTTTGGGGTTCAGGGCAGATTCGATGACTGGCAGGTATTTCAGTTCCAACGGCAATCCGTATGTCTCCAGTGCCTGCTCGAAGATAGGCATATAGAAGTTGGCAGCTCCCAACATGTAGCTCACCTGTCGGCGACCACGCTTGGTATAACGGTCTATCATCTTTTGAACAGGTTCGTTATAAACCATTTCCATTACAGCAGGAATTTGTTGCAAACGCTCGATAAATACCTCCTTTTCTGTTTCTGGGTCGTCATTGCGCATGTTGCATGCATTGGTTTGCATGTATGCCTTGGTGTGATACTGATCTAACAGGTCGTCAATATCCACCATCATCGATTCTGGTAATCCGATTTCCTGTTGTTGTCCTTGGTCATCGGTTACAATCTCATACTCTTCATAGCTTTGTGCATGCGTCACGCAGAATCCAGCTAAACATAATGCTAATACGATTGTTCTTTTCATATAATTCATTTTTACTTCCATTTTTATTTCCTCTTTCATTTTATTTCTTTGAATATAGAGCCTCTTCTATAGGGAGGTCGGGTAGCTTTCCACTTAGAATTTCAAACTACAGCCTACTCCGACGGCCGACGATTTCAGCGGGTTCCTGCTACTAAAGGAACTCTCATCGCTGAGCACGGTAGGAGCAATGCGCAGACTTAAATCCTTGGATATATCAAATTCAGATAAAGATGCATCCACATACGCATCAATGACAGATAGCGCATAGACAGCCACCAGTGCAAACACGCTCAAATCGCGCCAACGGCGATAGCGGTCTTTACGTTTGCGAAATAGTTCCTTGTATTTCGGTGCGTTGGAATCCGTGATGGTAACGCCCAGATGCAGGAACTGGTTATAGCTTTGAGTGTTTGGGTCGTCATCCTTCAGGTCGATATAAGCTTGTGCATAATCGTGATACATCTGGTTGTTCCATGAGATGGCATAAATACAACCCACAAATCCACCATAGACAATCGGCAGTTTCCAATATTTGCGGTTGTATATCTGTCCTGCTCCAGGAATGGCGAGAGCCAGCCACAAGGCACGTTTGGCATTTGGTCGCCATGTGCTCCAGTCGCGTTTCTGCTTGGCTTTCTTTTCAGCATTGGCAAGTTCGATGCTGTCCTCTCGTGCGAAAATCCTTTCCAGACTGTCTTTAGTAGCATGGGCAGCTTTTGCTTGAGCCTTCTTTTCCAAAATCATGACACTGTCCTTGCCCACAATCTCCTGTGCCGAGGCGATAACTGTGCAAAGCGTCATGAACAAGATCATGAAGGTGCATCGTTGTATGTATGTTCTTGCCAAATATTTCACGTTATGCTTTCAGTTTGTCAAACATGTGCATGATATGTTCCAGCTCTTCCTCGTTGGCAAAAGGAATACTGATTTTGCCATTTCCTTTAGCACCCAGCGTCATCTGTATCTTTGTATTGAAAAACTTGGAAAGACTGTCTTTCAGTATATTGAATTCTTCTGGCAGGCGTGCTTTGGAGGAAATGATTTTCTTCGCACTTTGAATGTCTTCACCATTGTTCAGCTGGTGACATAGTTCTTCAACTTTGCGTACGGAAAAACCATGCTTGCTGATTTCTTTGAACAATTTCAGTTGCAGAGAAGGACTGTCCAACGATAGGAGAGCACGCGCATGTCCCATGTCGATCTCTTTCTTCTGCAATGCCATCTGTACCTGTGCCGGTAGTTTCAGCAGACGCAAGTAATTGGCAATGGCAGCGCGGCTCTTGCCGACACGCTCTGACACCTTCTCTTGCGTCATGCCGTCTTTTTCCAATAACTGTGCGTATGCCAATGCAATTTCAATGGCATTCAGGTCTTCACGCTGGATATTTTCCACCAGGGCCATCTCCATGACGTTCTCGTCGCTGATGGTACGGATGTATGCAGGTATCGCTGTCAATCCTGCCAGTTGCGAGGCACGCCAACGGCGTTCGCCGGCAATAATCTGGAAATGGTCGTCAGCGATCTGTCGCAAGGTTATCGGTTGTACGATTCCTAACTGTGCGATAGAGTTCGCCAACTCCTGAAGTGCTTCTTGGTCAAATTCGCGACGCGGCTGATTGGGGTTTGCTTCTATCTGACTGATGGGTATCTCGTTGATAGTGGAGCTACCTTGTGTACTGACGTTATCGGTTGAAATCAAGGCGTCGAGTCCACGCCCAAGTGCCGATGTCTTTGTATTGCGGTTGTATTTTTTCTTAACAGCCATTGTGATGATTAGTTTTTATAAATGATTTCTTTTGCCAAAGCCAAGTGGTTCTTTGCACCTGTAGAGTCTGCATCGTAAAGGATGACAGGCAGACCGTGACTAGGACTCTCACTGAGTTTCACGTTGCGTTGGATGACGGTCTTGAAGACCAGTTCTTGGAAGTGTCGCTTCACTTCGTCATAAATCTGGCGTGCCAGACGCAGACGTGAGTCGTACATTGTCAGGAGGAATCCTTCAATTTCCAGTTTCGGATTCAGTCGGCTCTTCAGAATCTTGATGGTGTTCAACAACTTGCTAATTCCTTCCAGCGCGAAGTATTCACACTGAACGGGGATGATGACCGAGTCGGCTGCAGTCAGCGAGTTGACGGTAATCAGTCCCAGCGAAGGAGCACAATCAATCAATATATAGTCGTAGTCGTCGCGGATAGGTGCGAGCACTTGTTTGATAATATTTTCTCTGTTATCCAAATTCAGCATTTCTATTTCTGCGCCTACCAGGTTGATATGGCTGGGGATGATGTCCAGTCCGTCAATATCGGTCGTGTAAATAGCATCGTGAACATCTGCTTGATTGATGATGCACTCGTAGAGTGAACAGTCCACCTCTTGGATATCAACACCCAAGCCGCTTGATGCGTTGGCCTGGGGATCGGCATCAACAACAAGCACTGATTTCTCCAGTGTTGCCAGCGATGCAGCTAAGTTGATAGAAGTGGTTGTTTTACCTACACCGCCTTTTTGGTTGGCTAATGCGATGATTTTTCCCATGTTATTCCTTTCCTAAATAAAAATATAGGGTGCAAAGTTATACATTTTATTCGAGATAGCGTTTGTTATTAAACCTTTTTTCGTATTTTTGCATCCAAAATAACTAATTTTTATGGAAAAGAGAAAACCA
>CADCPZ010000053.1 GCA_902803475.1 uncultured Prevotellaceae bacterium
AAGACAGCATTGTTTTATAGATAGCGTAGTAATGAGAGATACATTATGATTTTATGAGTACGAGAGTTTGTTTGTCGAACCCGCCAAAGAATCGCCTCCGACCTCCTCAGACCATGCGGTTTTTTTGGCTAAAAATAGTTAATAGCAATACAAGTAATTGATAATCAGAATACAATCGCCGAAAACCAAGTTTTCAACGAGGATGAGTATTAATGACAACGAATAATAGTCACTCTTTTTCGAGGGTGACTATTTTTTTTATACAATAAAATATGTGTTGATGCGTTATAATACACGTGTTTAGACGTTTAACATGCATATTATCGCTATTGTTATTGGTCAGTTTGTCTGCCCAATCACAGTATGATCCGCACTATAGTCATTATTGGGCGATGGAGACGGCTTTTAACCCTGCAGCAGCAGGCAAGGAGTCGAAACTGAATGCCGTCGGTTCCTATTCTATTGACTTTGCCGGCTTTGAACATAATCCCCGTACAGCTTATCTGGGAGCTGATATGCCTTTGTATTTCCTCAAGTCGTATCATGGTGTGGGATTGTCGTTGATGAGCGATAAGATTGGTTTGTTCACCCACCAGCGCTTGTCCATACAATATGCCAATAAACAGAAACTGTTTGGTGGTCAGCTGAGTATCGGTATTCAGGTGGGCATCCTCAATGAGAACTTCGACGGTTCGAAATTGGATATAGAAGATCCTGACGACCCTGCTTTCATCAAATCAGAGGTGTCAGGAAACAGCGTTGACTTTGCAGCGGGCTTGTATTATACGCACGGTCGTTGGTATGCAGGTGTGTCTGCCCTGCACCTTTCTGCTCCTGTTATCAGCCTGGGTGAAAAGAACGAATTAGAAGTAGAGCGCTCGTATTATTTGACGGGTGGATACAATATTAAGTTAAGAAATCCGTTTCTAACTATACCGACCTCTGTGTTGGCAAGTTATGACGGTACATCCTTTCGGGCTGATATCACGGCTCGTCTGGTCTATAAAAACGACACCAAGATGTTGTACGGAGGTGTAACATACAGTCCGACCAATTCCGTCACCGCTGTCGTCGGCGGCAGTTTTCATGGCATCAATATAGGCTACAGTTATGAGCTGTACACGTCGGCGATCAATCCTGGCAATGGCAGTCACGGATTGTTTGTTAGTTACCAGACTGACATCAACCTTCATAAGAAGGGGCGGAACAAACATAAGAGTGTGAGATACTTGTAGCGGCCCGTCCAGCTCTGCCAAGGGGCAGGGAGCGAGGGGCAGGGAGCAAGGGACAAGGAGCAAGGAAAAAATAAAAAGATAATATATCAAACATGAACATGAAAAGATGTATATTGGCGTTATGCGTAATGGCACTCGTCTTGCTGACAAGCTGTATGAGCAGCAAATCGACTTCTTCATCCGGTAGAGGTGGAGAAGTTGTAGGCGTTGGTGCCGGACGCGGTTTCAGGGAGCCTGCACCATACGGAATGGTGTTGGTAAAACGTGGCTACTTGAAGATGGGTATTGAGAAACAAGACAGTCTGTGGGGAAAGTCAACGCCTGTCAAGGATATTTCCGTTGACGGTTTCTGGATGGACGATACCGAGGTGACGAACTCCGAGTACAAGCAGTTTGTACAGTGGGTGCGCGACTCCATATTCCGTACCCGTCTTGCAGATCCTTCTTACGGTGGTGACGAGACCTATATGATTACCGAAGACAAGAACGGTGATCCTGTTACGCCCCATCTGAACTGGAAGAAGGCATTGCCGCGTAAGATGAACGAAGATGAGCAGCGTGCATACGAGAGTCTCTACGTGACCAATCCCGTTACCGGAGAGAGACGTCTTGATGCCAGTCAGATGAATTACAAATACGAGGTTTACGACTATACGACAGCCGCTTTGCGCCGTAACCGTCTGAATCCCTATGAGCGTAACCTGAATACCGATGTGGTTGTCAACCCCGATGAGGTGGTGTGGATTTCCAAAGATACAGCCTATATCGACGATGAAGGCCGTATCGTACGCGAAACCATCAACCGTCCGTTGAGTAGCGAGTGGGATTTCTTGAATACCTATATTGTGAATATCTATCCCGATACCACTTGTTGGGTCAACGACTTCAAGAACTCCGACAATGAAATCTATATGCGCAACTACTTCAGCAATCCGACATATAACGACTATCCCGTTGTCGGTGTGACCTGGGAGCAGGCCAATGCGTTCTGTGCATGGCGTACAGATTATCTGCTGAAAGGTCTTGGCAAGGAAGCAAGGTATGTGCAACGTTATCGTCTGCCGACAGAGGCCGAGTGGGAATATGCAGCCCGCGGTCGCGATCAGAATGAGTTCCCGTGGGAGAATGAAGACGTCAAGAGTGGTAATGGCTGTTTCTATGCCAACTTCAAGCCCGATAAGGGTAACTATACGAAAGACGGAAACCTGATTACCAGTAAGGCAGGTATCTATTCCGCCAACACCAACGGACTGTTTGATATGGCTGGTAATGTGGCTGAGTGGACCAGTACCATCTTCACAGAGTCAGGTGTTGATGCCATGAACGATTTGAATCCTCAGCTGGAGTATAAGGCAGCCAAGGAAGACCCCTATCGTTTGAAGAAGAAGAGTGTTCGTGGTGGTTCTTGGAAAGATCCAGAGTCGTATATCCGCAGTGCCTGGCGCACATGGGAGTACCAGAACCAACCCCGTTCCTATATTGGTTTCCGCTGTGTACGCAGCCTGGCCAGTTCATCGAGTGAAGCAGCAAAACAAGCAAAGAAAAGTAGTAAGAAGAAAAAATAATGGGCGAATATAGTAGATTCAATATCGTTTACCGTCTGCAGAAATGGATGGATAGCGTACCAGGACAAACGTTCCTGAACTACGCTTACAGTTGGGGCGCATCTGTTGTGATCCTCGGTACTTTGTTTAAACTGACCCACCTTCCTGGAGCCAACCTGATGTTGTTCCTGGGTATGGGTACGGAGGTCGTTGTGTTCTTCCTGTCTGCTTTCGACCGTCCGTTTGATAAGACGGCCGATGGTCGTGAACTTCCCACACACCTTAAACGTATTGGTGAGGAGGACGAAAATGGCGAGTCGGAAGAGACTGTCGAAGAGACCGTTACACCAGCTTTTGTCGGTGGTCAAACGGTCATCGGCGGACAGACGATTATCGGCGGTCAGCCTGTTGGTGATGGTCAGCCCGTATCAGGCGGACAGTCTGTTGTCGGTGGTGGCACGATCATCATCGGTGGCGGTGTAGGCGGTTCTGTTGCAGCAGCGTCTGCAGCCGAAGGTGATGAACCTGCAGAGACCGTTGCTCCGACTGTTGCCGGTGGACAGGCCGTAGCTGGTGGTCAGCCTGCCGTTGTCGCACCTGCCACATGGATGGCTGGTCAGCAGGAGAAGACTCCTGAGATGGTAGAGGCCCAGAGCAACTATGTCGATGCGTTGAACGAATTGACAGAAATGTTGAGTAAGGTTTCTGCACAGAGCGAACGTCTGACGCGCGACAGCGAGGAGATGGAGAACCTGAACCGCACGCTGACCGGTATTGCTAAGGTTTACGAGCTACAGCTGAAAGCTGCCAGTCAGCAGGTGGGCACGATTGACCAGATCAATGGCCAGACGCGTAAGATGGCAGAGCTTATCGAACAGCTGAACAGCATCTATGGCCGCATGATTGAGGCGATGACCGTCAATATGCGCGTTGCTGCTCCTGGAATTGGGAATCAGGATTAGAAGGAGTAAGGAGTAAGAAGAAGAGTAAACATGGCAATTAAGAAAAGACCGGTATCTCCTCGCCAGAAGATGATCAACTTGATGTATGTCGTCTTGATGGCAATGCTTGCGTTGAACATATCGACGGAGGTGCTGAACGGATTCTCCATCGTTGAGGAGAGTCTGAACCGCACGACCGCCAGTTCAAACATGCGTAACGAGGCTATCTTCGGTGATTTCGAATCCCAACTGAAAGCCAACCCTGCCAAAGTGAAAGCTTGGTTCGAGAAGGCTACGGCGGTGAAGAATATGAGCGATTCCCTTTTCAACTTCGTGCAGCAGTTGAAGGTGGAGATGGTTCGCAATGCCGATGGTCCCAACGGAGATCCCCTGAATATTGAGAACAAAGACAACTTGGAAGCAGCAGCCGAAGTGATGCTGGCTCCTGGAATTGGCAAAGGAAAGAAGCTGTATGACGCTGTCAACAGTTATCGTGAGCGTATTCTGGCGATGGTCACCGATAGTCTTCAACGCCAGATTATCGCCCGTAACCTGTCAACAGCTGTGCCGAAAGGTCCCAACACCTTGGGCAAGAACTGGCAAGAGTATATGTTTGAGAATATGCCTGTTGCTGCTGCCGTCACCCTGTTGTCGAAACTGCAGAGCGATATCCGTTATGCCGAAGGTGAAGTGCTCCATACATTGGTAGCCAACATCGGTTTGAAAGATGTACGCGTCAACAAGCTCGACGCTTTCGTCATTCCGGAAAAGACAACCCTCTATCCGGGTGAGAAGTTCTCTGCAAATATCGTGATGGCTGCTGTTGACACCACACAGGTGCCGGAAATCTATATCAACGGTTCCAAGGTGAACACCATCGATGGACGCTATACGTTTGCTGTTGGCGGTGTTGGTGAACACTCTTTCAGTGGATACCTGTTGACACGCAATGCCAATGGAGACGTGCTGAAACGTGAGTTCAAACAGAAATACAATGTTATCAGTCCGCCTTCTGGTGCAACAGTGGCTGCCGACCTGATGAACGTGCTGTATGCAGGATTCTCAAACCCTGTCAGCGTCAGTGTTCCAGGTGTACCTCAAAATGCCGTTTCGGTATCCATGAGCGGCGGTTCGCTGACTTCAAAGGGCGATGGTCATTATACAGCGGTGCCTTCTGCCGTTGGTCAGGATGTGACCTTCACGGTAACGGCAACCACCAATGGACAGACGCGCCAGATGGGACAATATTCGTTCCATGTGCGTAAGCTGCCCGATCCTACTGCCTATATCAATGTCGGCACAACCCGCTTCAAGGGTGGCGGTCTTGCTAAAGCCTCTCTGATGGGTGCTTCTGGCATCAAGGCAGCGATAGACGATGGATTGCTGGATATAGAGTTCCGTGTGAACAGTTTTGAAACCGTCTTCTTCGACAATATGGGAAATGCGGTACCCGTAGCATCTGCCGGCGCATCGTTCTCTTCCCGTCAGAAGGAAATGTTCCGCGGTCTCTCACGCAACAAACGGTTCTACATCACTCGCGTGTCGGCAACAGGTCCTGACGGTATTACCCGTACGCTGACTGGTGCGCTCGAAGTGATTGTGAAGTAAGGCCCCCTCCGGTTTCCCCTAAAGGGGAAGAGTGAAAGCCCCCTCCAGCTCCCCCTGAAGGGGGCGAGAAGGAGAGAAGGAGTAAAGAGAAAAGAAATAAAGATTATATCAAACAATATGAAGCGAATACTGTTTATATTATTAGCCGTCTGCATGGTGCAGATTGCCGATGCACAGCCGAAGAAGAGTCGTGTACAGCAGATTCCGCAGAGTCCGCCGAATCAGCCGAGTCAGCAGAGCAGGAAGGGCCAGCAGAAAGTAGCAGCATCGGGTATTACCACCCGTGCGCTCATTTCTTTCCCGACAGCCTTGGATATGTCGGAAGATGTAGTTTGGCGTCGTGATATCTATCGAGAGTTGGATTTGACCAATGAGAAGAATGCCGGCTTGTACTATCCGGTAGAGCCTATCGGTCAGCAGGTCAACCTGTTCACCTATCTGTTCAAGCTCGTTCTCCGTGGAAAGAACAACGGCGGTGTCAATGCTTACGAATACCGTCTCGATGGTAATGAGGTGTTCACCGATTCTGCACGCATCAAACCGTTGCAGTTCTTGGATAACTATCATATCTATTACGAGCGCAATGGTAAGGGCATCCGTCTCGACAACAGCGATATTCCTTCCCGCGAGGTGCAGGGATACTACCTGAAGGAGAGCGCCTACTACGATCAGGCTACGGGTACCTTCCATCGTAAGGTGATTGCGCTGTGTCCGATCATGTCTCGTGAGGACGACTTCGGCGATGGTGCAGCAAAATATCCGCTGTTCTGGGTGAAATACGACGATATCGCCCCGTTCCTCAGTAAGCAGACGGTGATGACCAGTAATCTGAACAATGCTGCAACGATGAGTGCCGACGACTATTTCACGATGAATATGTATGAGGGCAAAATCTATAAGACCACCAATATGTTGGGTAAGACGTTAGCTCAGTATTGTCCTACCGACTCAGCGATGACGGCCGAACAGAAGAAGATAGAGAAAGAGTTGCAAGACTTTGAGAAGCATATCTTCGGCGATCCGGCACGAAAGGATTCGCTCGACAGTATCGCTGCAGCTGAAAAAGACCAGAAGCTTTCGAAGAAAGGCCGTAAAAACCGCCGTTCGGGTGGTAGCTCAACCTCGAAGTCACGCCGTAAGGGTTCCGGTAGTGCTGCCACTGGGTCGTCAGCTCGTGTAAGCGTAAGAAGAGAGAGACACTAAAAAGCAATTTATATGAAAAAGATTTTTTCTTTAGCGATCTTTGCGATAGCATTGATGGTAGCTATGCCGGCAAACGCACAGAAGTTTGGTATCAAAGGCGGTTTGAATGTGACGAATATGTCGCTGAGCAGTAAGGTGCTGGATGCCGACAACCGGTGTGGTTTCTTTATCGGTCCGACTGTGAAGTTCTCGTTGCCCTTAGTAGGTCTGGGTGTTGACGTTGCGGCACTTTACGACCAACGTTCTGCTAAACCAGAGGTGGAAGTGATGAATGGGTTAGAGGTTACTTCTGCTGAGTCGATGAAGACACAGTCCATTCAGATTCCTATCAACTTGCGTTATGGTGTAGGACTTGGCAGCAGTCTGAGCGGTTATATCTTCGCTGGTCCGCAGTTTGGATTCAACGTAGGCGACAAAGAAAAGCACCTGAACTTCGGTGATTGGAAACTGAAGACTTCCAATTTCAGTGTAAACGTGGGTTTGGGCTTCACCATCATGAAGCACCTGCAGATTTCCGGCAACTACAACATCGCTTGCGGTACAACTGGCGAAATTGACTTCCACTCTGTCACAACAGGTTTGAAGAACAAGGCAAAGGCTAACGCTTGGCAGATTGCCGCAGCTTACTATTTCTAAGAAGTAAGGCGTAATCATTATTTTGAAAAAGTCAGCGGTGAGAAATGAGTTCTCGCCGCTTATTTTTTGTTGTTTTATAGAAAACCGCTATCTTTGCAGGGATGAAATTCGCTGATGTCATATTGCCGTTGCCGTTAGAAGGCTTGTTTACCTATGCTGTTCCTGCATCGATGGAGGCACAGGTGCAACGGGGTGTGCGCGTCGTTGTGCCTTTGGGTAAGTCGAAACGCTATACGGCCTTGGTGATGTGTGTGCATGAGGTTGCACCGGAGGTGAAGTATAAGTTTATCGAGCAAGTGCTCGACGAACAGCCGATTGTGTTGGATCATCAGCAGAAGCTGTGGCAATGGATAGCCGATTATTATATGTCGCCCATCGGCGAACTCTATAAGGCAGCGCTGCCGTCTGGACTGAAAGCCGAAGACGGTTATCGTCCGAAGACCGAGACGTGTATTGCCCTGACTCCAGCGTTTCAGAACGAACAGGCATTACATGTGGCATTGGAGATGCTGGGACGTGCTCATCAGCAGAAGAAGGTGCTGTTGACGTATTTGGAGATGAAAGGAGTGATTACCCGCGACGAACTGATGAATGCATCGCATTGTACGGCAGCGGTGTTGAAAGCACTCATCGACAGGAAGATTTTCTATACCTTCGAACGGGAGGTCGGTCGCCTGAACGAGCGTACTCAGCCTAATCCTGCTGCCATCAAACCTTTGAACGAAGCCCAACAGGAAGCCTACAACCAGATCCTGTTTCAGTTTTTAAAGAAACGGGTGGTACTCTTACATGGTGTCACGTCGAGCGGAAAAACAGAAATCTATATCCACCTGATACAGAAGACGATAGATGAAGGCAAACAGGTGCTCTACCTGTTGCCGGAGATAGCGCTGACGGTGCAGATCACGGAGCGTTTGAAGCGTGTCTTTGGCAATCGCCTGGGTATTTACCACTCGAAATACAGTGATGCAGAACGTGTGGAGATTTGGCAAAAACAGTTGTCGAAATGTCCGTATGACGTCATCCTTGGTGTACGCTCAGCGGTCTTCCTGCCGTTTCAGCGGTTAGGGTTGGTGATTATTGATGAGGAACACGAGAGCAGTTTCAAGCAACAGGATCCTGCTCCGCGCTATCATGCAAGGAGTGTGGGGATTATGATGGAAGCTCCCTGTGTGCTGCTTGGTACTGCGACTCCTTCAATAGAGAGTTACCATAATGCACAGACGGGGAAATACGGATTGGTGGAATTGATGAGTCGGTATAAAGACATCCAGTTGCCAGAAATCCGCATCGTTGACATACGTGATCTGCGGCGACGGAAGATGATGAACGGCCCGTTCTCACCAACCTTGTTGGCCGCCATTCGTACGGCTCTTTCCAATGACGAGCAGGTGATTTTGTTTCAGAACCGTCGCGGCTTTGCTCCGATGGTGGAGTGTAGCGTTTGCGGATGGGTTCCGAAGTGCCAGAACTGCGATGTGTCGTTGACGTTGCATAAGAATATGAATGTGCTCACGTGCCATTATTGTGGTTATACGACACACATCCCAACAGAATGTCCGTGTTGCGGCAGCAAGGAGATCAAGGGCAGGGGATATGGTACAGAGAAGATAGAAGACCAGATAATGACGATCTTTCCAGAGGCGCGAGTGGCACGTATGGATTTGGATACCACACGAACCCGTTCTGCCTACGAGCGTATCATCAATGATTTCTCTGCAGGTAGAACCAATATGCTGATCGGTACGCAGATGATTAGCAAGGGATTGGATTTCGACCGCGTCAGTGTGGTTGGAATCTTGGATGCCGATACGATGTTGAACTATCCTGATTTCCGTGCTTATGAGCAAGCGTTTATGATGATGGCACAGGTGAGCGGCAGGGCAGGGCGCAAAGGGAAGCGCGGCTTGGTGTTCCTTCAGACGAAAGACCCGCAGTTGCCCGTCATCCATCAGGTCGTAGACAATGACTACGATGCTTTCTACCGGATGTTGTTGCAGGAACGTCGCGAATTCCATTACCCACCTTTCTACCGGTTGGTATATGTATATCTGAAACACCGCCACGATGCTGTTGTCAACAGTGCCGGTTTGGAGATGGCTTCAAGGTTGCGTGAGCTGTTTGGCAATCGTGTCTTAGGCCCCGATAAACCAGGTATTGCTCGTGTGAAACAGATGAACATCCGCAAGATTGTGCTGAAGTTGGAGAACGGACTCAACGGTCAGCAGGTGCGTCAATGTCTCCGTTCCGTTCAGCAGGCACTCATGAAAGATCCGCGTAATGCCACCCTTCAGGTATATTATGATGTTGATCCGCTATAGTGCTATTCCATAAAAAATCCCGCATCATCA